>JADGER010000046.1 GCA_016744315.1 Sulfurovaceae bacterium
CCTATATTACCTAAAGAGTTTGCAATACCTTGAGTATGACCAATCTCTTTTTTTATCTGCAAAGATTCTTTTTGATACTTTAGTGCTTGGTCTAAATCACCTTTAGCTTGATAGATATTTCCTATATTACCTAAAGAGTTTGCAATACCTTGAGTATGACCAATCTCTTTTTGTATCTGCAAAGACTCTTTTTGATACTTTAGTGCTTGGTCTAAATCACCTTTAGCTTGATAGATAAGACCTATATTTCCTAAAGAACTAGCAATACCTTGAGTATAACCTATCTCTTTTTGTATCTGCAAAGACTCTTTTTGATACTTTAGTGCTTGGTCTAAATCACCTTTAGCTTGATAGATAAGACCTATATTACCTAAAGAACTAGCAATACCTTGAGTATAACCTATCTCTTTTTGTATCTGCAAAGACTCTTTTTGATACTTTAGTGCTTGGTCTAAATCACCTTTATGACTATAGATATTTCCTATATTACCTAAAGAGTTTGCAATACCTTGAGTATGACCAATCTCTTTTTCTATCTGCAAAGACTCTTTTTGATACTTTAGTGCTTGGTCTAAATCACCTTTAGCTTGATAGATAAGACCTATATTTCCTAAAATAGCTGATATTTCAAAGTTTAGATTATTCTCTCTAGCCAATTTTTCTGATTTTTGATAATACTCCATAGATAACTCTAAATTAGAAATAGCATAAGCTTCTTTACCTACATTAAAAAGTAATTCTATCTCTAGTTTAGGTTTTAAATTTTGAGATTTTTCATATCTTTTTATAGCATCACTTAGTTTAGAATTAGTTACTATTTGAGAACGCTCAAAGGTGTAGGAATGGTCGGTGAATTGGTAGGAAAAACTATTAGTAGAATAAAAGTCAAAACAATTTTCTATAATATATTCCAAACTCTCTTTGTCAAAAATAAAAATCAATTTTAATTTATATTCAGGGATAAAATCTCTTGAAAATTGTAGATTTTGAGATATTTGTTTTATATTTTTATGTTCATAAAGATTGATAAGTAAAATATCTTTGCTTGGTTCTTTTATTAAATCAAGTAAGATATTTTTTGAGTGGGGGTTATATTCTTTTATCTCTTCTTTATTTAGGAAATATTTTTTTACTTCTCGAGCTAAAGCATTTGAATTTACACCTAATAGTATTAAAGATGAGGTATTTTTTCTTAGAGTTAAGAGTTTATCAATTCTCTTAAACATTAAATGTTCAGAACTCGTAAGATATTCCTTTAGCATTAATTTGAACTTTGTTCATAGTCTTTTATTATTTCTTTGATAATGGGATTGATTTCATACCATATCTTCCCATTAAAATAGGCAAAAACTAATCCCATTTTAATTGCTTTACCTAAACTTTGTAAGCTTTCGGGTGTATCAGAAGTTAATACTTTATATTTTAATATTTCATTGAGAAATGTTTGCATCATCATTGTTGGAGAGGAAAGACCTCTTTGTAAAAATTCTATGGCAAAAGAAATTTCTTTATCTTCTATTTTGATAGCACCAAAAGTATCTGCTTCATTAGCACTTAATTGAACCAGTCTAATTAATTGTCTTAAATTCCCTCCACTGTATTTAATTGCTGTATCAATAGCATTATTATCAATTAACTCTGGATTTGCAATTCTACTGTTAACCACTTCTTTTAATAACTCTCTATCTTCATTATTTGGATCATCATCAAAGTTATTTAATTTCAAAGCAAACTCTCTTACATCTTTACTTTGAAAAGTTTCACTTCTTCTTAGATGTATAGGCATTGTGATAATTTTTGTGATATTAATACTATCAAGATGTTGTAATTCTTTGAGAAATAGGGCATCAATATTTTCCTTCTTCTCTAAATCATCAATAACCAATAAAATATCTTTTGAATCTCCTTCTGCTACTTTATAATCTAAAATAATTTCATTAATAAGTCGTATCAAGTCAGATTCTTTGGTCTTAAAAATCTTTCTTGCTGTTTCACGAAGAGCATTATTCTCATTATATGAAGTTTCTAAAGTTGTTTCTGTTTTAAAAATATTCAAAAAATTAATATTAAGTCCTAATGATGCAGATGCTTTTCCTTCTTTCGTTTTATTGTTTGTATTTGTAGATTCTATTTGTAATAAACCATCATGAGATGCTTGAAGTTTATTTAGGGATTCAAAATATTTTTCTTGTAATACTTCACTCTCTTGGATTAAGTTTGCACCTATCATTAATAATAAGTCAATAATATTTATATCATTATATTTGAATAACTCTTTCCCTGAAAGGTATCGCAATTCATACTTAGTCTTAATAGTTGGATGTTCTGTATCCAAAAGACTTAATATCGTGCTTTTCCCATTTCCACTTTGCCCAGCAATAAAAAAACTTTTAGAAGGAATGGGGTTTTTAATTAACTCATTGACAAAGCGTTGTAAATCTTTATTATATAAATTTACATAAAATTCTTCATCACCCTTTTGTAAATATTTTTCAGGTGCAAAAACCTGATAAATCTCTTCTATACTTTCGGCTTTTTTCATTTTTTTCTCCTGATTGTTTTAAAGTTATGGGTTTATCTTCAGAATGATTTTATCCAAAAGGCACTTAATATACTTGCAGACAAACTAATCTGTTACTACCCTCTAATCTTCTTTGTCAACTCCTGAAACTTCTCTTGCATTTTCATATTCTCAAAGGGTATAATTGCAGGGATTTGGAGTTGCATCACTTCTTGCATCATCTCTTGACTTGTTGAGATAATCTTAAATAAATCACTACTTAGTGTGACTGTTTCAAAGGTATTTTTGGAGACATCAAGATTTTTTTGGCTTACTTTTTTGGCTTTACTTATCTGTTTGAGTTCATCTTGAAGATTTTTTTTGTAGAGTGTGGCTACTTTAAATGTCATTTTTTGTGCTTCATAATTTTTGTAATAGATTGATTTTCTTTGGAGATTTTCTTCGCTAGATATTTTTTGGTTTGTTATTGTTAAAATCTTTTTTGTATCATTGAGTATTTTATCTATTTTAGGAATATAAGTTAGATTGATTTTATTGATAAGGTTTTGTTGTACATAAACGACAAGTTCAAGAAGTACAGTGTGCATGCCATAATATTTTTTGGCATGATGGAGTTCTTCTCCAGACTCTTGCATAATCCCCAAAAGTTGTAGAGTAATTTGTTTGAGTACATCCATCATTAGAGTCATAGCTATAATATCATCGCCATCTACGCGTGAGAGAAGTACATCTATTTGTATAGGAGTAAGATTGATTCCCAATTGTTCAAAATTTTCACTCATACTAATTTTTGTTTGAATAATTCTATTTCTTCTTAGTGCTATTTCTTCTTTTGCATCAGATATTTTTTGGATATAGTCACTTTGTGTAGTTTTAATATGGCTCTCTTGGGGGGCGGTTATTTTTTGTTCTCTATAGCGTAAGATAGACTTTTCTAATAAGCTTATATCTTCTTGGTCGTTACGGATATTTTTGCGATAATTAAGAATATTATCATCAAGTAGTAGCATAATAATATTATCAAGAACGCTGTTAAACTCTTTTTGTAAAGAGTCTTTGTCTGCTCCAAAAAAAGCTGATTGGGGTGCTTGGGTTATTTTTTTGTTAAGTAGCAAAGCCTTTTCGAGGTTTGTAATAACATCTTCCCATATAGCATTAAAATGCTCTTTTCGTAGTCGCTCATAACGAACTGTGCTATTTTCATCAGGCTCTTTAGTATGAATAAACTCTGTCTGTTTTTTCCATACTAATTTTGCCTCGTCTTTTAAGTCATCTATAGCACTATTCCAATTGGCTTCAAGGAGTACTGTACTTGCAAGAAGAGATATAATAATCTTTTTTCTCATAATAATAGTTATTGTGACTGTGTAATTTGTGGCTTGCTACCTTGTTCAGGGTGTGCTACATTCATAGCATTGTTCATACCCAAAATCATCAATACTACCGAAACCAAAAAGAGTCCCAACACAATAAGAGGAGTTAGTTTTTTCATAATTTTCCTTTATATATTTTTTGATATTTTAACCAAAAAAAGCTATCCTATAATTAATCACACATTTTTTATTGCTCCAAGTCCTTGTTTTAGTACTATCTTTCTAATATTTTTATTATAAATTAATGGATATTTGAGCATTTTTTTAGTGATATTTTGTTTGAGTACCTTACTTTTATCCAAATAAAGAGCCTGAAAGTTTTCTTTATCTTCTAATAAAGATTCTGCGAGCATAGTACCTGATAACATAGCATAACTTATACCTTCTGCGGAAGTTGGACTAATAAATCCTGATGCTTCACCAATAAGTGCAACGGAACCTTTGCCCAAACATATCTCTTTGTTTGAGAGAGGACGCAAAATAAATGCTCCTGCTCTCTTATATGGGTTAGAAAAGTTATATCCATATTTTTTGAGTTTAGTTTTTTGAAGATTATGTAGCGTTGTAGCATTTTTGCCTTCTTCTATAGCAGATCCAAATATTACACCCTCTTCTTTGGGAATAATCCATGAATAAAAATCACTAATTTCTTCATCAAATATAGCTACAAACTGATTAATATTATCATCATTTGGAAACCACTCTTGTATACTAATATATCTTTTTAGTGGATATTTTTGTACTCCTAAAAGCTCTCGCTTAACTCTAGAATTTGCACCATCTGCTCCTACTATTATAGAAGTAGTTATCTCTTTTTTGACACCTTTTTCTAAAAGTGTAACTTTGTAGCCTTCCTCTATTTTTATAGATTCTCTATAGCGTGTAGAAAATAACATCTCTACTTTATCATCACATAATGAGACTAACCATCTATCAAATCGTTCTCTATCTACATTAATATAATGTCTTTGATAGGTTTGGACTATATCATTATCACAATCAACAGTCTCAAAAGCAAAAGATTGTGGAGAGTCAAGCACAGATTTTGGTAAACTAATTCCAAAAGATGCCAAAGCCCTCTGAGCATCAGGAGCAATAAGCCCACCACAATTTTTGATATGATTACTTGGTTCTTTGTCTAAAGCCCGTTTATCTACTAATAAAACTCTATACTCTCCTCCAAGACTCCTAGCCAATGAAGCCCCAGCAGGTCCTGCCCCAATTATTGTTATGTCGTAATATTGCATTATATTTGTCCTTTTTTTGATTTTTTAAAATGATTCCAAAATTCATTTAGTGGTGTTCCTTTTTTGAGTTTATTATCATCAAAAAAGAAATTATATACTTCATGAAACCAAACTCTTCTACCCATTTTATAGTACCAATGTATGGCAGTTCTAATTTTTTTGTCAGGATGAAATAGATATCTTTTTAAAGCTTTTGGTCTAAGTTGTAAAATAAGCTCCATTATTTTTACAGATAGAAATAATGCTAAAGGAGAAACTTTCTCAATACTCATAATCTGATGTTTATAGTCCCACTTCTTTAGATTTGGTTGAATGATTTTTCTGTGTTTGACTTCTTGAAAATAGTTTGTCCATCTGTGAGGTGTAGCGTAGAGCATCTGAATCTGATCAGGGTCATAAGAGATAATTTTTCGTAATCCATACCAGTAATCTTTGATACTCTCTTCTTCAAAACCAAAAACATAAGTTGCCATTGATAAAATATTATGTTTACGAAGTAATTCAATTGCTTTTCTATCAATCTCTACAGTTGTACCTTTTTTTATTTTATTTAGAGTATTCTCGTTATAGTTTTCTATCCCAAGTAAAAATCGTTCAAAGCCAGCTTTTTTATATAAGTATAAAATATCTTCATCTCTAACAATATCATCTGTGCGAGTAGAAGCAACTAGTGAAATATCAATATTTTCAGCAATAATTGCTTCTAAAAATTGTTTCCAAACTCTTTTATTTGTAGAGGGATTTTCATCTGCAAAGTTGAAGACTTCTACTCCCTCTTCTCTATTGAGTCGTGCTAACTCTTTGGCAAAGAGTTGTGGGTCACGATGTCGCCAGCTTTCCCAAAAATCTTTTTGACCACAGTAGGAACATTTGTGAGGGCATCCTCTAGAAAATTGGATAACAACAGCTCGCTTATCTCCCCAATAACTATAATCAGCTATATCTATCAATTCCCAGCCCACACGATAATCATCTAAATTTTTGATAGTTGGAGCATCAGGAGTGATAATCACTTGCCCCTCACTTGTATAGGCTATACCTTTCAAATGAGAATATTTATTTTTTTCAATAGCAGGGATAAGTTGCTTGATAGTCTCTTCTCCCTCACCTTTGACAATAAAATCAATAGAGTTATTGTCTCTCAAAATCTCATAGGCATGATATGATGGATAGATGCCACCATAAATAATAGTTGTCTTTGGTAATATCTTTTTGATATATTTACTAATTTCAATAACTGTAGGATGTGCAGATGTTGAACCTGAATGTCCTATCAATACTATATTTGGAGGAATATCTTGAACTTCTAATATGATATTTTGAATACTCATATTTGAATAGTCTGCATTTAGGAGTTTGACTTTTCTATAGCCAGAATCTATAATAGAGCCTCCTATATATAATAGACCTAAAGGAGGTAATTTTTCTTGAGGAATTCTACTCCCTATGGAGATGTGTGGAGGATTGATTATTAATATATTTAACATTTCACCCTCCAATATGAGAACAAAATTACCCCAACTCCATCTGCTACTAAATCCCATAGGTCAAAAGTTCTAGATGGGATGAAGTATTGACTCATTTCTTCAAAGAATGCAAAGAGAAGAACTATTACTGCTCCTAGTTGTATTTGAGTAGGTTGGAATATTTTTACTTTAAGACTTTTATATGTTAAACCATAGTTTAATGCAAATGCCATCGTCCCAAAGAGTAATGCATGCATTATTTTATCTCCATAAGGAATATATCCCACTAAATAAAAAGCAAAATTATAATCGGCTGTATCAGCTAAGAATATTATGTAGCACAACAAGAGAAAAAAACTCAAAGGAATAGTAATTCTTCTTTGTATCATTATCATTATCTTTGTCCTTTCTCATATTTACTTCTAAAATCTATAAATTCTATTTTATTCTCACCATATTTAGCTATTTTTTCACAATAGCCTAGATGATAATTATTGAATTTATTACAATTTCTTTGATTCTTATGAAATATTTTGATTTTAATATCAGTTTGTTGAATATAAGGGAGTGCATCAATAGAGAGGTTAGAGATAAGTTCTTTGTCTAGCTTTTTGGGCTTGTTTGTAAATTGTGCTATATTTTGTTTGGCTACTATGCCATCTATATTGAGTGATGCTACTGTAGTAAATGAGATTAACCCAAGAATAACTATAAGATTAAGCATGTAATAAAATGGTCGTTTGATAAAAAGGTATATAATGCCTAGAAGTAGGAATACTAGTAATAAATAGTCAAACCATTCTACATAATATCGTAGTACAGTAGCACCTTTTAATGATTGATACAGATACATTTTTTTGAGTGAAGCATATCCTATTACCATAGTTTGTAGCATAAGACCACTCATCATAATAGCTATTAGCTTTTCATTTTTATAGCGATAAATAATAATAAGAAAAATAAAGATAACAATACTCATAACAGTAGCTAATTGAAAGAAACCTTCTCGTGCATAATAGGAGATATTAATACCCGTATTATTGAGATAACTCTCTCCACCAAAAATATATGCTAATTGAAAGAGTAAAAAACTAATAAATAAAAAGTTTAAAGAAGCTAAAAAAATACCAATAATTACACGATCAAAAGGATCTGTATCAAAAGTTATTTTTCTATGGTTTGTATTGGAGATGGAATACCCAAATAGAAGTAAAAAGAAGAAAAAGACAATAGGTACGGTAAAAGCATGATATGCTTTAAAAGGATTAGAAAATGAAAATAGATTTTCTATAAAATGGCTAAAATTAGGGTCTGATGCCATAAAAAGAGTCAAAAATAGTCCCATAACAGGAAGTGTAATCAAAAGAGCTAATGCAATACGCATATAAAGAGCATTTTTAAAAAGCTCTTGTTGATATTTTTTAAGAGATAAAACAGGTTTAATAAGCATACCGATAATAGTAAATATTTTTGCAGAGTAATTAATTTTTGGGATAAACACTTGAAAAAGATACTCCATAGACTGCATACTTCCCAAATAAAGCATAGCAATCATTCCATAGATAACAAGAGGTAAAAAATCTACAACTAAATCATTGTTATAATAAAAAACATCATAAATTAAAATAATAATAAATGGAATAATCCATTTTGTAAAAGGATTAGCTATCTCTTTTATATAAATGAGGTAGATAAGTGGTAAAAGTAATAATAGATAGGAGACAATATCCCAACTAGCAATATATTGATGAGGTGCTAAATTTTTGATAATAGAGAGTATCAAACTAGTAGCTACCACGCTTATAATCCATAAAAGATTATTTAAGGGGTTTTTTGATGCTTTAGATTCATGCATTTTTTTACCTTTCTAGTAAATATTTAACAAAGTATAATAAAAATATCAATAAATGTCAAGTTATATTATATTTTTTTAATTAAAATGAGGTTTTTCTTACTATTTTGTTTAAAGAGGGGCTTTATGATATAATCTATGTAATTATCTATTCAAAGGATTCAAATGGTCTCAGGTTATAAAAAAATATTTGGTTTTATTTTTCTTGTTTTTAGTGTGGGGTCTGCTGTGATCGCTCCTTTGAGACTGTTGTTTTAGGAGTGTATGATGAGTAGTGCTAAACGGTATAATCCAAAAGCAACTGATGCTAGAATTATTAAAAAGGGTTTTTTACTCTATATATTTTTATTTCCTCTCTTTTTGAGTGTGGTCATTGCCTTATTTGGTACGCACTATATGGCTTTTTTGCTTAATAGTGTGGCTTTTGTGCTATTTTTTGGGGTGATAGTTCTCTCCAAGATAGGTTTTGCTCAAGAGATGGATTATAATAAAGCCAAACTAACAAAAGCACCCAAAATTCCATACAAGCAACTTTCTGCATATTTACTTGCTATTAGTACTTTTTTTAGTGCATTTGTAGCTGGTAAGATGGGATTAATAGATTCATTGTTTTTTGCTATTCTTTCTAGTTGTGGCTATTGGCTTTATTATGGATTTGATCCAAAAGTAGATAAAATTGATGATTTTGGAGATATATCTCCTGATATTGTTTTTGAAACTCTTCAAGAAGCACAAGATAAGATAAAAGAGATTGAAGAAGATATTGAAACTATGAGTGATACACTTTTGCACAAAAAGATTACTCTAGCCCTAGAGAGAGCTAATATTATATTAGATGCCATTATTGATGACCCAAAAGATATACGAAATGCTAGAAAATTTTTGGTTGTTTATATAGATGGTATCGCCAAGGTGACAAGCTCTTATAGTAATCTTAGACAAGAAGATATTTCGCAAGAGACACGAGAAAAACTTTTGGGGCTTATGGATGCTGTGGAAGTGAAGTTTGAGAAAGAGTTACAAAGGCTTAAAGCAAATGATCAATTTAATTTGGATGTACATATTGATGTCCTTAAAGAGCAGATAAAGGGGTAATGGATGTCAAAAATAGTAGCTGTTTTAATATTCTCATGGCTTTTGATGTTTATGGGCTGTACTGCCAAAAAAGCTAGTGAAAAACATGTTTGGCATACTATCAAAAAGGAACAATCTTTTCCTAAATCTAATATAGACACACTTAAATATCCTATTTTACTTGTTGGTGATAATCAATTTAATAATATCTATACTGACCCTGCAATTTTAAGAAACTTCTATGCAGATAAACTTACCAAAGTAGCCATTCGACCACCACAATTAGATATTTTTTCCAAAGAGTTACTTGACTTAACACTACAACAGCATAAAAGCAAAGAGAAATTAGTTATTCATTTGGGAGATGCTTTAAATATTGCATGTTTAAATGAGTGGAATAGATTTGAAGATTCTTTAGTCTCTTCTGTAGATAAAAATAAGTTTGTTATGGCTCCAGGTAATCATGATTTTTATTGGTATGGTGTATCCGCAGGGCAAGGAAGTACACTCAAACAACAATGGGCAACAGCCTGTGATAATACTTATCCTGTCCCAAATGATGAGGGAAATGAGAGTAAACGATTTACAAAAGGGAAATTTATTAATCGTTATTTAGCGTATATTCCTATTTATTATCCCCAAGATACCACAGGAGAGTATACAGCAGATACTAAAGATGCTTTTGTACAACGGATATTTGTTCAGCGATTTGCTACAGAGCATGATGAATATAGTTCATTTTTGATTCAAGAGATAACTATACCTTCTCAATATAGACAAAAAAGCCTAAAGGGTATAGTGATTGATACAGCTAATTATGATAAAAGACCGCTTAATGTATTAGGCTATCTTCAAATAAATGGCTATCGTAATCCTGGTAATATGGCAGGTATCACCAAAGCCCAACAAATTATTATTGAAAAATGGAGTGAAGAACACCGCAAGAGAAAAGAGAAATTTATGATATTTGGGCATCATCCCCTTGAAGAGTTTGAAAGTAAAGAAAAAAAGTGGATTACAGATATTATAGATAAAAACCCTTATGCCATTGGCTATATCTCTGCTCATACACATTCAGGATATATTGTAGATGCAAAAGTAATAGAAGTAAATGTAGGTTCTATTACAGATTATCCAAATGAAGTGAGAAATTTACATGCAAATGCTTCTAAACTCTCTTCAACACTCTATCCTCTTAGAGTTAAGACACTTAAAGAGAGCAAATGGTGTAGCGAACGCTATAATTATACGCATGCACCTAATGATAGTTATACTTCTTACAAACAAGCACAAAGAGGTCTTTATACGGCACATTATACACACGAAGCAACTCTAAATGTGGGAATCAGTACTTATTTACGGCTCTTTAATGATATAAATGCCAAGCAATATTTTGCAGAAGATGAGAATAAAACAAAACAGTACAATAGATTAGTAGCCAAAGCGACTCAGCAAAGAGTTCGCGACTGTTTTGCTTCTATTGGATCTTCTGAGACACCTAATATATTGCTTTATGATAAAGATAATAATATTAATTTTGCAAAGAGTGTGCGATGTCGTAGTGATAAGCTAGAGATACTCAAAAAGCTTCAAGAGCTTAATGATAATCTAAAAGCTAGTTCACCTGCCTATGCCAAAGATTTACAATTTTATGGAAGTTGTCAATCGCTACAAGCAAGTCAAGCCGAGTGGATAGGAAACTTAGAAAGAAACTTTAATAAGCAATAGGGTTTAAATAAAATTTTCGCTAAAATCTTCTTATATTAAATAAAAGAAGGTTGCTTATGATATTTACCTCACCACTACAAGCAGATGCTATTAAGATTATGCTCTTGGGTTCGGGAGAACTTGGAAAAGAAGTTGCTATAGAAGCACAAAGATTGGGTATAGAAGTTATTGCAGTAGATAGATATGCAAATGCTCCAGCACATCTTGTGGCAAATAAGGCTTGTGTAGTAGATATGCAAGACCGTCAAGCTCTTTTGGAACTTATCCGCAAAGAAAAACCCACATATATTTTGCCAGAAGTAGAAGCTTTGAGCATAGAAGCTCTCTTTGACGCTGAAGCAGAAGGCTTTCATGTGATTCCAAATGCTGAAGCAGTTAATAAAACTATGAACCGTAAAAATATTCGTGTTTTTGCTTCTGAAGAGTTGGGATTAAAAACAAGTAATTATGAGTTTGTTACCACACTAGAAGCATTAGAAGTATCAGCACAAAAAATTGGTTTTCCTTGTGTAATTAAACCTGTAATGAGTAGTTCTGGTCATGGACAAAGTATTGCAAGAAGTCCAAAAGATATTGCTTCTTCTTGGGAGATTGCTAAAGAGGCTAGGGGTGACGCAAGTGAGCTTATTGTAGAAGAGTTTGTTGCTTTTGATTATGAGATTACACTTTTGAGTGTACGCAATGAAACAGGTACAACATTTTGTGAGCCTATAGGACATATCCAAAAAGATGGAGATTATATTCTTTCATGGCAACCTATGTCAATGACTCCTAGAGCTTTGAAAAAAGCTCAAGATATAGCCAAAGCTGTTACTGATGGTTTGGGAGGTCGTGGGATATTTGGTGTTGAGTTTTTTGTTAAAGATGATGAAGTTTACTTTTCTGAATTATCTCCTCGCCCACATGATACAGGAATGGTGACACTTATTACTCAAAGTCAAAGTGAATTTGCATTACATATAAGAGCTATTCTTGGATTACCTCTTGATTATACTTTTTATGGATCAGGAGCAAGTGGAGCGTACAAAGCCAAAAATAGCAAAGCTAGTCCAATACTTGATATACCAAATAGTGCATTTACTAAAGATAGTTTTGTAAGAGTCTTTGGGAAACCAGAGTCGCATATTGGTCGTCGTATGGCAGTCTCATTAGTTCTGGATGAGGTTGAAGAGGCAAAAAGAAGAGCATTAGAAATAATAGAAGGGATAAGTGATAAGTAATGAAAATATATTATTATGCGTTTAGTGGACATAAATGGGGTTTAGATAGAGTCAAAAGAGGTGTAGCTTTGATTAATTTATTAAAAGATCAAGGTGTGCAAGTACAACTTTTTGTCAATGATTTTAGAGCAGGTTTAGTAGCCAAAGAGTTTGGCGTAGGTGACGCTGTAACTTTGGAAACTATTATGGATGTAGATGTTATAGCACAAAAAGATGATGTAGTTTTTATTGATACACCAGAAGAAGATAGAGGACGGATAGAAAGATATACTAAAGAATATTCTACGCTATTTCATGTATTAGATAGTTGTGATACTGTTTCTTTGCATGGAGAAGTAGTAATGAGTCCTTCTGATGAAAATTTCTCTTCACTTATAGTAGACAAAGATTATTTTGACATTTTAGAAAAAGTTGACCGTAGAGTGTTTTTCTTTGGAGATTCAGATTATGATAAAGCAATTTTAGCTCAATCAGAATTTTTTAGTAAATCTAATATGGAACTTATTCTTGGGAACTACTTTTTTGTCAAATATGAAGATGCTTTAGCAAAAATATTTATTAGACTGCATGAACCAGAAGAGTACAAAGAATTAATTCGTACAAGTACAGAGGTTGTAACAGCTTCCTCTCAAACTGCATTAGAAGCAAGAGCCTCTGGAGCAAAAGTAGTATATTGTAAACAAAAAGATGATTCTCTTTGTCTTTTAGATAAGTTAGACTCATTTGGTATCAATATTATTGATAGCTTTGATAATATTAATTTAGAATCCATACTAAAGAAAGAGATTCCAGAGAATAATAAAGTGATAAATTATGGTGATATTACTATGATAAATATTATGAATAGAATTAATTTATAAGCTCTTAATAGTATTTGGACTATAATCATAAGATTAAATTTTTATTAAAGGAAAGGTATGAGTAGTAGAAGAGACTTTATGGGTGTAGCACTTGGTGGTTTCACTGCTGTAGGTGGTTTAGCCGCTCTATATGCAATGAAACGAAGCTGGGATCCACTTCCTAGCGTAAAGGCAGCAGGATTTACAACAGTAGATGTAAGTACAGCACAGCCAAATGTATTAAATGTAGAGAAATGGAGAGGGAAACCTATCTTTGTTTTGAAGAAAACAGCTGAGATGAAAGCAGATGATAGAGATGTTATCGTAGGTTCTGATAGATTTCATATCTCTATAGGTCTTTGTACGCACCTTGGATGTATTCCTGCATATTTAGCAGATGAATTCAAGTTTAAATGTGCTTGTCATGGTGGTGAGTTCGATGCTAGTGGTCATGAAATTTTTGGTCCTCCACCAAGTCCATTAGAAGTTCCACCATTTAAAGTAGACGGCACAAAAATTGTACTTGGTGAAGCAGGACCTGAGTATGAAAAAATGCTAGCCGCTGGCTTGACGGTATAAGGGGAGAGTATGGCACATTTTGAAAAAGCAAAGAATTTAAACGAATGGTTGGATCAGCGATTAGCGGTTAATACGCTTAAAAAAGTAATGCAAACTGAATATTGGATTCCAAAAGATATTAATTTCCTATGGGCAATGGGTATGGTTTTGGCAGCAACTTTTGGTATACTTCTTGTAAGTGGTATTTTTCTTTTAATGTACTACAAGCCAGATGTAAACTTGGCATTTGATAGTGTAAATTATACAATTATGAGTGAAGTTGGTTATGGTTGGTTATGGAGACATGTCCACGGTGTCGCTGCATCATTGGTATTCTTGATTATTTATATTCATATGTTTACAGGTATCTACTACGGTTCATATAAAAAAGGTAGAGAGCTTATTTGGCTTTCTGGTATGCTTTTATTTGTTACTTTCTCAGCAGAAGCCTTTTCTGGATATATGCTTCCTTGGGGACAAATGAGTTATTGGGCTGGTATGGTTATTACTAACTTATTTTCTGGTGGATCACTTGAAGCGTATGCTTTAGTTGAGTGGTTAAGAGGAGATTATGTTCCTGGTGATGCGTTCTTAACACGATTCTTTATGCTTCATGTTCTTTTGTTACCGTTAGCTATTATTGGTCTTATTGTACTTCACTTTGGTGCACTTCGTTTGCCACATGTTAACAACCAAGAAGGTGCAGAAATAGACTTTGAAGAAGCTGCAGAGCTTTATAAAGCAGGGAAAGTTAAAGAATCAAAAGTTATTCCATTTAGTCCAGTATTCTTAAGTAAAGATGTATTTGTTCTAGGTATCTATTTTATTCTTTTCTTTTATTTAACATTCTATCATTTCCAGTTTGCAATGGATCCAGTTAACTTTGACCCAGCAGATGGACTCAAAACACCAGCACATATTTACCCTGAGTGGTATTTTTTATGGAGTTATGAAATTTTAAGACCATTTAGTAAAGACCTTGGTTTGGTAGCATTTGCTATTGCACAAGTTATATTCTTTGCACTTCCTTTCTTAGATAGAAGTCCAAATGTTGCTCCAGCTAGTAGAAGAGGACTATTTAATATTTGGTTCTGGCTTATGTTAGTGGATATGCTTGTATTAACATTTATGGGTAAATTACCTCCAACAGATACATTATTTGCCAATATCGGTCTTGTTTCGGCACTATTGTTCTTCGCATTGTGGGTTGCACTACCTATTATTACTAAATCAGAAAAAAAGCTTTAAGGAGTAAAGAATGAAAGAACTTAAAATATTCGGAGTCGTAGCGTTCTTTACACTCCTT
>JADGER010000047.1 GCA_016744315.1 Sulfurovaceae bacterium
TGCTTTAATATTAAAACCTTCTTACTCTCTAAAAAGAGAGAGTTTTATACTCTCTTGATTATTTAATTGTCATTAAATAATATACCCAAACTCTTCTAACCCATCACGATTTTTGCTCCATCCTCTTTTAACAGAGACAAAAAGATTTAAATATATTCTTTTTCCAGAGAAAAGTTCCATTTGTTTTCTTGCAGTTTTTCCTAATCGTTTGATGGTTTCACCAGCATTTCCTACGATAATACCCTTTTGAGTCTCTTTTTCTACAACAATAGTAGCAAAGATACGATCCATTTCATCACTCTCTTCTATCTTCTCAATAGTTACATCACTTTCATAAGGAAGCTCATCACTTACATTATCAAAAATAGCTTCTCGTATTAATTCTTTATATATATCTCGAATATTATCAGTTGTAAGTATTTCTGTATCATATAAAAAAGGTGAATTAGGAAGATACTTGCTTATTTCATTCAAAAGTGATTTTTTACCAATATTTTTATTCACAGAGAATGGAATAATAGCTTCAAATTTCTCTTGATACTTCTGATACTCACCTAATTTTTTTAGAAGATCACCTTGTTTTAGATGATCTACTTTGGTAAGAAGTATAATATGTTTAATATTTTTAGATTGAGAGAGTGCCAAAAACTTTTCATATTCTGTTACTTTATCTGTAGCAGGAGCCAAAAAGATAATCAAATCACTATCTCCCATAGCTTTGAGTGCTTCATCTAGCATAAATTGATTAAGGAGACGCTCTTTTTGGTGTATTCCTGGTGTATCCACAAAGATAATTTGAGAATCTTCATGCATAACAATTATATTCATGCGTTTGCGAGTTGCCTGTGCTTTTTTAGAAACCATTGCTAATTTCTCACCAACAAGATGGTTAAGAAGTGTGCTTTTACCTGCATTTGGACGACCGACTACCGCGACAAATCCTGCTTTTGTTTTTACATTTTCATACATATTTTTCTCTTTTTATAATTACAGAATATATCGAGTAGTATCTTCATCTTCTACTACTTTGCCTAGTTTATCTTTGATTAGTTGTGTATCAACTTCTATCTCTTCACCTTGATGTTCATCAGCCTCAAAGCTAATCTCTTCAAGTATTTTCTCCATCACAGTATGTAACCTTCTTGCACCAATATCTTCTGTTTTTTCATTGGCTAAAAAAGAGTAATGTGCGATAAGTCTTAAAGCATCTTCACCAAATACAAGGTCTACATCTTCTACTTTTAGTAATGCTTTATATTGTTTGATAAGAGAATTTTTTGGCTCTGTTAAAATACGGTAGAGTACCTCTTCATCAAGACTATTGAGTTCTACTCTTAGTGGAAATCGTCCTTGAAGTTCGGGAATAAGATCACTAGGTTTGCTTAGGTGGAATGCTCCTGCTGCAATAAATAAAATATGATCTGTATTGATAAGTCCTAGCTTGGTATGTACGCTACTTCCTTCTACAATAGGTAAAAGATCTCTTTGTACTCCCTCTTTACTAGGGTCTTGTCGACCTTGACTATTAGCGGGTACAGCTATTTTATCAACTTCATCCAAAAATATAATACCACCCTGTTCTACTTTTTCAATTGCAAGTTCTTTGAGCTTATCATCATCAAGTAGCTCTTGGCTTGCTTCCATTGCTAGTATCTTTTTGGCTTCTTTTACTGTAACTTCTTTTTCTTTACCTTTTTTATTGATACCACCAAGAACTTTTGAAATAGATTCTTGGACATTTGCCATTTGTGGAGGGAGACCACTATCTTCCATATCAAAAGCAGGTGCAGGCATTTCTATAGTAATGAGTAAATGATCAAGGCTTCCAGCTTCAAACTTTTTTTGCATGCGAGCAAATGAGGCATCATAATCATCTTTTTTTTGCTGGCTTACACCTGAGGGAAGGGGTGGTAGAAGTTTTTCTATAATTTTATTTTCTATATAGGCTTCTATCTTTTCACTATTCTTATTATTTTCATTTTCTCTTACAAGCTTGAGTGAGATAGCTGCTAAGTCACGAATCATAGACTCTACATCACGACCCACAAAACCAACTTCTGTATACTTACTTGCTTCAATCTTAATAAAAGGTAATTCCATCATTTTAGCAAGTCTTCTTGCTATTTCGGTTTTTCCTACCCCTGTACTTCCTATCATAAGAATATTTTTTGGTATAACATCAGCCTGTATCTCTTTGGGGAGTTGCATGCGTCTATAGCGGTTACGAAGAGCCACGGCAATAGTCTTTTTAGCATCATTTTGACCGATAACATATTGATTGAGATAAGTTACAATTTCTTTGGGTGTTAAATTTTCCAATTATTTCCTTTTAGGATAGTTCAAGAATTTTAATATTATGATTTGTATAGATACAGAGATCTCCTGCAATATGCAAAGATTCTTTGACTAATTCATCTTCTGAAAGATTTGAATGTTTTTCTAATGCTCTAGCAGCAGAGATAGCATAATTTCCTCCAGAACCAATAGCTGCAATTATGCCATCTTCTGGTTCTACAACATCACCTGTTCCTGTAAGTATAAATATATGATCTCTATTGAGTACAATCATCATAGCTTCAAGCTGACGAAGATGTTTGTCTTTACGCCATGCTTTAGAAAAAGCAATTACAGAGCGAAAAAGGTCTCCTTTCTTTTCATTAAGAAAGCCTTCAAACATATCAAAGAGTGTAAAAGCATCTGCTGTGCTTCCTGCAAATCCACCTAATATTTCACCATGGTGAAGTGTACGAATTTTGGTGGCATTTCCTTTGAGGACAGTGTTCCCAAAAGTTACTTGACCATCCCCACCAATGACAGCTTTGTTCTTACCTTTATAGGCAAGTATGGTTGTAGCATCAAACACTATACCGCTACCACTTCAACTTTAAGTGTTGCATGAATTCCATGTCCTAGTTTTGCATCTACTTCATGGAGACCTGTTGATTTGATAGCTTTTTTAAGGTTAATACTTTTTTTATCAAGATCAATATTGAATTGCTCTTTAATTGCTTTAGAAATCTCAGCATTTCCTACAGATCCTTGAATTCCTACAGGTGCAGTAGGTTTTTCAATACGAATAGTAACCTCTTCAAACTTTTTTTGTTCTGCTGCATGGCGAGCCATATCATCTTTGAGTTGTTGTGCTGCTCTTTCTTGTTCTGCTTTCCAGTTAGCAACTACAGCAGGTGTCGCAATTTTTGCAAATCCTTTTGATATAAGAAAGTTTTGACCATAGCCATCTTTGACCTCTTTAATTTCTCCAGCTTTTCCAAGTGTTTTTACATCTTTAGTTAATAGTACTTTCATGATTTTATCCTTATTGATAATATAATATTTTTCTTATTCTACCAAGTTTTTATCAATTTGGTGTGAAAAAAGATAAAATTATGGTAAAATTATCCTCTTTTTATCTCACTCACAATGGCAAATAATGGCATCCAAAGAAATATATTACAAAAATCAACTTTTTACTATCTCCTATCAAATAGTAAATCCATCCCAAACTCCTTCTATTCTGATTTTGCATGGTTGGGGAAGCAATAAAGAGATTATGAAAAACTCTTTTGGAAAAACCTTGGCAGAGTATAAACATATTTATATAGATATGCCAGGCTTTGGGAAGAGTAGTAATCCTCTAATACTTGAAACTAGTGACTATGCTACTATTGTTAAACTATTTTTAGAAGAACTTAATACTAGTGTAGATATTGCTATGGGACACTCCTTTGGAGGTAAAGTAGCAACACTTTTGGATACGCCTTACTTGGTGCTTCTCTCTTCATCAGGTGTTTTAGTGCCAAAAGCATTTATAGTTCGTTGTAAAATAGCACTTTTTAAGATACTTAAACCCTTGAAACTTGATAAATTTCAACAACTTTTTGTTAGTAGTGATGCAAAAGGGATGAGTCAAGAGATGTATGAGACTTTTAAAAATGTAGTTAATGAAGATTTTGAAGAAAATTTTCTAAAGAGCAGAAGTCACTCTTTGTTATTTTGGGGTAAAGAAGATACAGCAACACCACTTTATTCTGGTAAAAAAATAGCAGAACTTATAGAAAATAGTCATTTTTATCCTTTGGATGGGGATCACTTCTTTTTTGTAAAACATAGTGCATTTATTGCTCAAACTATTATTAATACTTGTAAGGAACCAAACACATGATCTATTTAAATCTTCTAAGTTATTTTCTCTTTATCGGAGTAATTGGGTACTATTTTATCGTTAATATGCAATGGTATAATTATAAAATAGAGCGAGTTATATTTCACCATACAAAAATTTGGTGGCATTTTGTATATTTTCTTATTCCTTTTATTCTTTTTGAATTTATCTCTGGCGTAACAGATAATCACTATAGCTTTATTATAGTTTTACTATACTTGCCACTCTTTATTTTATGGTATAGAGGGCTTGATAAGAAGTTAGTTCTTACAAGAAGAGTCAAAAGATTTTTTGCTTTACTCTTTTTGTTTGCTATTTTTATAACTTTTTCTTTTCAATTTTTTACAATATTTATTCCTATTTTGTTGGCATCTTTTATCTCAATGTTTATTGAAACTATGCTCTTTGATGGATTCAAAAAAAGTGCAAAAGAAAAAATTGAAAATATGGATAATCTTATTGTTATAGGTATTACTGCAAGCTATGGGAAGACGAGTATCAAAAATTATGTAGAACATATACTCCAAGCCAAATATAATACATACGCAACGCCTAGATCTGTAAACACTCTAGGTGGCGTAGTAAAAGATATTAATAATGATTTACCAAGCAATACAGAGGTATATGTAGTCGAAATGGGTGCAAGAGGCAAGGGTGATATTGCAGAAATAGCTACTTTGGTGAATCCTCATTTTGTTATTGTGGGCAAGATAGGACCTGCACATATAGAATATTTTAAAACAATGGAAAATATCCGTAATACTAAAATGGAGATTTTACAAACAAATCGTCTTCAAAAAGCATGGATACATGAGAGTGCTGTTATTAGTCCTGTAGAGAATATTCATCAATTTGGGAAAGATATTACAGATATAAAAGCCTCTCTTGATGGTATTAGTTTTTCGTTAGAAGGTATAGAATATCAAGCAAATGTTCTAGGTGAATTTAATGCTATGAACCTTGCCGCTGCTGTTAAAATATCAAAGATATTAGGTATTGATGATAAAACTCTACGACAAAAACTTAATACTCTCAAATCTGTACCACATCGTCTTCAACGCATAGATGCAGGGGGAAAGATTATTCTTGATGATAGTTTTAATGGTAATATTGATGGAATGATAGCATCATTTGAACTTGCAGATACTCATAATGGACGCAAGGTTATTATTACCCCAGGACTTGTTGAAGTGGATGATTCACTTAATATTCAAGTTGCAAAAAAAGCAAATGAAATCTTTGATGTAGTAATTGTTACAGGAGATTTAAATTATGCTATTTTTAAAGAGTATATTGATGCTGACAAACTTCATAAGCTCTCTAGTAAAGCAGATATGGAAGAGATGCTTGTAGAACAAACAGTAGCAGGAGATTTAATTCTCTTTGCTAATGATGCTCCTAGTTTTATTTAGTTAGGTTGGAGTCGTTTTTTACAAGCAACTCCATCTATACAAAACATACCTTTGCCTTTTTTGGCAGGTTTTAGTTCTTCTGGGTTTTCATTTCCACATTTTTTACATTTATTCTCATCGGATACCACAATAGTTACAAGCTTTGCTGCTTCTGGTTTCATTGCAGGGAAGAGAAGTACATCACGGATGCTATGTTGGTTTGTAAGCATCATTACGAGTCTATCTATACCAATCCCTTGACCTGCTGTTGGTGCCATACCATACGAGAGAGCATTTACAAAATCTTCATCCATCTCATGGGCTTCATCATCACCAGCATCTTTTGCAGACATTTGTCCTTGGAATCTTTCTAGTTGATCAAGAGGGTCATTAAGTTCAGAAAAGGCATTGGCTATCTCTTTGCCTGCCATAAAGAGTTCAAATCTTTCTGTTACCTCTGGGTTAGCATCACTTCTTCTAGCGAGTGGACTAATCTCTACGGGATAATCAGTAATAAATGTAGGATCTATTAGCTTTGCTTCTACAAATTCATCAAAAAGCTCTCCTTGGAGTTGCCCTAGATTAAGATTTGGTTTTATCTGAATATTTTGTTCTTTACAATAAGTATAAATACTCTCCTTATTATTACAAATATCAGAAGGAACGCCACCTATTGTAGTCAAACTCTCTACAAGTCCAATTTCCGTAAAGTTATCAAAATTAATCTTTATATCACCATAAGGTAAAGTTTTAGGAAGTTTAAGATGTTCAAAGAGATATGCAAAATACTCTTTGGTAAGTTCTATAAGGTCTCTATATGTTTTGTATGCCCAATAGAATTCTATAGATGTAAATTCAGGATTGTGTGTTGCATCCATCCCTTCATTTCTAAAGTTTCTATTAATCTCAAATACTGCTTCAAAACCACCAACAACAAGTCTTTTAAGATAGAGTTCTGGTGCGATACGAAGGTATCTATCAATTCCCAAAGAGTTGTGATGTGTAACAAATGGTTTGGCATTAGCTCCACCTGCAATTGGGTGCATCATAGGAGTTTCAACTTCCAAAAAGCCTCTATCTTCAAAGAATCTTCTTGTAAGTGATATAACTTTACTTCGTGTTTCAAAAGTCTTTTTAACATTAGGATTCATTATAAGATCTAAATATCTTTGTCTATATCTTAGTTCTTTATCTTTGAGTCCATTAAATTTTTCAGGGAGAAGAGAGATAGCTTTTGAAACAATCTCAAACTTTTTACAGTGTAGTGTAAGCTCACCTGTTTGTGTTACAAAAGGATAGCCTTCAGCTAATACTATGTCACCTACTTCAATAAGCTTTTTGACTTTGTTATAATAGCCTTCTGGTAAATCATCTCTATTATAGTAAATTTGCACAAGACCATCGCTATCTTCTAGTTTAGCAAAAGCAGCTTTACCCATTATACGGATAAACTTTAGTCTTCCTGTGAGTCTATATGTCTTATTCTCATCTTTCTTTTCATCAGCATCTTGCTCTTTGATATATGCACATTCATCTAAAAATTGTTTAGAAGGTGTACCTTTTTCTATTTGATTTGGATAAGGGTTAAACCCCTCTTCTCGTAACTGTTGCGCTTTTTTTATTCTCTCTTGGATATATTGATTATCAAATATCAAAGTTGCTCCTATATTGTAGTATTAATTTGTTTGTATGATTATTTATTCTGACAATCTTTACAAATACCTGTAATATTCATAATATGTCCTGTCATTTTGAAGTTAAATTTTTTGGCAATCTTTTTTTGTTGTTCTTCTATGGTTTCATCATAAAATTCTATAAGCTTTTCACACTCTACGCATATTAAATGATCATGATGGGCTTTAATGCCTAATTCGTATTTTTTGCCTTTTGCACCAAATGAAAGAGAATCTACCATGCCCGACTCTTCTAATACACTCAATGTACGATAGATAGTAGCAATTCCTATTGTTAAATTAGGATACTGTTTTTTCATCATACCCAAAATCTCTTCTGGTGTGGAGTGATCTTTGTTTTCATAGAGTGTTTTAAGTATTAACTCACGCTGTTTTGTAAACTTTAGTCCTTTATCTCTTAGAAGCTTTCTAAAAGTCTCTAAGAGTGTTTCATAGTCTAGCATTTTACCTCTCTACTTAACATCTGTTTGATTTGTCTCTTGCGAGATAACTGTTGGTTGTGCTAGAGTACTATTGAAATCAGCATTAAAGGTAGTAAGGTCAATATTAATAAGAAAAGCACCTGATTCTCTAAGATAGGGATATAAAATACTATCTTTTACATATTTTTCTAAATTATCTTTTACAAGCGTTACATTTGATAATGCTGTAATAATTAAAGCAAAAATCAAAAAATATTTTCCCCCACCTACAACAAAACCTAAAAGACGATTCATAAAACCTAAGCCACTTGCATAAGTTAATTTTGAAAAAAGTCCTCCTATAGCTATAGAAATTAGCCAAAGAGATGCAAGTATAGCAAGAAAACCAATAAGTTTTAATGCTGCCATATTTTCCATCTGAAAAAAGTTAGCATCAATAAAAATAGCAGCCTGATCAGCCATTCGAGATGCGATATAGACTCCACCAATAAGTCCCAAAAGACCAAAAAACTCTTTAATTACCCCATTTATAAAGCCCTTAAGCCCTAAAATAAGAATAATAGATGCAATAATTACATCAAAGTAATTTAAGTTAAGTGTTGAAAAATCCATACTTATTTATCCTTTATAATTTATTAAGTGCTGCTCTCATTTCATCGGGTTTATTGGCAAACTGCATAGCAACATCACTTGTAATCTTACCATCTTTATAATAACCCAAAATAGATTGAGTTTGCGTTTGCATTCCTGAATCACCTTGACCCATTTGCATCTGAGAATAGATATGGTGTACTTTATTTTCACGAATCAAGTTACCAATAGCACTATTTGTAATTAAAATCTCTGCAGCAGCTACACGACCACCACCCTTTTTTGGTAAAAGCATTTGTGATATAACAGCCACTAATGACCCACCAACCATAGCTCTAATTTGATCTTGTCTTTCTGCGGCGAAAACATCAATAATACGGTTAATTGTTCCTGGAGCTGAAGAGGTGTGCAGTGTACCAAAAACCAAGTGACCAGTCTCTGCCATAGTAAGTCCTGCTTCTACGGTAACTTCATCACGCATTTCCCCAATAATAACAATATCAGGATCCTGACGCAATGCACCTTTCATAGCTGCTGCAAAGCTTCTTGTATCAGGTCCAACATTTCTATGTGAAAAGAGAGACTTTTTGTTTTGGTGAATAAATTCAACAGGATCTTCAACGGTAAGAATATGTTTGTACTCTGTGATATTAATTTCATTAATCATCGCTGCTAGAGTAGTAGATTTACCAGAACCAGTAGGACCAGTTACAAGTATCATCCCTTTTTCTCTTTTGATCATCTCTTTATAAATCCCAGGAGCTCCTAGGTCGTCTAGTGCAGGAATATCTACAGGAATAACTCTAAATGCAGCCGCAACATCACCCATAGTTCTATAATAGTTTCCTCTAAATCGTCCCATTCCTGGAACTTCTATAGCAAAGTCTAGTTCATTAAACTCTTCAAAGTCTTGTTTTTGCTTTTCTGTAAGAAGCGAATAACACATAGTTTCTACATCTTCACCATCCATAATAGGAAGATTTACTCTTTTTAGTTTACCACTCATTCTAATTTGTGGTTCACTTCTACTTACCAAGTGTAAGTCTGACGAACCATGACTTACAACACTCTGAAGGAGTTTTTTTACATTGAATTTCGACTCTGGTTGTTCTTCGGCCATTTCTTATCCTTTGGTGATTTGAAACTTTAACTATACAAAACTATTCAATAATAGCAGGTACAACAAAAAAGTCATCTTCGCTTAATGGAGCATGACTTAATATACTTTTTCCTACAGTAAGATTAGGGACTATTATATCTTCTCTCATAGGTGTTCCCCCTTCTAGTGTAGAAAAAGATGCATCCAAACTAGAAGTATCAAGCTGGGCTAGATTTTCTATATAGGATACAATCTCTGAAAGTTGATTTTTAACCTCATCTTTTTTATCTTCATCAATATAAAGATGTGAAAGTTTTTCTAATTTTTCTAAAACTGTGTTGTTTATTTGCACAATAATCCTTTATTTGTCTATTCTTACGATTTTATTATTATATATTAAAATAGATTAAGACATAACACGCTATAAATAATTCAACTATTAAATCAAAGGATAAGTCCAAATGCAACTTATTGATCTTTTTATCAAATTACTCAGTTTTGAGTCAATTACACCTAATGATGATAATTCATTAGAATTTATTGAAGAGTATCTTCATGGTTATGAAGCTATATGGAAAAATGAAGGAGGTGTAAAAAATCTTTTTTTATTCAAAAAATTTGCTGATGGCCCACATCTCTGTTTTGGGGGGCATGTAGATGTTGTCCCTGCTGGTGATGGATGGAGTTCTAATCCTTTTGTTCCTCTGTTAAATGATGGAGTTATTACAGCTAGAGGTGCACAAGATATGAAGAGTGGTGTTGCCTCTTTTGTGCAAGCACTTAAAGATACAACACATTTTAACGGGACACTTTCATTGCTTCTTACAAGTGATGAAGAGGGTGATGCCACTTATGGTACTCAAATTATGTTAGCACACCTTAAATCTATAAATTTATTACCTGATGCTTGTATTGTAGCAGAGCCGACATGTGAAGAAATTTTTGGTGATGCTATCAAAATAGGTAGAAGAGGTTCTATTAACGGTACTATTCGTAAACATGGGAGACAAGGGCATGCTGCTTATCCTGAAAAATCTATTAATCCCATACACAAAGTATCAAAAGTACTCCCTCTTATAGCAGGTATAAATTTGGATAATGGGGATGCACATTTTTCTCCTAGTCAATTTGTTATTACAGACATTAGAGCAGGTATGGAAGTAACAAATGTAACTCCTGGTATGCTAAAAATGATGTTTAATGTACGAAACTCTACAAATACTTCCTTGGAAGATGTAGAAAATTTTGTTCATAAGCATTTTGATGGATTAAATTATGAATTAGATATTAATCAATCTTCTCGTTCTTTTATGACAAATCCAGATAGTACTGTAGTCAAAACCATAGACAAAGCCATTAGTTTAGTTTGTTCTCATCCACCCAAACACTCTACAGCAGGAGGCACAAGTGATGCACGATTTTTTGCAGAGTATGGTGTGGATACGGTAGAATTTGGTGTTATCAATGATACTATTCACGCACCAAATGAACGAACCACAGTAGTAGAAGTAGAAAAACTCTATCAAGTTTTTATAGAAACAATCAAAAATTTTAAGGATTAAAATGAACAAAATAATAGCGATAGTACTTCTTTGTGTAGTTTCTGTTTATTCCGCAGAGTTACAATGGGAAAAAGATTTGCAAACAGCTTTTAGCAAAGCTCAAAAAGAGAATAAAGTTGTTATGGTACTTGCAGAGGCTGATTATTGTCGTTGGTGTAAAAAAATGAAAAATGAAACACTTGAAGATAAAGAAGTTCGTAAAAAGCTTGAAGAGTTTATTTTAGTAAAAATTGATAGAGACAAAGTTAAAGTAGATTATATCCCCTATGCCAAATATATTCCCACTATCTATTTTATAAGTAAAGAAAAAGAGATAATAGAACAAGTTACTGGTTATTTTTGTGTATTAGATTTTAAAAGTTGGATTGATGATGTTAAAAAGGAAATGGATTAATCTTGTATTCACTTACGAGAGTTATTCTTAGTAAAATATTTGTAGTGATGCTTATTGCTTTGCTACTCTTTTATTTTCTATTTAAAGAGCTTTTTTCTACTTTTGATATGGTTTTACCTGCTATAGGTATTTTGGCACTTTTCTTTGCTATGATTTTATATCTCTTATATGATAGTATAAACAAGATTCAAAATCAATTAGAAAAGATAAATAGACATTTAATAGATATTAAACCACCATCAAAAGAGCTTGGGAATAATACTTTTGTAAGTAGAGAGTTTGGGGTTATTTATAACAATCTTAATAGAGTACTTGTAAATGCAAAAAAAAGAGAAATAGATAAGCAAAAGTATAGTGCAAAACTCAAACTTAAAAATCATCAAAGAAGTGATATGTTATCAGCCATAGCACATGAATTTCGTAATCCTATATCTGCTATTATGGGATATTCACAAACCCTTGAAGATGATAAAAATATACCGCAAGCACTTAGAGAAAAATTTTTATCTAAGATTTTTAATAATAGTCAAAAGATAGAAGATTTATTGGCAAGACTTATCCTTTGGAATAAGTTTGAGAGTGGAAAAGCTAGATTACATCTAAGCTCTTTTGATCTTGTTGTTTTGGTGTACGAAGTAAAACAGAGTCTTGAAGATAAATATAAGCAAAGAAATATTATCATAGAACTTATAGAGAGTAAAAAAGTATCTATAAAAGCTGATCGTACTCTTATGGAGATAGTTATTAGAAACCTTATAGAAAATGCAATTAAATACTCTCAAGAAGATGTAGTTGTTAGTATTAATAATAAGAGTATTTCTATTATAGACAAAGGTCTGGGTATAAGTAGGGAAGATATAGGGAAAGTAACCAAGAAGTTTTATCGTTCAGATACACATAGTTGGGATAATTCGATGGGTCTTGGTCTAGCTATTGTGAAGACAATTCTTACACTCCACACAATGAACTTACAAATAAAGAGTACAAAAGGGGTAGGTTCGTCTTTTTTCTTCTTTTTTTATCCTGACGCAACTTAAAAAAAATAGTTCAATAATAAAGTTGTGTTATACTATTCTATAATTTAATTCTAGGAGGTTTTTATCAAAACGATATATCTTATAAGGCATGCAAAATCTGACTGGAGTGATGGTAAATCAAGTGATTTTGAGAGAGGGCTTAATAAAAGAGGTCTCAAAGACATTGATACTATGGGATCATATATGGCTTTACAAAATGTTTCTCCTGATCTTATTCTCTCTAGTCTAGCATTTAGAGCACAGTTAACTGCTGATACATTAGCAAAAAAAATAGGCTATAAAAATCGTATTCATTATATGGAAGAGCTTTATCTTGTGCGACCAGAAACAATAATGAATATATTATCACTTCAAGATGATCAACACCAGAGTATATTTATTATTGGACATAATCCAGAATTAACGGAATTTGCCAATATCCTTATCAAAGATAATTTTTCAAAACTTCCAACTCTAGGTATTTTAGCAGTTAATTTAGATATAAATAGTTGGAACGAAGTTATAGATACACAAGGAGAGATAGATTTTTTTATCTACCCAAAGCAGTTTAAATACTATCTTCCAAAACAAATAAGAACTACACTAGGATAAGTTTTAGTTTATTTTAAATTAAAGGAAAATATAAATGAGTAACAAAATAGGTTATATTATTATTAATAATACAATAAATCAATATGCAAGTGGAGCTTTACAGAGAAAGATTCAAGACTTAGAAGAGAATCCTCCCCAAAGAATACTAGATGAACAAGCATCTATACAACAAAATAAAGAGGCAGTTAAAAAAATTGTTGAAAGTGTATTTGAATTGGAGACATTCAAAGAATACTGTGAGAATAAAGGCGTTTATTTAGAGACTTTTATCGAAAACTATGGTAAGGAAGATTTTTTTCCTTATGAACCTAATAAACGCTTTTATGCTGAAAGCTTAATTCAGGATTATATAGATATTACTTGGGACTTAGATTGGCACTTAATCGACTTTGTAGAAGCTGTAAACAGCTTCGGAGCTTTAGAAGAAGAGATACTAGACGATGAAAAGGATATACAGAGAGTCAAAGAGAGAGAGCTAAATCAAATTAAACTAGATGCAGAAGAAAAAGTCAAAATAGCACTTCAAGAAGTGATAGATGAAGAGGGTTATGACATAGTCTATAATAATACTTCTATGTTTACTTTTATCAAAAAAGATATTTATGATTTATCACCTAAAGTATTGGCAAAATTGTCTTAAACTACTACCTAGTATTATAAAAAATTTCGTTCCCACAATTTTGTGGGAACGAAGGAAAGCCCCGAATTTAAATCTAAAGTACAATTTTCAAAGATTTAGTATTTTTTAGAGAGTGTAAGAAACTTTTGTGCCCTCTTCTAAGGTATTAAAACCCACACTTTCTACCTGTGATATATGAACAAATACATCATCACTATTATCACTTGGTGATATAAATCCATACCCTTTAGTCGTATTAAACCATTTTACTGTACCTGTATCTGCAACTGTTTGCGACATTAACCCTACTACTATCCCTGCCATTAATAATATTTTTCTCATCTCTCATTCCTAATGTTTTTATTGTTTTACAACAGGTCTATTACTCTTTTTAGGCTATTTGAGTGGCTTTTTAGTGGATTGTGAGGATGTTGGAATCTCTATTTTGTTATTTGGGTTATAATGTAGGATTTTTACTTTTAGTGTATACTTAATAAAGTAGTTATTTAAAGTCAAAAAAAGGAAAGATAAAAAATGGAAGATAAAATAGGTTATATTAATCTTGATGATGTGATAGGCAATTATTTAAATATATTATTAGAAAGAAAACGTAAAGATTTAGAGGAAAATCCTCCTCAAAATATACTAGAGGAATTAAAAAAGATAGAACAAACTAAAGAGATTATGAAAAAAGAGGTTATGGAATTGTTTCGTTACCCTTTGTTTAAAAAACATTGTGATGAGCGAAATCTTACGGTAGAATATTTTTGTGATTACTTGAGTACAACAGAAATCAGTGCTTTTTTAAGTTTAACCCAACATACTCTTTTGATGGAAGAGATGAATATTTATTTCAAGAAGATAGAAGATCTAGATTCTATTTATGCTAATGAAATACATCCATGTCATATAGCTATAGAGGCTATCGAAAAAACACATACGGATCCACTTTCAGCAGAGGCAGAAGAAAAAGTAAGAAAAGCATACAAAGAAGTAGTTGATGAGGAGAACTATACTTTAATATTTAAAGATACTTCTATGTTTACTCTTTTGAGAAAAGATATTTATGATTTAACTCCAAAAGTATTCGAAAAATTGTCTTAGAGATAGGACTTTTCAGTTCGAGTCGAGTTTTAATGGTAGACCCTTTTTGTTTATGTATTATATCTATCTTCACCCCAAAAGTAAAGATAATTTTTTTCGTTCCCACAATTTTGTGGGAATGTATAATTAAACCCTCACAACCTCTGCCATAACAGTTGCCATAGCAATATCTACTTCAGTAATCATAACTTTGATTTTATCAAATAGCATTATATCTTCGGCTTTTATATGTACGACTATGCCTTTTATATCTCCTATAAGGATGGCTTTTGCACCTTCTGTAACTTCTATTACTTCTGCGTCAAAGAATAAT
>JADGER010000220.1 GCA_016744315.1 Sulfurovaceae bacterium
TGTACCAATATAAGTGGTTTACTGCTTTGCGTAAAATTCAAATCTATCTGCCTTTTCTTCTAAATAATCTAAGCCAAATGAGTAGACCTCATCTTCATAACCATAAGTAACTCTACAATGAATGCGTTCAATAAGTGTGGGAGAGAAAAGTTTTTGATTTTTATTATAATTGCTCATGCTTCCACCATTATCTAAGACAAATGCTTTTAAATCATCTCCCTCAAACCACTCTTCTTTTACAAGTTCTACTTCCATTTCAAAAACTATAGCAATAAGTTCAGCAGAAAGATACGCTCCATCAATAAGTGTACTCTCACTATCAAAAGCAAAAAACTTCTCCCAAACAATAGTGTCTATAGCACTATCATCGCTCTCAAACTGATAATCTCGTACTATTTTTTCTAATTGAGCAAGAGAAACAATTCCTTTTTTGGGCTGTAAACGCGAGGGGTTTGTTTGTTGTGTTTCTCCATTGATGGCTATAAGTATCTTTTCAAGGAGTAAAGAAGCATTCTGTATAGAGTACTGATCTACAAGAGAATCAAAAACTTCTTGTGCAAGAGTATACTGAAGCTCCATACTACTATCATCTTCATATCCCAACCAATTGATATTCACGGCTCTATTCAGAGAGTGACACTCAGTAGTAATAAAAAATTCTCCCTCTTCTGGCTCGATAGTCATAGGAGCTGTATAGAGTGTACTTAAAATAGTTTTTCTTTTTTCTTTATCTGTTCCTACTTTTTTGAGTAGTACTTCTAATGCTTTATTCGTATCGCTAAAAAAGAGATTTGCCTGAATAATAGCACCACTATGTGATGAATTTTTCTTGACCTTCTCTAAATAAGAAAAAATAACACCTACAAGTGCCAACATTGAAACAATCATTGACAAAGTGATAAAAAGAACAACCCCTTTACGCATTTTATCCCTTTAAAAGCACTATTCAAGTAAAATTAATCAATATATTATAGCCAATCAACCTAAGGATAATTATGAAATTTAAAAATAAACATTTACTCAAAGCTGGATTTACTCTTTTGGAGCTTCTTGTTGTTATACTCATTTTGGGGATTTTAGCAGCATTTGTTGCTCCAAACATCATTGGTACAGGAGAAAAAGCAAGACGAGATTTAGTTTGTAGCCAAATGAGTACAGTAGAACAAACACTTGATATGTTTAAATTAGATAATAGTTTTTATCCTGATACAGAAGAAGGACTGCAAGCTCTGATAAGTAATCCAGATAGTGAAAAATATCCAAATTATAGAAATACACCTTATATCAAAAATCTTCCAAAAGATTCTTGGCAAAATCCTATAGCCTATCTCAAAAATGAAGAAGGTTTTGAGCTTATTAGTTTTGGAGCTGACCGTAAAGAGGGTGGCGTAGAAAACGGTGCAGATATTTTTTATAGTCAATGTAATAAATAATTTACTACTGTGCAGAGATTAGCATTTACACTCTTAGAGTTACTGATAGTTATCCTTCTTGTATCTCTTTCGTATCTACTGGTTTTCTCTTCTATGCAGAAATCTACTTCTCAACCCAAAGCACTTACTCCTCTGATGCTAAAACAAACACTTTTAGAAGATAATAATTCCGTAGGACAAAGAGAGTTTTTTTGTTTGGATAAATGTAAATCTTGTTTTATCTATGCCAATGGGGAAACTACAGAATATACTAATAAACTTGCCCTAGAAAATCTTGAAGTATACAAAATAGATAATGATGACAATAGCTACAAAGTAGACTTTGGTCGCTTTGAAGACCATCCTGTTTGTCTGCGATTTACTCTCTATCCCAATCAAAGTAGCACACAAATGATTATTACACAAAATAATAAATTTTACTATCTCCCTAGCTTTTTTGACAAACCCTCAGAAATAGATTCAGTAGAAAGTGCAAAAGCATTATGGATTGCTCCAACAAAAATATTAAGAAATACTGGAGAGTTCTATTGAAAATACAAAGAAAAGGGTTTACTATTATAGAAGTGATGGTATCTGTGGTACTTATTTCTATAGTTGTTTTAGCCATTGTCAAGATGCAACAAGAGAGTAGAAATATGGCTCTATATCTCTCTGATAGAAGTAAATATGAATTTTCAAATACCCTCTTTTTGGGTGAAAAGGTTTCAAGGTATCACAAAGACAAAAAAGATGCTTATAGTCTTATCGAACAAAAATTTAAAATATCTGATGAAAAAAGCAGAAAAGTACTCAAAGAGACTTTTCGTACTATCTTTATATCTGAACCATTCAACCTAGGAGAAGATATACCCATAATAGTTAACCTCAATGAAATAATGCTCAAAGATAAATATCCAGCACGATTTATTCATTTTGAGGTAAATTAACTCATTTTATGTTTCCAGTATTTCATCCAAGTTTTTTTCAAGTTTCTTTTGGAAGTATGTCTAAGTTTTTTGGGAAGATTATATCTGATATTTCTCTCTAGACTTTTAGTAAGCTTTTTATTTTTGACAATAGCATTAAATCCACCAGCACCTTGTTGATGTGTTCCATAAATTGAAAAAGCATTTATTTCAATACCATTTCTTTTGAGACTATTAATATTATCTTTGAGGATAGCTTCAAAAATTTTATCTTGATTGAGGGGTTTTTTCCATTTATTATAAGGTATATTTAGTTTTTTAGCATACTGTTTTGCTGTCTTTTTCATAATCTGATACCGCCCATAAGCACCACTAATACGATTTATTGTTTTATAATTACCTGTAGTAGACTCATGTTTTACAATCTTCTTAACTATTGTATCCATCTTTGCATAACTAACCCCAGCACTCTTTGCCAATTTAACATAACTAGCCTCTAGCGTTGTAAAAGTTAAAAAGAGTACAAAAAAAAGTAGATATTGTTTCTGTAAGAATTTATATAAGGGATTTAGTCTTCTAGGCTTAGGTTCATTGATATATTGTAGTATTTTAATTATAATTCCTTAAGTAATTGTTTTGAAAGTGTATTATACTGTAACCAAATTAACAAAAGTTTAATAAATTGTTTGATATTTTTAAATTTAAACTATATATAAGTTGTATTTATTTTCCATATAGTAGTTTTACTTATGGTGTTTCTTTGGATTTTATCTACCTATAACTCTATATATTCGTAGGGTGGGAGTATCCCACCAAAACATATTTTTAGTTTTACAAGAACTTTATTTAGCAGATTTATTAGATAGTTATTATTT
>JADGER010000048.1 GCA_016744315.1 Sulfurovaceae bacterium
GTATATTTTACTTCCCCTGTACTCTCATCAAATCCATTAATAACAAGCTTATTACTTTTATCTGTTGTATTTTCTATAATTATAGCTGTTGTATCACTTATTAAAAGTTCAGCTTTTGAGATAATATGCCCATCTACTACTATTTCTTTGAGTCCATCTATAGCTCCTACTGTAAATGTATCAGATACTATATCTCTATCATCTGGACTACTCCCATCTACTAATGCACTCTCATAGACTATTTCAGGATTGATAGAGAGTGTTGGGAGATCATTATTATCTCCATATATAGTAATAGTGAGTGTTGTTGTACTTGTATCTCCATCATCATCTGTAATAGTATAAATAAATGTATCTGTAAGTGTCTCTTCATTATTAAGAGCTTGGACTTCTACTTTGGTATTATCCAATCTATAGGTATAGTTACCATCATTTGCTATCTGTACTGTACCATAGTTACCTACTACATCTAATCCTATATTACCAACTGCATTTGTACTAGTATCACTTCCTGCTTTTACTCCTGTTACTGGTGTGGGTGTTATATCTGTGCCTATTACATCATCTTGTGAATCATCACTTGTATTATCAAATATATTCGCAGATATAATACTTGTAGTGTCATCTTCTGTTGCTCTATTTGTATCTGGATTAGCTGTTGGTACATGAGGTGGAACAAAACCACCTCCTCCGCCAGCACCAACAACTTTTTCTTCTGGATCTTTTGAATCTAAAGGTCTGCTAGGATCAGTTAAATCATTTGGGTCAGTTGGTATTAATGGTGTGTTTGGAGGATTTGAATCTAACGGTCTACTAGGATCTATTAAATCATTTGGGTCGTTTGGTGTTGATGGTATGTTTGGAAGATTCGGATCATTTGGTGTTGATGGTGGATTTGAATTATTTGGTATGTTTGAAAAACTTGGATTACTTGGTGTTGAGGGAGGGTTTGGATCGTTTGGTATTGATGGTATATTTGGAGAATTTGGATCACTTGGTATTGATGGTATATTTAATAGATTTCGATCGCTAGGGTTAAAAGGATCATTAGAGCTTGTAGGGCTATCAAAAAGTGTACTCCCTACAATATTTCCAAAATCTTCTACTTGATTTAAATTATAATTATCTGTAAACCTCCCCATATTTCCAATCTCATATCTATCAAATCCATACTCTCTTAATGGAGCATCTACACTTACCTCGTTAGATGCTTCATGCTCTTGAATAAGTCCTGTATTTTCTATATAAAACTCAGCCTCTCGGAGTAAAACATCAAAATTTTCTTCAGACAATGGACTATCTATAGAATTTATACTTACTGTAGATCTAACAGCATCTATAACCCCTTCTGGTGAATCATATTCAAAGTCATCTCTACGAAGGGCTGCTTCTATATCTAGTTCTCCACTGTTTTGATCTATCTCATCTTGGGTAGATATTTGTAATACTTCTTGGATAATTTTCCCTGATTCATCAACAACTACCTCACCCCCATAGACAGGATCTCCAGGAAATATTTCACGCAAATTACCCTGTTCATCTTTAGCAAAAAATTTACCACTAAGGTTTTTTAAATGTCCAATTATCTGTGTCATCTTTATCTCCTATTTATAATATATTATCTATTATTCTAGGTAAAACAGTGATATTTTTGATTGCTTGAAAAGAATGTTGTATCAGTAGATTTGATATTAAGTTTTCACTTTTCCTTAAAAGCTTTTTAAATATTATTACTTTCATATCTCTGTCCCCCTTTGTGAAGAACTCATACTAAAGTATAGCACTTCCCCATTATTAACACAATATATTTAATAAACTTCTTGCAAAACTACAGATAGAAATAATTTTTTATTGCTAAGTAAAAGAGTATTAAATGAAGAAGTAAGGAAAATTACAATTATTATTATTGATACAACTAAAAGCCTAGTACAACGACTATAAAGTAACTTATGAGGGGAGAAAAAAGTATTGTATGGGGAAAAAAAAGTAACATATTCTTTATCAAAAAGAATATGAAAATCTTAGTATATCTCAGCTAGCCATCTTTTTTTAAGATAGCCTTAATGAGTATTTTAAATGATAATTTAATTACTTTTAGTAGATTAATATAAAATTTATTTATTTATTCATACAACATTTTTTATATTTATTACCACTTCCACAAGGACAAGGATCATTTCTTCCAACTTTAATATGAGGATCTAATGCAGGTTCTCTATTGAGCGTAACAGATTCAATTTTTTGAACTATAGGAGTAGGAACCTCTTCTTTTGGCTCTTCTTCAGCTTTTGATTGGGCTTCTATCTCTGCTTGAACTTTTGCTTCCTCTTCAGCTTTTGCTTTTGCTTCTATCTCTGCTTGGATTTTCGCTTCCTCTTCAGCTTTTGCTTTTGCTTCTGTCTCTACTTGAATTTTTGCTTCTTCTTCAGCTTTTGCTTTTGCTTCTATCTCTGCTTGAATTTTTGCTTCCTCTTCAGCTTTTGATTGGGCTTCTATCTCTGCTTGAACTTTTGCTTCCTCTTCAGCTTTTGCTTTTGCTTCTATCTCTGCTTGGATTTTTGCTTCCTCTTCAGCTTTTGCTTTGGCTTGGGCTTGGGCTTCTATTTCATCTTTATGTAAAGCTTTGTAGAGTGTATCGCTGGCTAGATTACTGAGAGAATTATTTGTAATCATTGATTTTATGCTATCTACTTTGTCTAATACTTTTGCATAAGAGACAATGGCATCTGCTACATAATCATCATCTTCATATTCAGCCACTAAAGTAGCTATAGAATCAAAAGCTTCTTCAGCCTTAAATTGTGTTAATGCTTTGATAGCATGAATTGGTGCATAGAGATACGATTCATCAACCGTATCATTGTAATGTAAAGTATCATCTAACGCTACTGCTAGTAACTCTTTAGCATCTGAACTTTGCAATCCTAACTCTTGATAATCAAAAGCATCTTTTTCTAAACTTTCACTGCCCAGGGCAAACATTTTTTGTATATTTTCACTATAATTCATCATTGTGTCTCACTTTTTATTGTATTCGTTTAACTTATAGACTTATTCTACCCTCTATACTTTACAAAAAAGATACACTCCTTGTATTTATTACTTAATTAACTTATCTAAGGCATTATCTTCTCACTTTATTATTTAAACTCTTCTTTGTAGTCAAATACCTAATATCATTGTTAAGTTCATTTTAGTTATAATTATCTTACTTAGCTATAGAATAATATTATAACCCTAGGAGTTGCATTATGATTATCAAAGAGATACAAGAATATAGTGAGATACGGACAAAGGCACGGGCATATTTTTGTTATATGCTTGGTCGTAATTTACCAAATAAGCTCCCTGTTATCTCCTTAGATTCTATTATAGAATCACTTAAATCATTAAGCGAAGAATTAGGTATATTTGACTCTGTTTATATACTAGATTCAGCAGGTGTGCAAGTAACTAATACTGTTAGTATCAATCCAGACTATGCACGCAAAGGTGCTGGAGATATTAGAGATGATAGAGCCTATTACTATCGTACAGTCAAAGAAAACAGATGTATATTAACTGACCCTTATCCATCATTAATGAGTAATGAACTAGTAGTAACCGCATCTTATCCTGTGTATAATGACAAAAATAAATTAATATATATTATCTGTATAGATGTTTCACTTGAAAATGTTCTTAAGACAGTTCATCCTACATCTATAGATTCAATATTTGGAAAAGTTCGCAAATATACTTATGCTACATTCTCTCTTGCTCTTGCATCTGTGGCTCTTTTACTTTTTGTTCAGGGTATAGGTCATCTCTTGATGCAAGGGTTTAATCCTGCTAAGATTACTATTGAAGCTATGTTTGAATCTACTATTTTGCTTACCCTATCATTAGCTATATTTGATCTTGTTCGAGCAATTTTTGAAGAAGAGGTATTAGGTTCACATCAAAAACATAGTAATGGAGATATACACAAAACCATGGTTCGTTTTTTGGGTTCCATTATTATTGCCTTAGCCATTGAATCATTGATGCTTGTTTTCAAGTTTGCTATTACAGACTCTAGTAAATTAGTCTATTCTGTATATCTTATTGGTGGTATTTCTGCTCTTCTTATTAGTCTCTCTATTTATCTAAAAACAATTAGAGGGATTGATAAATAGATGAAAAAAGAGCTTATAATATTTGATATGGATGGTACACTAGTGGACAGCTCTTTGACCATTGCTTATGCTATAAACTATGTAAGAGAAAAACTAAACCTAGCACCCTTAGACCTACAGCATATAGTAGAAAAAGTTAATGACCATACACTTAATCCTGCACAATACTTTTATGAAGTAGAAACATTTACAAAAGATCATGAGCAATGGTTTTCAGAGTATTATACTGATAATCACAAAAGAGAACTGGTACTTTATGATGGAATTAAAGAGCTTCTAGGGTATCTTAAAGAGAATGATTTCAAGTTAGCTATAGCCACAAATGCCTATCGTGGCTCTACTATTGAATCTTTGACCCACTTAGGTGTATATGATCTCTTTGATAGTATAGCCTGTCATGATGATGTACCCCAAGGTAAACCATATCCTGACATGCTCCATAAAGTACTCAATGAACTTAATATCACAGCTCAAAAAAGCCTCTTTATAGGAGATGGTTCTCGTGATGAAATGGCTTCCAAAAGAGCAAATATAGAGTATATAATGGTAAATTGGGGTTTTAGTGAATATACTAATGCCCTCCTAAGCGTAGAGGCTCTGCATATAGCTCTGAACAAACATATTTAATGAAATCTCTACGATATATCACTGCCTATGGGAAAGAGACAAACCAAAAGGTAGCCCATCTAATAGAGACCAAAAAGCTTACTAGTTTACTTTTACAAAAATATCCATTAGCACATGATATTACTACAGACAAAGCTTTGTATACTTATACACAATCACTCAAAAACCAATATCTTAAAAAATCCTCACCTCTTAGCAAAGTTATCTATGATAATCGTATAGGTATTACCCACGAAGCCTTAGGACTGCATACTTATAGTAACAAAATTCAAGGATCCAAGATAAAACGCAAAAATGAGATACGAATCGGGACTATCTTTAAATCTACTCCCAAAGAGTTTCTTAGAATGATAGTTACCCATGAACTCGTACACCTCAAAGAAAAAGAACATAACAAGGCATTCTACCAATTATGTACACATATAGAACCAAATTATGGACAATACGAGTTTGATATGAGACTCTATTTGATACATTTAGAAGTTTTTGGCAAGGTTTGGAAAGTATAAACATATTTATTAAGATATATTTGTTACTATTATTAAATTATATTAATAAGGAACAAAAATGAATAAATTTATCAAAATACTCTTACTGCTTACACTCTCTATCTCTTTGGCTCTTGCTGATGCTAACAATACAGAAGAAATATCCAAAAAAGTTGTTATTGATTTAACAACTGGAGATCTTAAAAATTTCGAAAAAAAGATATTAAGTGCTATACCTAGAAACAAAGCTTATTATGAAGGTAAACTACAAGAGTTAGATGTAGCTGTGGTAATTCATGGAGATGCTTATAAATTCTTTCTCAAAGATATTGCTAATTCACCCTACAAAGAGCAGACTAAATTAATACAAGCAAATAAAGATTTACAAAAACGAATTACTTTTGCTGTAGAGAACTATGATATAGAATTTTTAATGTGTGCAGTGGGTGTAAAGAAGAAAGGTTTGAAAACAGATAATATCTACTCTTTTGTAACTTTGATTCCTAACTCTACGATAGGACTAATTGATAAACAAAATGAGGGATATGCATATTTACCTGTAAATTAACACCCTACTCTAAGAGTGTACGCATCTTTTCAAAAACTTGGCGTGGTGAAAATCGCTTGGGTTTTTGATGCTCCAAGAGACTTGGTAGGAGTTCAACTAAAAAATATACAACTAGTATCATAGGATAAAAAGCATAATACTCTTTGCTAAAGGTACTAAAAGTATATCGCTCCTGAAACCAAGTCATAGCTGTAGAGACATCATTAGCTACCAACAATAACTCTATAGCAAAGATAAAACCCCAAATCCCATAAGTCATAATAATCACCAAAAAAGCACTCTGCACACCAAACAACAATAATATTGCACCCATAACTATCGCTAAATAAAGAGCAAATGAACCAAATCCAATAGTAGCTAAAACAACTAGCACAGAAAATATAAATAGCAATGAGCCAAAAAGCATAAAGAGCTCAAGATAAGTGCGTTGCACAGTAAAACTAGGGCTAAAAATAGCACCTAGCAATAAAAGCCCAAATATAGCAAATATAGTAACAATAAGTGAGCGATACTCTTGCACTAAATCCTCCTATTTTATATCATATAATTTTATCAAACTCTTAATATCAGCATCTCGTCCTAACCAATTTTTATAAAGTTTATTCATATCTTGTGAACCACCATTAGACAAGATAAAATCTTTATACCCTTTTGCTTTTTCTTTGTTAAAGCCTGTCGTTTCATCTAAACATGCAAAAAAAGCATCCGCACTCATAACTTCTGCCCATTTGTAGCTATAGTATCCTGCTGCATAGCCTCCCCCAAATATATGAGCAAAACCATGTTGGAATTTATTATATGCTGGTGGTGTCATCACAGATGTTTTCGATCGAATAGTATCCAAAAGATTTTGTACCTCATCACCTTGGTATACAGAACCATCTTCTTTCCCTTGATGAAGCGTAAAATCAAAAAGAGAAAACTCTACTTGACGCAACATTCCCATACTCGCTTGGAAGTTTTTTGTCTCTTTTATTTTGTTTAAAAGTGTATCAGGAATACTTTGTCCACTCTCATAATGAAATCCAAATCTTTGAAGTATTGCTTTTTCATAAGCAAAGTTTTCCAAAAATTGTGATGGAAACTCTACTACATCCCATGCTACACCATTAATCCCTGATACTGATCGCTCTTGGCATTTACCAAAAAGATGATGAATCCCATGACCCATCTCATGAAAAAGTGTTACAACATCATCATGACGCAATAGAGAAGGTGTAGATTCAGTAGCTGGTGAGAAATTACAAACAATAAAAGCTGATGCCAAATGAGCAGAACCTTGACTATCTTTATAATGTGTCTCCCAATCATTCATCCAAGCACCACCTCTTTTTTCTTTGCGTGCTTCAAGATCAAAATAGATACGACCACTTAATACTTTATTTTCATAAATATCATATACTTTCACACACTCATGCCAAGATGGTACATCTACTAACTCAAAGCTTACTTCAAAAAGTTCTGAAACAATCTCTAAAAGACCATCTAAAACTTTGTTTTGTTCAAAATAAGGTTTTGTCATAGTATCATCAAAATCAAAATTCTCTTTTTTGAGCTTTTGACTGTAATATGCAACATCATAACTCTCTAATGATTCTATACCATCTAATTTTTTGGCAAATGCTTGCAACTGAGCTATCTCTTCTTTGCCTTGAGGAAGTGCTTGTGTAGCTAAAGCATCCAAAAATGAAAGTACTGATTCTTGTGAGGGAGCATCACGCGTTTCTAATGCATATTCTGCATAACTCGAAAAACCTAAAAGTTTAGACTTTTCATCTTTGAGCAGAAGTATTTTATCTATTACCGCTTCATTCTCTGGAGCTCTTGAACTATAGGCTCTATACAAAGTTTCTCTATGATCTCTATTTACACCATAAGTTATATACGCTAAATAACTAGGAATCTGAAGAGTAAACTTGTAAATACTTTTGCCATCTTGTTGCTCTTTGGCTACATCAATATCACTTTGTGGCAAGCCTTCTATATCTTTTTCATCACTAATAATAAGTTCAAAATCATTTGTTGCGTCAAGAAGATTTTGTGAAAACTGGTTACTAAGTTCGCTAAGTTCCAAAGAGATTGCTTCCATTCTCTTTTTCCTATCCTCTGGCAAATTTACACCAGAGAGAACAAAGCCTTTTATCTCATCTTCTACTACTTTTTTAGCTTCAGAATTTGTTGCCTTAATCTGCTCTATCTTTGCAAAAAGAGCCTCGTTTTGAGCTATTTCACTACTAAACTTTGATAAAAGAGGCAAAGAATCTTGATATGCTTTTTGTGTCTCTTCTGAATTCATAACACTATTAAGATGAGAAAGAGGTGTAAAAAATAGTCCTAATTCTTCATCTAAATCTTGCAATGGGTTTAAAATATCTTCATAGCTTGTATAATCACTTTGGGTGATAGTATCTATTGTAGCTCTTTGCGTATTAAGCAGAGCATCAAGATTGTTGGGGAAGGACTCTAAGTTATCTATTGAAAAAGTTTGAAACATTGTTTTATCCATTTATTTTTAAAATTTTTTGATTGTAGCTAAAGAATATTTAAATCTCACACTGTAATACATAATTTACCATTCCTCGTGCTATCTGTTCTGTACCTACAACAATTTCATAGTTAAGATACTCCTCTTGCAAGGCATCCCTCTCTTGGAAATTATGCACATTAATAATAACTCTTACCTTGGGTGCTGTTTTGATAAGTGCGTCACATACTTGATGAATTTTGTCATTATTATCAATTGCAAGAATAACGGATGAAGCACTTTGAATATTTGTTGATTCTAATATACTTCTTTTGGCTGCATTTCCAAATATAACTGATTTTCCTAGTTTATTTGCCTCTTTTACATTATAGATATTATTTTCAATAGCAATATATTTTACACCTCTTCTTTCTAATTTTTCACAAATCTTATGACCTAGTCGTCCATATCCCAAGACTACAACATGGTTACTTAAGCCTTCTTCTAGTTTAGTAGCTAACTCTAGGGGTTGTTTATTATTGAGAATAAACTCTGTTATACTAGAAATATTTTTAAGAATAAAAGGTGTAATAATCATTGATAGGATAATCGTCACAATCAATATCTGAGAAAGAAGTGGGTCAACTAATGATTTGGAGCTTGCTAGTTCAAAAAGAACCAAACCAAATTCTCCTAGTTCAAAAAGGGCTAAGGCTGTTTTGACAGCGACTCGTTTAGTGGTAACTTGTAAGATAATAACAAATATAATAAGCATTTTTGAAAGACTTAAAAGAAAGAGCAAGCCTAAAATAACTAAAAAATAATCTTCAATAATTGCAAAATTTATCTGCATCCCAACAGTAACAAAGAAAATACCCAATAAAAGGTCTCTAAAAGGGATAAGGTCTGCTTCTACCTGATGCTTGTAGTGTGTTTCGGCAATAATCATTCCAGCCATCAATGCACCAAGAGAGTAAGAAAAACCTAAAGAGTACGCTAATAAAGATGCACCCATTACCAAAAACAAAATTGAACCAATAAATATTTCATCTGAGTTACTCTTGACAACTTGCCCCAAAAAAGGATCTAAAACAAAACGACCAAAAAGCCAAAGTACCAAAAATAAAATAAGTGCGTCAAAAGCTGTTTTTAGGAGTAAAATACTTAAATCAACCTCTCCTGAGGAGAAAATACCTATCATTAGAAGAAGCGGAATAACCATAATATCTTGAAAAATCAAAATACCCAAAGAGCGTCTCCCATACTCTTTGCTAATATCACGATTGGCACTTAGTATTTTGAGTACAATCGCTGTAGATGAAAGGGCTAATGCCCCACCAATAATCATAGAAGAGTGTGCGTCAAGACCAAAAAGAAAATACGCCATTAAGTAGAAAAAGAGTAGAGTAATCCCTACCTGAAGCCCTCCATATAAAAAGACCTCTTTACGCATAGAAGAGAGGTGTTTGATAGAAAATTCTAAACCTATAGTAAACATTAAAAACACTATACCAAACTCAGCAATCATCTCTAAATCATGTGATTTACTACCATCATGAAGTGAGAATATTTGAGATATAAATAAGCCTGTAGCGATATATCCTATAATTGTGGGGATTTGATATTTTGTAAAAATAATATTAAAAACTGTAGCAATGAAGATGGTGGTTACAATAATTTCGAGCATAAGTGAGTAAATCCTCTCTAGTGTATTATGTTAATTTTTAATTAATATTATACCATTAAAATAGTATAATTTAGTAACTATAAAATTTCCAATTAAAAGGGTTTACTACATGTTATCAAAACGCATACAGACACTTTCTCCATCATTAACTATTGCTATTACAACAATGGCGAGAGAACTTAAAGAAGAAGGGAAAGATATTCTTAGCTTTTCTGCTGGTGAACCAGATTTTGGTACACCACTCCTTATCAAAGAAGCAGCAATCAAAGCGATTAAAGCAGGCTTTACTCAATATACAGCAGTTCCTGGAACACCAGAGCTACTAGAAGCTATAAGTGAAAAACTCAAAAGAGAAAATAATCTTAATTATAAACCTAGTCAAATTATTGTAAGTAATGGAGCAAAACACTCTTTATTTAATCTTTTTCAAGCATTAATAGATGATGGTGATGAAGTTATTATCCCTGCTCCATACTGGGTAACTTACCCTGAACTCGTTAAATATAGTGGTGGTACTCCTGTAGTTATCAATACAGATGATATGACAAACTTCAAGATTACGCCACAACAACTTCATAGAGCAATTACACCTAGAACAAAAATGCTTATCTTAACAACTCCTTCTAATCCATCAGGATCTGTCTATAGCAGAGAAGAGCTAAAAGCACTTGCTGAAGTTTTAAAAGGTACAAATATTATTATTGCTAGTGATGAGATGTATGAAAAACTTGTATTTGGTACAACAGAATTTGTAGCAACAGCCAGTATTAGTCCTGATATGTTTCAAAGAACTGTAACTATTAATGGTTTGAGTAAATCTGTAGCTATGACAGGATGGCGTATAGGCTACTTGGCATCTGCAAATGATGAACTTATCTCTGTAATGAACAAACTCCAAAGCCAAAGCACATCTAATATCAATTCAATCACTCAAAAAGCAGCAATTCCTGCATTTAATGGTGATGTAGATGAAGAGATAGAAAGTATGCGTAGAGCCTTTGAGGGAAGAGCCTTGGAAGCGTATGAACTTATGAATGATATAGCAGGTATCAGCGTTGTCAAACCTCAAGGAGCTTTCTATCTTTTTGTAAATATCAAAGATGTAAGTAATAACTCTATAGAATTCTGTAAAGACCTCCTGCGAGAAACAGGTGTAGCCGTAGTCCCTGGAATTGGTTTTGGTAGTGAAGGATATTTTAGATTTTCGTATGCTACTGACATGGTAACAATCCGAGAAGGTATCCGCCGTATCAAAAAATTTGTTGACTCTATCCGATCATAAAATTAGAGTAGGATTTTCCTACTCTAATTTAAGATAATTCTAAAAAACTTATAATCTCTTTTTAATCTCTTCGTATCAATAGAACCATCTTCTTTAATATGATATATAACATTCGAACACTCTTTTGGAAACTTTAGACAACTATCAGAAATCATTCCTGATAACTGATCATAAGTATCACCTTTAATATAAATCTTTTTTATTTCATTATTTATAGTTGGTATGTTTTTACAAATTAGATTATTCTCACAAGAAATCCTTCCAATAATAAAATTGAATTTTCTATTAGAGGTAGTAAGCGTTTTTATATCTTCCCATTTTTTAGCTTTTAAATTAAACCAATGTTTTATTTTTTTGCTTTTATCTTCGCTTACAATAATGGCATCTTCTATCATTATAGTAGAAGGAATTACAATCTGTATATTTGGGGAAGATTCTAATAACATAATGGCCAAAATAGCAAAAAGCACATCTAGTATAATAATAATCGGCGGAGAAGATGTTTTTTTCATCTATTTTATTTTTTGTAATCTATTACAATATTCTTATTAATTAATATATTTAAAAAAAGGTTAATAACATAAACAACTCCACCAATAATTGTTGTTTGAGAAAGGTTTGCAAAATTTTCTTTAAATTGAATATTTAAATTACTAGCATCAGAAGTATTGTTCACCATCATACCTAATGCAAATATAGTACCAATTACACCTAATATAGGAGGTGAATTAATTGCAAAATCAGAACTATAAAAGAAGATACTATTTAATTTCTTCTCAGGTATAATAGTTCTAAGTTTAATATAATATTTACTTATTAAAAATAAAGACACCTGCATCATATAGATAAGCAACATCATTATATAAATAAGAGATATCTTTCTAAAAAAAAATTTGTTAAATCAAAAGAATGATTTTCTTTTCCTGATAAATTTAAGATTTTATCTTTGATAATTTCATTTTCTAAGATTAGAGTATATTGATCTATACTTTTTAGATTAGGAGTTATATTAGCTGGAAACTGTAAGAGATTAACAAGTTCTAAAAAAATAAAAAATGCTAATAGTATATAAATACTAAATAGAACAATTTTTTTTATTATAAAACTCATACTATTCTATTTTTTTAATCTAAAAGTATTTTTAAGATTAATCCACCCCTTATAGCCATTATTATTAACAATGATATAACCCCAATGATTTTTTTCATTTTTCACACTGTTATAGGTAATAGAGTATAAAAGCTTAAAGGTATAGTTTTTTGGAACTATTATAGGTTTTTTCTTGCCTTCTTTTAGTGTCATTTTAGAGATAATAGGAATACTTCTAAGATATAAACTTTTTTTTGTACTATATTGTTGGTTAATCGGTTCATTTAACTTTTCTTCTGTAGGATTAACATTATTTATATAATCTTTAGTGATATTATAATCTTCAATACTTATTGTATTTTTATCAGTAAAGAGCAATCTCTCTAAATATGCTTTAATTTGGTATTTTGACAATATAATAAAACTATTAAGAGAGTCATTGTCTTCTATTTGAGAGGCTATTTTTATCCACTCTTCAATAAGAGTTACTGTTGTATTATTATATTTTTTGAGAGTTTCTAAAATATTATTATTACTATTTAAAACAACAACATTAGCATATCCATCAACAGTTTGTTCTAATTCATTAATTTCTTTATCTAAAAGAATTATTTCTTCTTCTAGACCAGTAATTTCTTCTGTTAAAATATCTTCAGCAAAAAGTTGAGAGAGAGAGAAAGATAATATAATCATAGTTATTATTTTATTCATAAAGATTCCTTTATTTTTGTATTTGTTAAACTTATTTTATTAATATAGTTTGCATACTCTTTATTACTATTACATTTAAAATTAAATTCTTTATTTAGATCAATGTAACCATAAAAAGTTTTAATATTTTTATCTTTTATAAGCCTTTTCTCATAAATTAAAAGACCTTTTTTTGCCTCTTCTGCTGTTAAAAATAGTAATGGATATTGACAACTATTTTTAGATATTAAAGAAGCATCTGAATAGGATGAAAAATAGAATAAACTCTTCAAAAGACTCTTCTCATAAAGTTTTTTTTCTTGAGTATTTAAATTTATTTTTGAAAGTTTTGTTAATGCTTGATATCTTTTTATATTATCCGTAGGTGTTTTAAGAGCTATAAATAATTGTATACACTTATTTATATGCCTTAAGCTTATTTTTTCTTTTGTATAAATATTTTTAGTTGTATAACTATCAGGATTAATGAGTTTTATATGCTCTTTTATTAATTTTTGTCTTTCAACTTTTTGCATATTTACAAAATGATTACATGAGAAAGTATCACCTAATAGTATATAACTAAGAGTAAAAAATAGTAATATTTTTTTCATAACTATATACTCTATATCTCTTGCATTAAAATAGATTTTGCATCATTTAATGATTCTATAACTTTTTCTATTTTCGGAATATCTGTCTCTTTTTGAGAAACATCATTTAATTCTTTCTCTGCTTTACTAATGGCATTTATTATAATTTCTTTTTTAAAACGAATCTCCTTGCCTATATTAAGTTTTAGAATATCTTCACAAGCCATTTTGCCTTCGTTAGAGTTCATGCCTGCTGAACACTCATCTATGGATAATAGGTATCTAGCAATAATAGTTTGCACCTTGGCTCCTAAATCTTTTAATCTTTCTAAATTATCAATATTCTTTTGAATTTCTATAGGCATATCATTTATTATTTTTGTATATTTATCTATTTTTCCTTGAATATTTACAAGTTTCTCTTTAGACTGATTACTATCTATTTGTATTCCATTAGCAACTTGGTCAGCATATATAAAAGTTATAGATAAAGTTATCAGAATCAACATTGCTCTTATCATAATTTATTCTCCTTAAGTACAGTTATTTAATTTAATTTTTTTGCTTAATTGTAATTTTTTTTCTTTAAAATCAGTCATAAAATTATTATAGTCATCTTGAGTAATATCTCTATTTTTTAAAAGAACCTTAGCAATAGGTATAGATTTATTTAGTATTTTTACTCTTTCATTCATTAAAATACAAGTTTTTTCTTTAGAATCTTTATCAATATTCTTTATAAAATTAAGATTTTTATTTAATTTATATATAGTCTCAACTCCTAAAAGTTTTGATTTTTTTATAAGTATATCCGATTTAATAATATTTTGTCTATACTCTATATCTTTTTGCTCATTTTCAATTATATCTAAAAGGCTCGATTGTAGTACACTACTAAAGATAATAGTTAAAATAAAAATTGATTTTATTTTTTTCATTAGTTCCCTCTAATATATAATCTTCTAAAAGTATAACTAAAATTTTTAATGTAATACTTTTGTAATAGGTAAATCCAATAAAATATGAAAAAAACCATAAATTTATCAAAAATACAACTAAAATAAAGAAAACTTTAAAGAAGTTAAAAAACATTATAATTACACTTTAGACTATCTAATTAAAATAGGGCTATAAATATGAAAAATCTCAAAAATTTTGGGAAGCAACGGTTAAAGGTGAAGAGCTTATTACAAGATATGGAAAGATAGGTTCAGATGGGCAAGTAAAAAATAAAATATGTGCTAGTGAAAGTATGGCAGAGTATGAGATGCACAA
>JADGER010000221.1 GCA_016744315.1 Sulfurovaceae bacterium
AATGAGTTTGAAGCTTTGAGGGATGTGATTGCTGGGATTAGTATTTTTTAGGGATTTTTAGGTTAAGGTTTGGGTGGTAGAGGGGGGTGAGTAGTTACAGTTGAAATATAAGATTTAAAGCAAAAGCCTTTATAACTTTAAATATAATAAGAGAAAGAAAAAATGAAAAAGGATAAATATGACTATTACACTAAATATTCAAAATGAACAGCTCTTTGATAAGATAATGTGGCTTTTAAGTCGTTTTAAAAATGACGGTTTAGAGATTATTACAGATACTCAAAAAACAATATCAACTCCAACAGAACCAAAAAATAGATTTTCTGAATTTGCAGGGATTTGGAAAGATAGGGATATAACACAAGAGTCTATAAGGAAACAGGCTTGGAGATGATAGTTTTAGATACCAATGTATTGATTGAGATTTTAAAAGATAATCAATCAACCATTGAAAAAGTACAATCCTTTAATTGTCTGTTGGCTATTTCCTCTATTACGGTTATGGAACTTTTTTATGGAGCATTGAACAAAGCAGAAGTTAAAAAGCTTGAAAAATTTGTTGCTCTTTTTGAAATTATTGATATAAATGAAGATATTTCTAAACAATCTACTACACTTATTAAAACTTATGCTAAAAGCCATAATTTGGATATTCCTGATGGGCTTATTGCTTCAACGGCTTTGGTTTTAGATGCTCCTCTTTTTACTTATAATCTTAAGGATTTTCGATTTATTGATGGGTTGGAGTTGCTTTAGGTAATGAATGATTATAAGATTAAATTGATAGGAGAAGATATATTTATCATAAAAACAACAAAAGGATTTAAAAATGCCTGATAATGAATTATTAAAAATACTATTTGATACTAAAATAGAACTAGAAAGAACGCTAAATTTAACAGAAGAGGAGATTCAAAAAGAGGCTTTAGAGTATTTTAAGACTAATAAAAAAAGAATACTTCAAACATTTATTTCAAATAAAGAGGATAAGCAGAAACTATATCTAAGTGCAGGAGCTAGTGGAGCAGGTAAGAGTGAATTTGTAAAATCTTTAAACCGAAAACTTGGCTTAAATGTAATTGATACAGATGAGATACAAAAACTATTTCCGTATTATAGTGGTACGAATGCAAATCTATTTCAAAAAGCATCTATTAAGGCAGTTGAATACCTATTAGATAACTCTTTCAAACAAAATTACTCATTTATATTAGATACAAATTTAGCAAACTTTGCCACAGCAGATAAAAACATCAAAAGAGCTTTAAAAAGAAACTATTATATAGAGATATATTTTATATATAGAAATTATGATGATTGTAAAAAATTGACTCAAATTAGAGAAGAGAATGAAGCAAGAGTAGTTCCTCAAAGTGTATTTAATCAAAAAGCCAAAGGCTCTCTTGATACGATTAAACAAATATCAAAAGAGTATGCTGATGAACCTAATATCTCATTTACTATTATAGATTTAGATAGAGATGATATGATAGCTAAAAGTGATGTTGAGATGATGAGGGATAGATTAGAGTTTTATGAGGAAGAGTTACTAATGTATATGGATAAAGTTAAAAAGATAGAATAATTTTATCCAATATTTAATAGATAGAAGACTTTTTTTAGCTATACTAGACTTTATACTAAAATCATAAAAATAAGGAGTAATAATGCAAGGAATTTTGCAAAAAATTATTACTTTAGTGCTGTTAAGTTTAGCATTTGTCACTATGGAAGCTTCTGAGAGTATTATTATACTTTCACAGGAAACAACTCAAGAGAGTATAGAGCAGAAATTAGAAGAATATCAAAAAATTATTAAAAATGATAATAATCTTTTGATAATACAAAAAGAAGAAAGATTTCGTGCTGTAGTTGAGAAGTTTCCTAATTACTTTATTTTAAAGCTCGCATCATTTCAAGAGAGCAAAAACCTTACTTTTGCCTATTTAATACTCAAAGAGAATTTTCCAAAAGCATTTATATTAGAAGATAATACTATACAAAGAGCTATTGCTTCGAGTAGTAATAAAGGTGAAAAAGATAATCAACTTTTATGGATAGCAATTTTTAGTTTGGCATTAATAGGTATTTTAGGGCTTTTTTCTTCCTCTTTGCAGATAAAAAACATTATAGTTCGACATAAACAAATGCAAGATAAACAAAATAAGATTGAAGCATTTTTGACAAATATGGGTGAGAATATCTACTCTTTAAGTAAAAAGAATATTACTTATAGAAAAGTTTCTGTAGATAAATTATCAGATGGGGATATAGAACCAAATAGAGAGCTTATAGATAAAAAACTCTTTGATACAACTAGAGTAATGATTAATTTTTTGAGGCTTAAATCCAAAAAAGTCTCTATTATTCAAGAGAAATTTAACTTTAATAATCTCCTGAATGGAGTGCTAGGAACTATCACACATACTTTTGAAGGAAGTGCTACAGAGCTTATATTTGAGATTGAGAATACTGTACCTAAGAATATAGTGGGTGATCCTTTACATTTATCAGAGATACTTACAGAATTATTACAAAATGCTATGAAACATACAAAAAAGGGTGAAGTCAAATTACATGTCTCTATCTCTTCAGGTTTTTCTTCAGGGGATAAATTACAATTTAAGATTAGTGACACAGGGGGAGGGATTAGTGATAAAGGTTTAGAAATGCTTTTTATCCCTCGATATACAGATACAGAAGAGTATAAAGGTTTAGGCTTATATGTGGCAAACGAACTTGTTCTTTTGATGGATGGTGAATTGAGTATAGAGAGTACAAATAGTATAGGAACTACATTTTTATGTTCCCTTCCTCTCTTGATTCCCAAAACAAGTGATAGAAGAGTGTATAGACTCCCTGATGAAACATATACCCAAAAACAGGTCTTAGTCTATGATAATAATGAAAATTCAGCATTAGCAATTAAAAAGATGTTTTCTTATTTTCATATCAATACAGAAGTTATCTCTCCACAGAAATTTAATTTAAAGAGTATGAATTTATCAAAGTATGATATTATTTTAGTAGATATAAATAATCTAACCAAAAGTAAAATTACACAAATAAGAGATATAAGAAAAAAACAGCCTCTTAAGATTGTGCATCTAAGCAGTTGTTTCTCAACAAAGAGATTTATAGCACATGATTACACTGATGATTGGCTTGAAAAACCTATAAGTCAAGAACGAATATATGAACT
>JADGER010000222.1 GCA_016744315.1 Sulfurovaceae bacterium
CTTCTCCATCCACGATGAATTACTGCTGTAGTAAACTGTTGCGTAGCATAAGGCACATATTTATAATGCATGCGAACTTTCTTATTTGGGAGATAAGCACATTCGTAATCAAGCATAGAAAACTCTGTTGATGGTGGATTAAGTGGATCTTGCTTAGTATTCATAACCGCGATTTTACCCAAATTAGATAAAATACACTTAATATTTATCTACCTAGGGCTTCTTATGTTTTTATATCAACCCACAAGTGGCTACTGCTACAATAGTGATTCTCTATTTTTATATGATTTTATCCAAGCATTCAAGCCCAAAGGCAAGCTATTAGATGTAGGCTGTGGCGTGGGTATTATTGCTTTGCTTCTCTCTCGTGATTTTGCTGTAGAGACTTCTATTATAGACAAACAAGAAAGTATGCTAGAGTATGCCAAACTTAATTTTGCTAATAATAATTTGCAAGCATCCACTTATCTAGGAGATTTTACAACTTGTCAGTTTTCAGATAAATTTGATTTTGTTGTCTCAAATCCACCATTTTATGATAGCCAAGTCAAACAAACAAAAAACCAACATCTCAATACAGCTCGCTACGCACATCATCTTCCATTTAATCTTTTTGCAAGAAAAGTCAAAAAAATTCTTAAACCTAGAGGATATTTTATTTTCTGTTATGATGCAAAACAGATAGATATTTTATTAAAAGAACTCAAAGAGATTAATCTTAACCCTGAGGTAATACAGTTTGTTCATGCAAAAATAGATAAAGAGTCTAAACTCGTAATGATAGCATCCAGACTTAATTCCAAATCAATGACCAAGATATTACCTCCTTTTATTGTAATGGATGAAGATAATAATTATGCTCAAAGAGCTATAAAAGCATTCCAAGAAACAAATACTTATAGCGTCAAGGGAGACTTTTAGTTCTCTTTTGATTTTAATTTAATCTTAAATACTGCACCCTCTTGATTATTATAAACAGTTAGTTCTCCTCCACAATGATCTTCTACTATAGTTTTACTCATATATAATCCTAATCCTGTTCCATCTTTATCTGTTTTTGTTGAAAAGTATGGATCAAAGATTTTATCTATAATATTTTCTGAAACCCCTCCAGCATTATCGCTAATGGTTACTATATCACCTTCTGTCTTTATAATAATTTTTGGATTTTTTATCTTTTTTTCTATTAAAATATCTTCAGCATTCTTAATAAGATTTAAAAGTACCTGCTTTAATTCATTTGGATATGTTTCAAATATATTTTCAGAATTCAATATTTTAACTATCTTTATATTTTTGTTCTCAATAGAATCTTCTATAATATTAAGTGTACTAGTAATAAGTTCACTATAGTCAATACGACTTTTACTTTTGTTTGATTTAAAAAAACCTCTAAAATCATCAATAGTAAAACTGAGATGCTGTACATATTGAGATATTTTAGCTGATAGTTTTACGGCTGTTATGCTATCTAGTTGATTAACTTGTGCTTTCAAACTGATTGTGGCACAGGTAGAGTTAATTGCTGCTAATGGTTGTCTCCATTGATGTGCTATCATACTAATCATCTCTCCCATTTGAGCTAAACGAGAGTGTTGCATCAGCATAACTTGTTGCTGTCTATTTTTTTCAACCTCATCTTTCACTCTCTCTTCTAAATTATTATTGAGTTCTAATAATTCCCACTCTAATTCTTTTTTATGTTGAATATCTCGTGAGACAATATGCAAAATATCTTCGTCTTTACTACTACTAATATTTGTCACAACAATATCTACCCAAAACTCTTCCCCATTTGCCCGTAAGTGTACCCACTCAAAGTTACTTACACCATGCTCTTTTACAACGCGTATCATCTCTATAGCTTTCTTAAGCGATAGCTTACCATTAGGCTGATATTTAGGTGATAAGCCCAAATAATTCAGTTGCAAAAGTTCTTTTTTTGTTTTATATCCAAAATTTTTGACTAAAGCACTATTGCAATCTGTAAGGGTATTATTTGTAGCAATGGCTATACCATCAGAAGCTTTATAAAAAATATTTTCAAATTTATTTTTTTCTGCTTTAATCATATTATTGAATTTTCGTTGTCTTATATAAAAAAAGAGGAGAACCAACAAAAAAAGTACAAAAAAAGTAATCATTTGCCTTATTAACTTATAATCTACAAAAGAAGGATAAATCTGCATACTCCATCTAGCTACTATATTTTCTATTTCGCTTTTGGAAATTGTTTGTAGAAGTTTATTTATTATACTTAAAAGCTGAGGATTATCTTTAGACACACCCATACCAGCATTTAATGAATGATCTAAGAGTTTCATATTGACCTTTAGTTCGTTAAAACCATACTTTTGAACAATAGAATTTGTATATAAAGAAGCAGTAAAGTATCCATAGATTTCATTATTAGCTATTTTCTCCATCAGCTTTTTAATATCAGGAATAACTACGATATTTAAAAAAGAATAGTGTTTATTCAAAAATATTTTATAAGATTTTGAGCTAACAGCAAGCTTTTTATTATATAAAGAATTAATATTATTTATAAAAATTTTATCATTTTTTGTAATTAAAACTAAATCATCTCTAGCTAATACAATACTTTTATTCATCTGACTTTCTACATTACTAAATTCATGTACCATTATTGAAACCATATCACATTTATCTTCATAGATATTTGTAAATAACTCTTGATTACTTGTTGATACTATCATATCTATATCCAGAGAAAACTTTTGAGACATAAGTTTGATAATATCTGCGACAATTCCCATATATTGACCATTTTTAGTAAACTCCAATGGGTATCGTTGAGAATAAGCACACATTCTTATTTTTTTATTTTGAAGATATTCTTTTTCTTTATCTGTTAAAATCATCTTCTTTACCAAGCCCATCTCTTTAACTACAAATGATTCGTTCGTAGAGTAAAATGGCAGTGATACCTTATCTAAAGCATAAGATTTAATAGCTAATAATAGTAGTAGATTAATAAGTAAAATCTTCAATTGTAGTACCTTTTTAGCTTATCTCTTTTTTCTTTTACTATCTTTTTTACTACTCTTCTTTACTGTAGGAGCTGATTCTTGTGGCATAGTTCCCCAACCATCTCTTTTTGTTACTTTGCGTTTTTTTGTAGTGGTTGTTGATTTTTTCTTTTTACCATAGGCTCCTGCTACTTTC
>JADGER010000049.1 GCA_016744315.1 Sulfurovaceae bacterium
ATGCAAAATTCTCTTTGTAGTGAAAATCTGAACAATTTTTTTTAACTATTGCCCTTATTATGGGGTCTTGTGGGGTGCTTAGTGATAAAGATGGGAAAATGAGTAGAACACCTCTATCAAATAGATTTTAGTGTGTTTCAAATCCCATAGGGAGTGCTTCAAAATAAGATGGATTTCATTACAAAAACCCCCCTGATGATTGTTTCAAATCCCATAGGGAGTGCTTCAAAATAGATTTAAATAATATAAATTATTTGCAAGAAGAGAGTTTCAAATCCCATAGGGAGTGCTTCAAAATTCTTTACGAATATCTGGATTAGTGTTTATCATCCGTTTCAAATCCCATAGGGAGTGCTTCAAAATACGCAAAATGGTATAGATAGAATGAATATGTTTGTGTTTCAAATCCCATAGGGAGTGCTTCAAAATGTCTTTTTCTTTATTATTTGCAGATTCCGTTATTGTGTTTCAAATCCCATAGGGAGTGCTTCAAAATTATATTGTGCTTTGGCTCTGTAAGAACTCTGTAGAGTTTCAAATCCCATAGGGAGTGCTTCAAAATTGGTGATGAAGTTTGGACGGCTTATATCACAAACCGTTTCAAATCCCATAGGGAGTGCTTCAAAATATTTCTGTAGATGTCTCCGTAATTCTTGGAGATAGTTTCAAATCCCATAGGGAGTGCTTCAAAATTAGAACAAATGCTAAAGACCATGCAAGATGAGAAGTTTCAAATCCCATAGGGAGTGCTTCAAAATTATTTGCAGTTATGCTATAGACTTCAGAGAGGGTGTTTCAAATCCCATAGGGAGTGCTTCAAAATGCTCTATCCTGCGAACCTCTACCACAAGAGAGCTATGTTTCAAATCCCATAGGGAGTGCTTCAAAATGAAAATGAGATAGTCACAGGAAGCACGGTGGAGGAGTTTCAAATCCCATAGGGAGTGCTTCAAAATAAAAGTATGCAGTTTTACAATGCAGAGAACTGAAGTTTCAAATCCCATAGGGAGTGCTTCAAAATCAATATCATCAATGATAGCGTACGGCTCAAAGTCCGGTTTCAAATCCCATAGGGAGTGCTTCAAAATAAATGAGATAGTCACAGGAAGCACGGTGGAGGAGTTTCAAATCCCATAGGGAGTGCTTCAAAATTAGACCGATTTTGTCATATCGCCATCTCCACCACCTAGTTTCAAATCCCATAGGGAGTGCTTCAAAATAAAAAAAACCAGTAGTTGGAGAAATACAGATACCCTAGTTTCAAATCCCATAGGGAGTGCTTCAAAATAATAAACTTTCTAGGACTAGATGACCCAGAGAAGAGTTTCAAATCCCATAGGGAGTGCTTCAAAATAAGAAAATGAGATAGTCACAGGAAGCACGGTGGAGGAGTTTCAAATCCCATAGGGAGTGCTTCAAAATTCAACAATCATATAGTCATCTCCATGCAATGCAAGTTTCAAATCCCATAGGGAGTGCTTCAAAATATCTCCTCCTCCTGCTCCTCTCCTTTCTCCATCAGTTTCAAATCCCATAGGGAGTGCTTCAAAATTGAAAGTTCCTTTTTTGAATCCGTGAACTAAGAGTTTCAAATCCCATAGGGAGTGCTTCAAAATAAAATCCTCATATCTTCCCTCACCACCTCTAGGGATGTTTCAAATCCCATAGGGAGTGCTTCAAAATTGGATAGCTCTACGGTTGTGTTCGATAGGAGAAAGCCCCGGTTTCAAATCCCATAGGGAGTGCTTCAAAATCTTTTTTGTCATTAACAAACCCACCTTCTTTTCTTAGTTTCAAATCCCATAGGGAGTGCTTCAAAATAGTGTTGCAGATAGCAGTAAGGTATGTAGTTGAACAGTTTCAAATCCCATAGGGAGTGCTTCAAAATACTGGAGAGAATGAGAGGCTTAAAGAATTTGGAGTGTTTCAAATCCCATAGGGAGTGCTTCAAAATGGGGATAGTTGTACTAGGCAGTAGCTTTGAGTTTTGCGTTTCAAATCCCATAGGGAGTGCTTCAAAATGAGACATGGAGAGCAGCGAACCCAAACCTAGGAGGTTTCAAATCCCATAGGGAGTGCTTCAAAATCCATCAACATAACTACCTTGGTTTATCTCTATCTTGCGTTTCAAATCCCATAGGGAGTGCTTCAAAATGGAGTATCTCCATTCCGTAGCTTTTGTCTGAGCCTCGTTTCAAATCCCATAGGGAGTGCTTCAAAATAGACTCTGAGCTTTCTGATGTGGCTTTTAATCGACTGTTTCAAATCCCATAGGGAGTGCTTCAAAATGGTCAAGAAATAGTAGATGAGGGCTTCGCACACACTAGTTTCAAATCCCATAGGGAGTGCTTCAAAATTTTTGTTGGGTTTGTTAACTTTATCTTGAGTGGAGGTTTCAAATCCCATAGGGAGTGCTTCAAAATGTAGGCTTCTGGTCTCCTGACCTTTACCCTCCAGTCGTTTCAAATCCCATAGGGAGTGCTTCAAAATAATACAAGGGCATCTAAGAAAAAACAATCAAACAGGTTTCAAATCCCATAGGGAGTGCTTCAAAATCTATGCTAGCAGTACGAGCTTTGCAAAATGATGAGTTTCAAATCCCATAGGGAGTGCTTCAAAATGTAGAAGAGCTAGGAGCAGGGGATATAGATGTCGTTTCAAATCCCATAGGGAGTGCTTCAAAATACTACATTTTCTCCAATACTTCTATTTTGCTCTAGTTTCAAATCCCATAGGGAGTGCTTCAAAATAATATGTAGAGAAAATGGATATAGAATGCTAGATAGTTTCAAATCCCATAGGGAGTGCTTCAAAATAAAACTACTAGATATTCTACATATCGCTATGCGTGTTTCAAATCCCATAGGGAGTGCTTCAAAATCTCTGGTAGAGCTAGAAATGTGACTATTGCAAACAAGTTTCAAATCCCATAGGGAGTGCTTCAAAATACATTCATTTGCCCAAGCTTCTATGTTAGGCTGTCGTTTCAAATCCCATAGGGAGTGCTTCAAAATAACAACAAGCATCCCTGTACTGATATAGACATCTTGTTTCAAATCCCATAGGGAGTGCTTCAAAATGATCCCCACCGAGCCAAACTCATAGTCAACCACCGTTTCAAATCCCATAGGGAGTGCTTCAAAATTTATGAAAGTTATTGTTCTTCATTCTTGCATAATGTTTCAAATCCCATAGGGAGTGCTTCAAAATCTCCTTTCCAAAAATGATGATACAACCTAACTCCACGTTTCAAATCCCATAGGGAGTGCTTCAAAATTCCGCGGATACGCTTTTATCTCCTCGAAGAGGCTCGTTTCAAATCCCATAGGGAGTGCTTCAAAATTATTGGCATACTCTTTTGCATTAGTTTTTCCACCTGGTTTCAAATCCCATAGGGAGTGCTTCAAAATTAGCTCTCCTCTTTTGGATTTGTCATGTTAAGTGGGTTTCAAATCCCATAGGGAGTGCTTCAAAATTTACAATATTCTCTCTATTCTCAAAAATTGTAAGACGTTTCAAATCCCATAGGGAGTGCTTCAAAATAGTAGATATTTGCCTATTTTAAGGGGTTTTTCTATTTTTTGAACATTTTTATTCTACTTAATTTTAGCTTCAAGTTCCTTTGTTGATGTATGCTTTTCCCTATCTATGGGGGAAGAGCTAAACTTAGATAGAGCTTTGGGGAGCTTATGATAAAGTGAATGCTTGGTATTCACTTGTTTCACAAACAGATCTTTTGATTTGGTTGACCTCTCTTCTAATTACTTGTCTCCAAGTGAGTCTTTGTGTAGTTAGAGTTGTTTGTTCTGTCATTTTTGTAATAATTTTTAGTTCTATTTTTTTGATAGCTTCATTTGTAAATCGTATTCTTCCATTATCTGTTTTAAAATCTTTGGCAGTAATTTCTTGCTGATTGAGCATGGTAAATATAATATTATCTCCAATAATTGGTTTAAATATCTCTGCAATATCAAGATGTAAACTCAAAGCTTTGTAGTTTGGTTCATGTAAAAATCCAATTCGTGGGTCAAGTTCTGTTTTGTATATTTCGCTTAGGACAATATTGTAAATTCGTGTATTTACATAAGAGATAAGGCAGTTTATTTTATCTGTTGGTGGGCGTTTGCTTCTTTTGATAAATTTGAAACTTCTTTGATTTTTGATAATGCTATTCCATGCCTGAAAATAATTTTTGTTAAATGCTCCCTCACTTGCCATTATCTCATTAATAGTAGTAGCTTTATCGAGATTGGCTAAATATTTATCTGTATCAAACTCTACACTATATTTTTTACAATTATTAGCTCCATTAATAAAGTGACCTTTTGTTATCTGTTTGGCTATATAGAGACGGTGTTTTGGGTCATCAAAGGCTCTTACTTGTTGTAATAATACAAATCCACTTTTATTAACAGAGTTTGATGTACTTGGAAAGAAATTACCCCTAAAACTTTGAAATGGACTAAATATATGAAGTAAAATATTATTATCTGCAATAAATGCCATTGTATAAGAATCCAAATCAATCTTTCCTAAAATATAGATTTCATCAATAGCATTTATCTTTAGTGGTTTGGAATCTATTACATTATCATTTTCATCATACTTAAAAAATCTTAAATTATTATCTTCTCTTTTAAGCCGTCCATTAATCATTAAAAAATGGCTTCTATCACTTTTTTGTACCATAAAATCTCCTTACATTGTAAAAATATCATCACTCTTATCCACACCAATCACAACTCTATCTGTATAATTCATGCGTGTAGATTCATATATTATTATTGAATCAAACTCTTTATACGCCACTTTCTGCAAATGAATTTTTAGCTTTTTTAAATCACTTGGACGGATTTCTCCCTCAAAAACAGAGAACTGAACACGCGTAAGATACTTCTCTACAGTTTTACGAATTGTTCTACTATTATCTTTCTCTTTGAGACTTTTGTTGGCTATATCATAAAATAAAATTACATACATTTCTTACTCCTACAAGCAATAATCTCTATATCCACAACCCTTGCAAAATTTTATCTCTTTAAAAGGTGGTGGTGTAGATTGAGATAAAAAGAGACTAACCTCATTCATCAACTCTTCTATCATTCTCATATTTTCCTCATTTCCCTCCACAAATATTACTGTACGCCCTGAAATAATCTTACCATTAATCACTTTGAGTTTGAGAGAGGTTTTGAGTTGCCACATATAAAAAAGCAGTTGCATCTTCGCCCCTTGTGTATTGCTCATAGACTTTTTATATTCAGTCACCATAATATGCCCTCTCTCTTTACCAATTTTGTCAAAATGTAAATTAGAAAAAGGAAATTTATGTAGTTGCTGTTCCTCTTTTATATCTGCTAAGGCTTTACCCATCAAAATATTTTCATCCCACTGGTTGGCATGAATACGCCGACTATAAAGCCACGCTTCTCTTGGGCAAGTGGCGTAGTAATGGATGAGAGTGCCACTTAGTAAGTCTGCTGTGAAATTCATAATTCAAATGCCTCTTCTAATTCTGTATATTCAGGATTAAAGCCTTTATATTTTGTATACGCATCACAATTATTTGTTAAAATAAATCTTCCAAACTTTTCATCTACATTATAGTTTGACATTAGTTTATCTATTAATTTATTATTAACTGTAATGGTATAAAGACCTAAATCCTTTTCTAAATTTTTAACCCTATTCATCGCTTCAAAAACATCATATTTTGGATTATTTAAAATACTAGTTCGTTCTTGAATATAATTATTAAATTGATTTTCACTCTGTTCTACAAAAAGAGAAACTTTCCATGGTTGATTTGGCATAAAGTTTTCATCTAAAAGTTGTTTTAATGATTGAAACTCTAATTTTTGCATCGGTTCTAATAGATTTACATTACTAGTTTCTTCTTTTATTTTTTTGAAATAGGTCTCTAAGTTTTCTAATATTTCTATCTCTTCAAGAGGAGTTTTTAGCCATTTTATAGTATCTTCTTCTTGTAAATCAATAGAACGATAAGGTAATCTATTTACTTCTTTTTTAGTAGATACTTCCAAGAAATCAAAAACAAAAATATCACTTATACCTTTTTTACCCTCTCTGTTTACCCGTCCTGCCATCTGAATAATAGAACCAAAAGGTGCAAACTCACGATAACCCACATCAAAATCAAGGTCAACTCCTGCTTCTATAAGTTGCGTAGAAATAAGCTTGATTTTTTTACCACAAGCAAGAGCTTTTTTTATTTCATCTATAATCTCTTGACGATGCAGAGGAATTTGATGTGTTGTAAGTAAAAACTTTTCTTCTCTCTCTTTTCCCTCAATATCTTGAAAAAGTGTTTTGGCTTTATCAATGGTATTTAGCACACAAAGCACAGATTTACTTTTATTATTTATCTCTTCTACTAGGGTCTCAAAATTATTTATCTTAGGCTTGAAGTGTAATTTATAACGATTTTCTTTTTTATTGTAAAACCAATCTTCTGATAATAGTACAGAGTTATTTAGTAAATTTTCAAAAGATGGCATAGTAGCAGACATAATAATAAAATGAATATTATACTCTTTAGCAAAAAGCTCAAATACCTTTACTACAGAAGAGATAAGTACTCTAGGGATATTTTGAATCTCATCAACGATAATAACACTATCTCTTAGAGTCTCTAGCCTTACATTGTCTCTATTATGATTAGAAAAAAATGTATAAAGAAGCTGATTAAAAGTTGTCACAATAAAATGCTCATGCCAAATATCAGTTAGAAAAACTTTTTGGCTAAATTGCTCTTGTTCATCCTCGTCTTTGTTCTCTTTATATTTTGTAAGATGATGATATTTAAGTACTTTATCTTTGCCTAAAATAGTCTCATACTCTTTGTGTGTTTGGTCTATGATAGAGGTAAAAGGAATAGCTGTAATAATGCGTCTTTTATCTCCTCTATCTTTAGCTATCTGTAAAGCCAACTCTAAAGCTATAAAAGTTTTTCCTACACCTGTTGGAGCTTTAATGAGATAGATGTTTGAGTTTTTATTATTTTTATAGTTTTCAAAGATGACTTTTTTAGCTCTGTTTCTAAAACTATTTATTGGTTTCGTAGCGATAATATCGTGTATTTCTTGGATATATTCATCTACATTATTTGTTTTTAAATAATCAATGTTTATATAAGATTTATTAAATATTGCTTCAAATTTATCAGCTAAGATAAGGCGTGAGTAGCGTTTTTTGAATAGGAAGAAGTTTTGTGTGGTTTGGTAAAAATTTTCTTCATACAAGTCTTCAAAATAATCCATAAACTCACCAATATCATCATTAAATTGAATATCAGATTTATGAGAAATAGCTTCTATACTTTTTAATCTCTCATCATTAATATTTTTATCAATCACAGAGAGATAAACATTCATATCTTTTTGTATATCTGATAAGCTTGTATGGTGTTTTAAAATAGCAAAAAAATTAGCTAAAAATACATTATTTTTCTCATCTTCATTACAAAAGTATAAATAAGCACTCTCTAGTGTATGAGTTGTTTTTAATTTATTTCTTCTTTTTTCAAAACCCTTATTATCTTCATTTAGATTTTTTTTTAAAGATATATACGCTTGGAATTTATCGGAGAGCTTACCCAAATCATGATAGTGAGTCACTACCTTATGATTTTTTTCATCAAAACTATCGGCAATGTTATTAATATGCTCATTATAAGTTTTATCAGGATGAGAAAAAAAAGTATCATCTACTTGCATTAGAGAAACCTACAATAATATACTTTATCAATAGTCTCAATAGAATAAACTTCTAATTCTTTGACAGAAATAGATTGACTCCCCAAAATTACAGAAGCTGAGCTAATAGGTCTTCTATTTGTATCTAAAGCTGTAGCAAAAGAGAGTGAGCTATATCGTATGTCTTCTTTAAAATCAATATAACTTACATCATTTTCTAATATAAACGAATTAACTTTCACCTCTTTTAGTTTTACCTCTTGAGTTTTAATTATCTCTATAAATTTAAAATTACCTGCAAACTCACTATTTCCCAAATAAAATGAAAATTTACTTATCTTATCTTTGAGATATTGAGATAATTCATTTTCATATTTAAAATCTTTTATCATAATTAAATATCTAGGATTAAGTAGCAGTTCACGATTAATCGGTTTTTGTGGATGTTTTTTATCTCTAAACCCCACTCCTATTTTTTTATAATCTTCTTTTGTCAAATTAGTAAGTTGTGTTTGTACTTTAGAAGTATAGTCATTGATATAATTTTGTGAAAAACTTTTTTTTCTTATAGGATTAATCATTATAACACTATATTCAAAATCACTAAATGCTTTATCATCAAAATAGTTTTCAACTCCTAAAATAGAAGCCATCATCCCTGCTACTGTTGTTTTAGGTGGTATAGGCAAAGAGATATTTTGACTAATAGTAAAGGGGTCTCTAAAAGAGGCAAATTTCCCCCATATCTCAAAGGCTAACATTTTAAGCCTCTATTTTTTCTATCTTGAATCCAAGACTTTCAAACTGTTCCAAGAGGTTTTTAGTACTCATATCATAATATATAACTACTTTTTCTATTTTCTCCTTCATGTAAACCAAAGCTTCTTTTAGAGCATCAAAATTAAGTTCACACTCATCAAACTTTCTAATCTGATTAGAATTTTCATTATCTATATTTACAAGTTCATCAAGTAAACCAATCATATAACTATTTTTATAAACCACTCTCATAAGTAGTCTTGATTTTTGTCCTACTTTACTTCTAGTATTTAAAAACTTTGTACCATTCCACATAGAATTTAACATTTTGCTTATATCTTCTTCACTTGCGTTTGATTTTTTAGCATTAAGAGTATTGATTGTTCCATACATCGCAAACAATCCATAAGGAATATAATTATCCGTTCTAAAGGTTTTATTTTTAGCTCCATCCTTTCCAAATGCACCAGTACCTTGTCCCAAGATAGTCTCTGTCTCATTCAGTGACTTTGCCCAGCTAAACTGTACCGCACCAATAATTTGAATATTACTCTTGGGTGCGACTCCACCAAAAAGCCGTGTATCAATACAAGACAAAAAAGCTTCTTTCTCTTTCATACCTGATATTTTTTCTACCTCTTTAAATCGTGTCTCTGCTGATATAATATCTTCAGAATTATTCACAAAAATACTCTCTCCTTGTCTCTCTTGTAAATCATCCCTAATCGTTCGCTTAACTCTTACATCACTCACTATCGCTTTTCTATCTACCTCATCAAATCGTGGAGCATTATCATTGAGCATATCCCCATTTGGGTTGGTCATTTTAGCATCCCACAAAAATAGTATCTCACTTTGTTTTGCTGTTGTCATTGTCATCTCCTTGATATGGATTATCTTTTTTAAATTTTGAATAGTCATTAAAGCCTCTTATAAAAGCAAATGAAACCTCTTGTTGTAGTATTTTTTGATGGCTCTCTTCATTAAAATATGTAGTCACCAATGTAGATAAATCACTGTTTCTTTGTGAAGTAAGTTTAAATTTCCTCTCAAATTCACTGGCTTTATTAAAAATTCTTTTTAAATTACTCTGAATAATCTGCTGATTAGAGAGCCATTTTTTAAAAGTCTCATTTTTAGAGACTACTTTTCCATTTGGATTAAAAGAACTATCAATAATAGCTTTTGAAAAAGCACCTATTAAATACGCCTCTTTAATCACATTAGATTTAAAATATTCATTATCTTTTTTCTCTTCAAATTCACTCGAAAAAAGTTTTATCTCTTCACTCATCTATTACCTCCTATTTTTATGGCATTGATAGATTTTAAAAATGTTAACACTTTATCTTCTGTATCTACAAAACTATTTGGATAATTTATCCAATTTTTAATACCCTCATCTAACTTCTTTTTATGTTCATAGTCATACTCTCGTTGATGTTCAAATTTTTTAAGTAAGACATCATAGGGTATCTCTGCATAACCCAATAGGAGTTTTGCTAAATATATTTTTTCTTGAATAATTCTATTTTTCATGCCCGCGGTATTTTTAGTAACAATTGCAAAAAGCTCTTCTCTACTAAAAAAATCTCTCAGATAAACATCTTTTGAATTCTCTGCTCTTTTAATACTTGCACTAATATTTTGCTCTGTCATCTCTTTCGCCACTTGATTGATACGACTAGGGATAACATCTTCTAAAGTAGCCAATAATCGAACAGAGAGATTGGTAAGATTTACTTCTGTAAATAAAATATCCAATGAGATACCATGTATCTTGCCCTTATCAAACTCCTCTATCTGTTTTGATAATCTTCGTACAAAACCATCTTCTTTAGAAGCTTGTATTTTAATATCATTATTTGAATTTCGTAACTGTTTCAATAGTCTCTTATAAACCTCAGCATCAAAATCAACCATAGAAGGAATAATAATATATTCCAACCCTTTATGATAAAACTTTAAATGATTTAAGGCATACATCCAACCTCTTTTAATAGCACTTGCTGTCTCTTTTGACATAGGAAGTTTATCTATTATTTGAGGTTTGAACTTATCATTATAGTTATCCATTGTAAAAAATTTGACATTAGGGTTATATCCACAAAGCTCTTTTTGATGTGTAATAAAATCTATCTCTTCTTGAAGTTGAGGGGTATTGATTTTTTTTATTTTTTTGCTAATATGAGCATCCACAAAATCATTATAATAATTATCCCAAACCTCTGGCATAAGTTCATAAATAGTTTTACCATCAATAGTAATAATTAGAAAATAATTATCTTTTGGAAAATCATTTAAACCTAGAACATCACTATCATATTCTCGTATATAATCCCATAAAGGTTGTGCTATTTTTTGATTTTCTTCATTTGCATAAGACATTATAGAGTTTTCAAATGTATAAGCTACTGCTTTAAACTTTTTAACTAAATCATTCTCTTTTTGATACTCAAAATTAGGATAAAGATAATATGAGTTACTTGTACCACCTATCTTTTTTGTAAACATAGTTCTATTTTGATCATTAATAGCTTTTTTAGATAAAGTCACATTTTTATGTTTAAAATCTATCTGTATGGTTCTATACTCTTCTTTAAACTCTTTAACTTCTATTATCTCTTTTATATCATCTTTTGTTACGAATTGTCCAATTTGATATAGTTTATGTGCTAGGCTCATTTATTTCCCCTTTTCTTTAGATTCTATATTTTTTTGCCTAATTAACTCCACAAACCCCAACCCTTTCATACAGTTAGCTCCCATTCCACTATCTAGTATCATATTTAGCATATCTGTAGAGGCTTCTATCTCGTAGAGTGCGTACCATGCTTTGATGAATCCCTTACTATAGTGAAATCGTCTCTCTCTAGGTTTTTGTTCTATCATAGTTATTTTTAGCTCATCGCTATAGGGTTTGCCTAGGAGGGCTTCGTATTTTTGTAAGGTGTTATTGTAGAGTATCTCTTGGAATTTATGGCTTTTTGGTTCTAGGTAGATTTTTTTGCTTGAAGTACCATCTTTGATAGCAGTGGAGACAAACCCACCTACGGTAATCTTTTGACGCTTCTCTTGATGACGATTTTGTAGAGAGAGTTCTGTTTGGGATATATGAATTTCGCCTAATTTTAGACCCTCTAGGAGGATTTTTGTCGCTATGGTTTTTTCATTCTCTTTGTCTATGGCTACGAATTTAATAAGAATATCATTATCTTTATAAACTATACGAAAATTCATTGCTTTAAATACTTTGCCATTGGGGTGTTTGTAGCCAGTATGTTCTTTATTGTCTAGTGAGTGGTAAATAAAAGATTGAAAGAGTTTGGCTAGAACTCTTCTTATGGGGAGGTTTTTTGTGGGTAGGGTTGCTTGTACGGTAAGCATTGTATATCCTTTTCCCTTATTTAAAGGGAGTTTTTTATAACATCTTGGCAAACTCTCCAAAGATATAGGCACTCTCGTGTGGACCAGGGCTGGCCTCTGGGTGGTGTTGGACAGATATGATTGGAGAATCATTATATCTTAGTCCCTCTATTGTGTTGTCAAAGAGGTTTGTGTGGGTTACTTGGGCTACTTCTGTAATGTTATTAGGTACATTATAGTTGTGGTTTTGAGCTGTTATCTCTACTGTGCCTACTGCTTTGTTTTGGACTGGGTGGTTGCCACCGTGGTGACCAAATTTGAGCTTGTAGGTATCATATCCATGAGAGATAGAGAGGAGTTGATGCCCTAGGCAGATACCAAAGAGAGGAATTTTGGCTTCTATAAGTTGTTTGATTTTATCTTGTTCCTCTTTGAGTATCAGTGGATCACCAGGACCATTAGAGAGGAACACTCCGTCTATCTCTTTGGCTTTGAATCTATTGATAATAGTTGTAGCATCTGTGGAGTTGGGGACTACTTCTACTTCCATACCTGCATGGGTGAGTTCATTAAGAATATTTCTTTTGATACCAAAGTCTAAAGCAATAATTTTTTTGTCTGTTTTAGGTGCTTCATACTCAAAATCCATAGCATTATATCGAGCATGTTGGTGGATGTAAGACTCTTGTGTACTTACCTCTTGGATATAGTTAATATCTTCGATTCTTGGAGAAGATTCAAGTATCTTTTTGAGTTCTTCTTTGTCGTGATGCTCGGTAGAGGCTACCATCATCATAGCACCCTCACTTCTTAGCATTTTGGTAAGATAGCGAGTGTCTATTTGGGTAATTCCCATAACACCCTCTCTTTTGAGAAGAGTATCAAGACTCTCTTTGGATCTAAAGTTAGAGACTCTTGGATGGTAGTTACGCACTATAATACCTTTACAGTATGCACCTTGGCTCTCCATATCTTGATCATTACAGCCAACAATACCAATCTCTGGCATAGTAAAGGTGACAAACTGCCCTGCGTAGCTAGGGTCTGTAACAATCTCTTGGTAGCCTGTAAGTGATGTATTAAAGACTATTTCACCAATACTTGTTCCTGTTGCCCCAAAGCTTTCTGCCTCTAGGACAATACCATTTTCTAAATAGAGTGATACTTTTTGCACTATAACATTCCTCGTCTTATTAACTCTTCTTGATAAAATCTCTCATAGAGAAGCTCATATTCTTGAGTCCCTGGGATAACCTCTTTTTTCATATTTTTTATTTTTTCATAAACAATATCATCAATATCATCATAGGCATCTGCAAATGCTTTAAATGCTTTAAATATAACATTTTTAATTTTATTCTCATTGACAAGATACTCTATAAGATAGTTTTCATAGAGTTCATCTAATATGGTGTGTGCTAGATCATTGTATCTATCATCATAGTTCATAATTACACCATACTCTGCTGCCATTTTCTTTTTTATCATAAAAAATAGCTGTCTTTCATCGGCATGTTGAAACTCTATCTCATCATAATTTTCATCAAGAATCTCTTTAATTTTTTCATCTAAGATAGCTTCTTTTTTAAAACTTTGATCAATAATATTTTTTACTGCTTGAACAACGGCTTCACGCCCTTTTGGCATGGTAATAAAAGAGGCATTAGCAAGATCAATACCTATTTTTGTTGCAACATACCCTGTTTGTTGTGGTTTGAGTCTCATTTTTAGCTCCTATCTTATAATAGTATCTTCTCTTTGTGGACTTGTAGAGATAATACCCATTTTTGTACCAACCATCTCTTCGAGAGCTTTTATATACTCTTTGGCAGTCTCTGGTAACGCATCAAAGTTTCGCACACCTTCGGTTTTATCCCAACCTTTAAATGTTTTATAAATTGCTTGGGCATCTTCTAAGTCATAAGGAACATGTTCTACTCTTTGACCATTTACACTGTAGGCAACACAAACTTTAACTTCTTCAAATCCATCAAGAACATCAAGTTTCATAAGAGCTATTTGGTCTACACCATTGATTCTTACCGCATGTTTCATAGCAACCGCATCAAACCAACCACAGCGTCTAGGACGACCTGTGGTTGTGCCAAATTCATGACCATTTTTGCGAAGTTTCGCTCCTTCGTCACCAAAATCTTCACTAGGGAAAGGACCATTTCCTACACGAGTACAGTATGCTTTTGCTATTCCTGTAACTTCACCTAAGTCTTTTGGATTAAGCCCCAATCCGCTACATGCTCCTGCACTTACTGTTGTAGAGCTTGTAACAAAAGGATAAGTACCATGGTCAATATCTAGCATAGTACCTTGCGCACCCTCTAATAACATTTTTTTGTTATCTTCTAATGCTTCCCATACAAGGAGTGTTGTATCAACTATATAAGATGCTAATACTTTATTGTAACCCTCTAGCTCTGCAAGAAGTTCTTCTTGCTTAGGCATAGTTACACCCATAACTTCAAAGAGTTTTTCATTTTGCTCAAAATAAGCCATAACTTTATTTGTAAGTTTCACAGGGTCAAGGAGTTCACCTACACGGTGACCTACTCTTGCGATTTTATCACCATAAGCAGGTCCAATTCCTTTTCCTGTTGTTCCTATGGCTTTGTCACCTTTCATTTTTTCTTTGGCTTGGTCTATAAGTGCATGATATGGCAAAAGAAGATGCGCTTTATCTGAGATAAAAAGTCTTCCTTCTAAATCATCAAATTGATCCATCTCTTTGATAAAGTCTACAGGAGATAATACAACTCCATTTCCTACAATATTTTTGGCTTTTGGATTGAGTACACCTGATGGAATAAGATGAAGAGCATAGACATTTTCACCTACTACAATAGTATGTCCTGCATTATGTCCACCTGCAAAACGGCATACAAAATCTTGTTTTTGTGCCAAGTGGTCAACAATTTTACCTTTACC
>JADGER010000050.1 GCA_016744315.1 Sulfurovaceae bacterium
AGTACTTTTTGATCAATTAGCCGAAGGGGGTATACTTATTGCTCCTGTAGAAATAGGCTCTCAAGAAGTTATTAAAAGATTTTATAAAAGAAATGGACGGATAACGAGTGAAGAGATTGAACTTTGTCGTTTTGTACCTGTTTTAAATGGTACAGAGAAATAAATAATATAATATAAAATCTTCTGTGCAAAGCACAGAAGCCAAAAGAATATTATTATCCTCTTTGTGTCTCACCATTAAAACTAACAATACCATACTTAAGATTTGAAATTTGCTCAAAACCTAATGCTTTCATAGCATGTTGCACTTGGAAACTTCTACTTCCTGTATGACAATAAACAATAATTGGAGTCTGTTTTTTCTCATTAATATCTTCTACTTTTGCATAAAACTGTGAAGTTGGAATAAGAGTATCTGTGCCTATAATATGACCCATCTGCCACTCCATAAGCTCACGAACATCTACAAGCTCAAACGAAATCATACCCAAGTCTCTTGCTTCTATAAGTGCTTCTAACTCATCACCATCTAGTTGCTCTTGTTTGAGAAGAACTTCAGCCTGCTCATGAGATAATCCTTTAGAATGTTGATGTACAACTTCTTCTATTTCATCTTTTACTCTTTGAGCATCCGCATATTCTGGCGTACAGAAAATACCACAATGGCATAAACCATCTTCTGGAATTTCTTTTTCAAGAGCTGGTTTACATGGACAAATACGATTATCTGCTACTTTTCTCTCTTCTTTTGTCTCACCTATAACCATAAAGCATGGACAAAATCTTTTTCCATAAATTATACGGTTTCTAGCAAGCCCCATAGTCACACCTTCGTTGACCTCTTCATTTGGGTTTTGAACTAAAGTAAACTGCTTATTAACTTTTTCTACAAACTTTTGTGTTTTTTCCATTTCAGCCTGAAATTCTGGCGAATTCATATCTATCTGTTGCATCATGTACTATCCTTTTAAGTTAAATTATTTTTTTGATAAATTCTTATCATCTATTGCTTCTTCAAATAGTTCTATTTCTTGAGAAAATTGTTCTATCTTTTTACCCCATCGCTCAAAAAAATCTTTAGTTTTATTAAAATCTAAAGTTAAACTATCATTACTCATTTCTACACCCATATCTTTAGTAGTCGTGAGATTACCCTCTTTAAGCTCTTTATCTATCTTTTGAGAAGTAGTAGTGAAGTTATGAGAAAGTTTAGCAAAAAAATCTTTTGCCTGATTGGTATCTATAACTAATTTACCCTCATCCATTGTAATACCTAGCTTGGTTAGAGTAGATTTATTGGCTTCTTCAATCGCTTGTTGCTTTGCTAATGCCTCTTGTGCTACTTTTTTCTCTTGTGCTAGTTGTATCTCTTTGAGTTGCTTCTGTTGAGACTCTTTATAAAGCTGTGCTTGTTTCCCCTCTGCTTGTTCTTCTTTTGATTCACACCCAAATATTATAACTAAAATAGCAAAAACTACAACTATTTGTCTCATTTTTCTCTCCTATCTAAGAGTTGTTGTTGCCTTGTGTACATTCCAGTAAAGGTCATGTAGCCAAGCCAAAGGATAATACTAAATACAAACAGCCCAAATGCACCATCACTTGCAGCCATAAAACTACTCAATCCTGCAAGTGTAAATAGAAGCTGAACCAAAAGAAGATAACTCACTGTTCGACTCACATTATTTTTGAAAAAGTCCAAAAGTATATGATGAATATGGCTCTTATCTGCTTCAAAAGGAGAGTGTCCACTTCTAATTCTACGCACAAAAACAATTACCGTATCCAAAATTGGCAAAGCAGTAATATAAAAAATAGTTATAGGATGTATATATTCCAAAGCTTTAATACTCAAAAGTGAGATAATAAAACCAATAGTCAGACTTCCACTATCTCCCATAAATATAGAGGCTGGACTCCAATTAAAAAATAAAAATGCTACCAAAGAAGCAATAGTAAGCAGACTAATAATCAAAATAAATTCATCATTATATTGATAGCCAATAGATGCTAAAGATGTCATAATAATTAATCCTATTCCAGCACTTAAACCATCTAATCCATCAATAAGATTAAAAGCATTTGTAAAGCTGACTACAGCCAAAATAGTAAAAGGGAGTGCAAGAAAGCCCAAAGAGATATCGAAGCCAAAGTAGGTTCCAAGCGTTGTAATTTGAATAGTATCAATATAGATTAAAATAGAAGAAAAAATAATAAGAAGAAACTTGGTTTTAGGTTTTACATCATGCCTATCATCCCAAATTCCCATCCCAAAGATAAAAATCATACCTATAAAACTTAGAATATGTTCAAGAAATAAAGAGAAATGTGTAAAAAGTATTACCAGTAAAATACTTAAAAATATACCTATACCTGCACCACGAGGGGTAGTATGCTTATGTGTACTTCTACTATTTGGTACATCAACTAGCTTAAGTTTTGTAGCATATTTAATAATAAGTTTAATAAATATAAAAGATAAAATAAAAGAAGTAGCCATCATAAAATAAAAATCTGTTTGCATAATTATAAAAATACCTTTTTATTATCTAATTGATTCTATTAAAATGTTAATTTAAACAAATTATATCTAAAAAATAAAAAAGTTATCAATAACTTTAATAGATACTACAGTATACTAAACTTTCGAATTATAAATAAAAAGATTAATTTCAGGAGGAAACAGATGAAAGGACTTATGATATTTGTCGTAGCTGCAGGTATAGGTTTTTATATTCTTACCAATGTAATTGGCAAGTTTAAAGAAGAAGATAATAGATTAATGAATGAGAATGAACTTCTAGCCCAAGAAGATCAAAAAGGCTATAGAACTGATGTTGTAGGAGATATGGTTTTAGTTAAAAGCGATGCTCCTATTGCAAAACGAATAGCTGTTTGGAAAAGAAGCCCTATGCATGAAGAATATATTGCCCTCTTCCCAAATTTTTCAGAAATGGAACTTTATGTTGATGATAGAGTTCATGATGATGAACTCAAAGGAAAAATACTCAAAAAACTCAAAAAAATTGGTAGTGATTTTTTCTCTGGTTCTGTAGGTGAAATCCAAGCAAAAGAAGATCTTGATAAGATTTAATATCTTAAGGTTTTAAGGAGAGAATCTTTTCTCTCCACTCTAGTAAATTTTTTTCAAAGCCTATCCCTCTACTCTTATAAAATTTAAAATTATGACTTAAATACTCTTGTTTCACCCAACCTCCCCAGTCATGAGGACAGAAGGCTTAGGGGCTTAGGCAGCTTAGGGCAGCTTAGAGCTTAGAGAGCTTAGAGCTTAGAGCTTAGAGCTTAGGGGTCAGGTGATAATGATAAACTAATCAAATCTACGCTATACTCCAAACAAGGAGCAAACATGCCAAGACGACCACGCATTGAGATAGCAGGGTATTATCATATTATCAATAGAGGAGTAGAACAAAGAGTCATCTTTAAAGAAGCTTCTGATTATGAACAGTTTGAAGAGTTGATGTGCTTCTATATGCAAAGCTATGGTATTACACTCCATAACTATTGTCTTATGACTAACCACTATCACCTACTCATAGAAACCTCTACAGATAACCTCTCAAAGTTTATGAGACAACTTAACATGAACTATGCCATCTACTTTAATAAAAAGTATAAAAGAGTAGGACACCTATGGCAAGGACGGTTTAAATCTTGGTTTGTGACAGATGAAGCTTATCTCTATACTCTCATGCTATACATAGAACAAAATCCACTCAAAGCCAATATGGTAAAAACACTAGAAGAGTACCCATACAGTTCGTACCATTACTTCTTTAAAAAAGAGATACCAGAGTGCCTACAACAAGCTTGGATAGTACAAAACCATAGAGGTGACAATCAAGCCATAGAAGCTATGCTTAATAGTGCCGTAGATATTTCTGTGTTGCAAGAGTTAAAAAAAGCATCTTCTTTGATAGAAGCACCCAATATAGATAAAAAGCCAGATATTGAAAAACTTACAAAAATGTTAACTGACACAAAAGATTTACAAGAACGAAATAGTAAAATAGTCAAAGCTTATGAACAAGGCTATTCTCAGCATATGATTGCTAAAGTATTAGGGTTATCACAACCTGCTGTGTTTGGAGTGATTAAGAGGAGTAGGGAGTGAGTTATCATTATTAGCTGATACCTCTATTCTAGTAGTAGACCCTCTAATTGCACATGCACAAATGGAAGCAATACAAGAAGCAGGATTATAGATAACTCTTTAAAGAGTTATCTATTATACTAACACTGCACCACCATCACTTACAATTGTTGTACCTGTAACATAACTATCATTCATTAAAAAGAGATATGGATTAGCAATTTGAGAATCACTACCAAGACCTAATGGAATTATATCCTCAAGTTCTTTAATCGTTTTAAATCCAGGAGCAACAGAATTAACTCTAATTGGTGAAAGTTCTATCGCTAGAGCTTTAGATAAAGAATTTATTGCTCCATTAATAACACTAAGAGTAGAGTATCCCGGATAAGGTCGTTCCCCTAATGTACCAGATGAGAAAGTTATGCTTCCTCCTTTATTAATATATTTATATGCTAACCTTGCAAAATTATACTGCCCCCAAAATTTTGTATCAAATGCGTGATGAACATCTTCTTGTTTTAACTCTAAGAATTGAGATACTACGAGGGGAGATTTAACAGTAATAATAAGATGGTCAAACATTCCAACTTCTTCAAGTAATTTTTTTATTTCATTCTCAATTGTAATATCAACGGAATAATAACTGCACTTTTTAAGATTATCCAAACTTTGAAGATACTTTTTCTCTTTAATCGCAGACCTAGAAGCAATTATAACATCTGCTCCACTTTCTACAAGTTTCTTTGACACAGCCAAACCTACACCTGAACTTCCACCAACAACTAATACTCTTTTTTGTTCCATTTTTATATCTTTCCTTATATAATAATTATTTAATAAAAAATTATTATACTAAAAAATATTCTATATACAAAATTGAATATATCTTCTGAATGACTAATAATTTAAATAATAGCTTTTAAGTCTACTAATGATATTATCTTACATAAAAAGTAAAAGGATTAAAATGAAAGCTTTTGAAGTCTAGAAGTCTAGAAGTCTAGGGGTCAGGTGATAATGATAACCCTAAGGCTATCACAACCTGCTCTATTTAGAGTAATTAAGAGAAGTAGAGAGTGAGTTATCATTATCACCTGAAGAGTCCTCAATTATTGAATCTGTAGTTTACTATCTTTTCTCTCCACTCTAGTAAATTTTTTTCAAAGCCTATTCCTCTACTCTTATAAAATTTAAAATTATGACTTAAATACTCTTGTTTGACCCAACCTCCCCAGTCATGTGGATAGAGATATTCTTTATTATGTGTTTTGATATGATTTGGGATAGAATATATTTCTCCATTTTTTATAGCTTCTTGTGCTTTGTTTATGGCTACATAAGCAGAATTAGATTTTGGGGATGAGGCTAAATAGATAAGAAGTTGAGAAAGAGATATTCGTGCTTCTGGATAGCCAATATGTTTGACTATATTTAGAGTAGAACTTGCAAGATTTAGGGCATTTGGATTGGCGTTACCTATATCTTCACTTGCTAGTATAGCTAGTCTTCGTGCAATAAATTCAGCCCGCTCACCACCTTCTATAAGTCGTGCGAGATAATAAAGTCCTGCATCTATATCACTCCCTCTTATACTTTTTATCATCGCAGAAGTTAACTCATAATGACTATCATCTTCGCTACTTCCTGCTTGAAGTGCATAAGGGCGAATCTGACGCAAAGTATCTATCCTTAGAGGTGACTCTATAGCTATACCACTCTCTAATAAATTCAACATAGCTCTTGCATCTCCGCTACTTGAACTTATCAAAAACTCCAAAGCTTTATCTTCTACAGAAAACTTCTCACTTTTAATTATATACTCTAAATACTCTCTCATAGCTTCATTACTAATAGCTTCAAGCTCAAAAATATGGGAACGAGATCGCATTGCACTTGTCATAGAATAGTAGGGATTTTGGGTTGAAGCACCTAGAATAAGAGCCGAGTTATTTTCCATAAATGGCAAAAGCACTTCTTGTTGATTTTTGCTGAGTCTATGTACCTCATCTATAAAAATAAGTGGTTTTTGTAAGGCATTGCTATATTCTTTGAATATTTTTCGTAACTCTTCAACTTTGATAGTTGTTGCATTCATCTCATAAAAGGGTCTATCTAATACCAAAGCAATAATTCGTGCAAGTGTTGTTTTACCAGAACCAGGAGGTCCATAAAAAAATGTATGTGGGAGTTTTCCTGATTCTATTAAGAGACGCAAAGGAGCCGTAGGCAAAAGCAAATGCTTCTGCCCAACTAACTGATTAAGCCTCTTTGGACGGTATTTCAGTGCTAAATTCATACTCTATTGAAACTATTTCTAGTCTGCTTCTAACATAGCACCATTACTAGCATTTGTTACCAATGCTCTATACTGTTTGAGCCAAGAACTATTCAATGGTTTTACTAATGGTTTGAAATCTGCTCTTCTTCGAGCTATCTCTGCATCATCAAGTTTTACTTCCAAGATATATTTATCTACATCTATATGTATCTCATCTCCATCTTTAAGCAATCCTATCATACCACCTTCAGCAGCTTCAGGACTCACATGTCCTATACTCGCCCCTCTTGTAGCACCAGAGAATCGACCATCTGTAATAAGAGCCACTTTGTCACCCAAGCCCATACCCATAATAAGACTTGTAGGAGAAAGCATCTCTTGCATACCAGGTCCACCTTTTGGTCCTTCGTATCGGATAACAACTACATTACCAGCTTTTACTTTGCCGTTGATAATACCTTTGATTGATTCATCTTGACTATCAAAACATACAGCTGTACCTGTAAAGACTCTCTCTCCTGTAATACCTGCAGTTTTGATAACAGCCCCTTGTTCTGCAAGATTTCCATAGAGTATTGCTAAACCACCAACTTCAGAGAAAGGATTATCTATAGTATGAATAATATTTGTATCTAATATCTCTTTATCTGCTATCTTCTCATAAGTAGTCTCACCAGTGATAGTAAGGTTATCTAGGAGTATATCGTCGCCTCGTTTACTCATTTCATGCATCACAGCACTTACTCCACCTGCTTTGTTAATATCTTCCATATGTACTGTAGTCAGTGATGGAGAGATCTTGGCTATATGTGAAACTCTCTTACTTACTTTATTTATATCCGATAGATTAAAGTCTACTTTTGCTTCTTTTGCGATTGCTAGCATGTGTAGTACAGTATTTGAGCTTCCACCCATTGCCATATCTACAGCAAATGCATTTCTTACAGCATTTTCATTGAGGATATTTGTGAGTTTATATTTATCTGCATTGGCTCTATCTTTGGCAATATCACAAATGCGTTTTGCTGCTGCTCTATAAAGCGCTGTTCTCTCTGGCGTAAGTGCTAAGATTGTACCGTTTCCAGCTAAGGCGATACCCATAGCTTCCATCAAAGTATTCATAGAGTTTGCTGTAAACATACCGCTACAACTTCCCCCACTAGGACAAGCATTACACTCTATCTCTGTAAGTTTCTCTTCGTCTATCTCACCAGCTTCAAACTGCCCTACCGCCTCAAAAGCAGTCGCAAGGTCAATAGGCGTACCATCATGCATATGTCCAGCAGCCATAGGTCCACCAGATACAAAAATAGTAGGTACATCCACACGCAAAGCACCCATTATCATTCCTGGGACAATTTTGTCACAGTTAGGGATAGCTATCATCGCATCAAGTTTATGAGCATTCATCACCGTCTCAATAGAGTTCGCAATAAGCTCACGACTTGGTAGTGAGTATAGCATTCCATCATGTCCCATAGCAATACCATCATCTACACCAATAGTATTAAATTCAAATGGCACACATCCATTAGCTTTAATCTCTTCTTTGATAACTTCTGCAACTTTGTTAAGGAAAAAATGTCCAGGGATTATCTCGATAAAAGAGTTTGCAACTCCAATAAATGGTTTTTCAAAATCTTCATCTTTCAATCCTGTTGCTCGGAGCAAACTTCTATGAGGAGCTCTACTAAAACCCTCTTTTATTTCATTACTTCTCATTTGATTACCTTTTAGTTTTTTGCTCTAATTATCTCACAATAATAAAGAGAACCTACTTATATTACTTCACTTTATGAAGTATCTTCAATGGATTATAGAATAATTCTAATTTCTGTAGTTTTTATTTTAGTATGTTTTTAGTGAAAAAAAGATACACTCTATACTAAAATAAATGTGCTAATATAAAAACTACTTTACTAGAGGATACACATAATGAGAAGAAATATTGCTTTACTTTGTATAACTGCTGGGACACTTTTAAGTGCTCAAAAAATCACAAATATTCAGTTTGATGGATTGATTCATCTCTCCCCTGCTGTTGCCAAAGAGGTTGCAGGAATTCATGAAGGTGATAGTGTAGATGTAGGGCAGATTGATGATTCTGTCAAAAACCTCTACTCTCAAGGTTACTTTAATGATGTATGGGTTGAGAAAAAAAACGGTACACTCACTTATCACTTCAAAGAAAAACCTGCTATTTCTAATATCACTGTTACTGGCTATGGTTCAGGAGATGATGGTGAAAATCTTATCAGCGGAATTGGTCTAAAAAAGGGTGACCTTTATGATGAAAGACGCATAGAAAAAGCCAAAAATGCTTTGATTATGAAAATAGAGAGTGAAGGGTATTACGACACCGTTGTAGAAGTAAGTAAGAAAAAAGTAAATGATAGTTTTGCTATTACCTTTGAAGTAAACAAGGGTGAAAAAATCAAAATTAAGAAGACTAACTTTATTGGTTCAAAAAATCTTGATAAGAAAACGATAGAAGCAGATATGGTCAACAAAGAGAGTAGTATGTGGAGTTGGGTGCCTTTCTTGGGTGATAGTGATGCTCATGTTGATCAACTGCAATATGATTCTATGAGAGCAAGAGAAGCGTATATGAAAGAGGGTTATATAGATGCTGAGGTAAGTAAACCTCTTATGCGTGTAGACTCAGGCTCATATAACGCAGAAGTTAACTATATGGTCAAAGAGGGAAAACAGTTTAGAGTAGGGAAAATGACACTTTCACAAAGTGTTGCTGGTATTGATAGCAAAAAACTTACCCAAGGTCTTAAACTCAAAGAGGGAAAAATATTTAATATCAAAAAAATGAGACTTGATATGGAATATCTGAAAAAAGAGGTAGGAAATCTAGGATATGCCTATGCTAAAGTTTCTCCAAACTTTCACAAAGATAATACTACTGGTGTTGTGAATCTTCAGTACCAAATTATCCCTGGTCAAAAAGTAACTATTAATGATGTTCTTATCTCAGGAAATGACACCACAAAAGACCGTGTTGTTAGACGCTATATTTATCTAGCTCCAGGTGACTTATATAACTTTACAGATCTTAAAGATAGTAAAGGTGCTTTAGGAAGAACAGGCTTCTTTGAAAAGGTAGATATTCTTCCTGAAAGAATCACCGAAGACAAAGTAAACTTACTTGTTAAAGTCAAAGAAACACAAACAGGAAGTATCTCTGCTGGTGGTGGTTATGGAAGTTATCAAGGTATTATGTTTAATGCAAGTCTTTCTAATAAAAATCTTTTTGGTACAGGTTTGAGTGGGAGTTTAGGCTTTGATATTTCAGAAATTTCTACAAGTTATAACTTCTCTGTTACTAATCCTAGAGTATGGGATAGTGAATATAGTTTAAGTGCTAGTTTCTTTGTAAGAGATTATGAATATATTGATTATACTCAAGATCAAGTAGGTGGTAGCCTTATGACAGGGAAAAGATTTTTGCGTCACCTTTATGCTTCTATTGGTGTGAGCTATATTGATAATCAATCTACTGTAAATGATGGTGCAACTATTGTTAATGACTTTTTATATATAGATCAATATATCAAAACTGCGTTCTTAGCAGGATTATCATTTGATAATACAGATGATTACTATACCCCTAGAGAAGGATTTGTAGCAAGTATTAATGGGGAATTTGGATCATTTGATGGGGATTTAGAACCTTTTGAACAGAAAATATATACAGATTATGCAAATATGAGTAAATTCTCTGCTCGTTTTGGTGCATATTATGGAATGGAAGACCTTATTGATTATGACCTTATTATGAGATTCAAGCTTAGAGCTACTCTCTTAAACCATGATGATAATGAAAAAATACCAACAGCAGAGAGACTCTATATGGGTGGTGTAGGAAGTGTAAGAGGATATAGTCCTTATTCACTCTCTCCATATATTATAGATCCTGCAACAGGATTAGAAAGAAGATTTGGTGGTGATAGCAGAGCTTCTGGAACAGTTGAAGCGAGTATCCCTATATCAGAATCTGCCAAAATTCGTTTAACATTTTTTGCTGATTATGGAAGTATCTCTGCTAGTAGCGTAACAGGACTTGATATTATCAATGATAGTATCACAAGAAGCTCTGTAGGAACACAGATAGAGTGGAACTCTCCATTTGGTCCAATTAACCTTATTTTTGCAGAAGCTCTTGATTCGGAAACCGAAGAAGAAGAAGCACAATTTGAGTTCTCTATGGGAACGAAATTTTAGAGGAGTAGTAAGTTGAGTGAAATAATAAATGCTATCAAAAAAGAGATAGGCAAGGTTGTTGTAGGACAAGAAAAGATGATTGAAGGGCTTTTGGCAGGTCTTATCTGTAGAGGGCATATACTCCTAGAGGGTGTTCCTGGTTTGGCAAAAACAACTACAGTTAATGCTTTAGCTAAAACACTTGGTTTGGACTTCAAAAGAGTGCAGTTTACACCAGACCTTTTACCATCAGATATTATTGGTACAGAGATTTATGACCCTGCCAATAATGCCTTCAAGATCAAAAAAGGTCCTGTATTTACAAACCTTCTTTTAGCAGATGAAATCAATAGAGCCCCTGCCAAAGTACAGTCAGCTTTACTTGAAGTCATGCAAGAGAGACAAGTAACTATAGGTGATGATACTTTTAAGATTGATCTTCCTTTTTTGGTTATGGCAACACAAAACCCCATAGAACAAGAAGGAGCGTATGAGCTTCCTGAAGCACAGCTTGACCGTTTTATGATGAAAGTTGTAGTGGGCTATAACACCAAAAAAGAAGAGCTAGAAATAGCAAGAAGAGTTGCCAACAATGGATTTGGTACTATAGAACAAGTAGCTTCACTCCAAGACCTAGAACAAATTCGCAAAGAAGCGATGGAAGTACATTTGGATGAAGAGATAGAAAATTATATTATCGAACTTATCTTTGCTACAAGAAATCCCAAAGAGTATGGACTAGAAGATTTAGAAAAATACCTAGAGTTTGGAGCATCTCCTAGAGCTAGTATTGATATGTACAAAGCTTCTCGTGCAATTGCCTACCTCAAAGGGCAAGATTTTGTCTCTCCTATAGAGATAGCCTATATAGCCAAAGAGATTTTGCGTCATAGAATCATTCTTAGCTACGAAGCCCAAGCAGAAGGAATTACCCAAGATTATATTATCTCCAAAGTTCTTTCAGCAGTCCCAATACCTTAGGACTGCTTACTACATACTCTCAATATTACCAATAACTTTTCCTACTATACTTACTTCATCAGGAGCAAGTATCTCTGGGGGATAGGCTTGGTTATCAGAGATAAGTTCTATCATTCCATCTGCTCTTTGACGAACTCTCTTGATAAAAAGTCCAGCATTTGTAGAAGCAATAAATATCCCCCCTTTTTCAATGCTATTTTGTTCTCTATCCACAAATACAATAGCTCCATCTTTGAGTGTGGGTTCCATAGACTCTCCATCCACATGAATAGCTTCTAGCTCTTTATGATTATAATCAACCATATTTTGCATAATCTTCTCATCAATAGTAATCATCTCATACTCCTCACCAAAAACCTCTGCCCCACCACCAGCACTTGCACGAATATTAGCAAAATAACGCATCTGAAAAAACTTCGTTGTTTCTTCGATAAGCATATCCACAGACTGATCAAAAAAGAGCCAATTAATACTTAATTTTTTTCTTGCACAAAATTCTAATAACTCAGGATAGGGAATAGATTTTCTTTTTTTCATAGTTGCAAAAGTAGTCTGTGGAATCCCCAATTCCATTGCTACATCTTTGTCATATATTTTACCACCAATCTTGTTATTAGATATTATATCTTTAACTTTTTCTATAATCTCATTAAACTCAACCATATTAAAATCCTTTTATAGAGTAATTATAGCATATAAATGGTTCTTTATATGTCAAAATGAAATATTATAAATAAAATATGTCTGTAGATTTTATCCCAACAAAAGCACATTCACCTCATCGCCTATCTCTTTATTGGTTTCTGTTTCATCTGTAATTAGGAGGGCTATATCTCCTAGCATATTTGTAAGTATGGCACTTGTACCTACTTTTTTATCTTTGAAGTCTACTTTATATTTACCTTCTACAAGAGAAATATTACATGCTGTAAATTCTGTTTTTTTGGCTCTTTTGATAAAAGGTTCTGCCAAGGTAGCTTTGAGGATTCGTAATGCACAATTGCCTTTTTGGAGTTTGGCTATAAGTGGGACAAGATAGAGGAGTGCTGTAACTGTGGAAGAGTAGGCAAATCCGGGGAGTCCTATGATAAACTTATCACCTTTTCTTGCAATCATAATATGCTGACCTGGTTTGATGCGTACACCTTTGATAAGTACATCATATCCCAACTCTACAATCACATCTTTTACAAAATCAAAATCTCCTACACTTACACCACCTGTAGTCACTACAATATCACTTTGATCCATAGCATCTGCTATAGCCTGTGTAATACTCTCTTTGTCATCTGCAATACATCCATGCTGAACTGCTACACCATCATATTTTTTGACAATGGCTTCTAAGATATAGTTATTAGAACTTCTAATCTGTGCATCACTTGTTTGTGTTTCTCCTAGTTCCAAAAGCTCACTTCCTGTGGAAATAATGGAAACTTTAGGTTTTTCATAGACCAAAGGCAAAACTATATTTAAGCTTGCCATAACACCAATTTGTGCTATATCTATTTTGGTTCCATTGGCGATAAGGCATTGGTCTTGTGTATAGTTTTCTCCAATGGCTCGTACAGAAAATCCTTTGGGGACAGTTTGATTAATAATAATCTCATTCCCTTCTACTGTAACATTTTCTATAGGAATAAGCGTATCACTTCCCTCAGGCATTAATGAGCCTGTAAAGGTCTTGATACAAGAACCCTCTTTGACAGCATCACTTAGGCTACTTCCCGCAGGATTAATACTAGAGATAGTAAGTCTTCCTAGGCTTATATCGTTGTGAGCAAAGGCATAGCCATCCATAGCAGAAGTGGGATAGGCTGGAGAGTTATGATCGGTAATTATATCTTGGGCTAGTGTATACCCTAAGCTATCACATAGATAGAGTTTTTTAGTCTTGAAGTTTGCTATTTTTAAATCTGAAAGAATTGCTAGTGAGTCATCAAAGTGTATCATTGCCATTGAGTTTTTCCTTATATTAGTGAACAAATTGTACTATAAGAAAATATAAAATAGGCTATGAAGCTAATCAATCAACATTACATCTCTGGGTCTAATATCATTTTTATAACAGTAAGAACGAATCTTGATAGGCATAGCAGAGACTCTACACAACTCTTTAAACATTTTGGGCATAGGAGTATTAAGAAAAGGGGCAATATAAAGTCTGCTATTTTGATAAACTATAGCCCATTTACCACCAATTACAATAGATTTTTTCTCTGCTATCTCTGCTCTTTGTTTGGATGAGAGGAGATAACCTAATTCTTTGAGTGCTATATCTGCACCTTTACTTCGTAGCCTAGAAGATGTCAGATGCAAAACTCGTAGCTCTTTGATGCTAATAATAGTTTCTATCCCTTGTTCCAAAAGTAACTTTTCTTCTTGTAGATAGGCAAAACTCCTAGTAATTCCATCCGCATAATTTTCTATAAGCATATCACTCCAATTCGCTCGAAAACGGTTTCGTTCATACTTATCTTCACTATTACTCTTATCTACAAAATAATGATGCTTATGATGCTCAAGATAGGCGAGTAACTCTGCTTTACTCGATTGCAAAAGAGGTCGCAGAAGATAAAAGGGATTTTCTTTGGGTGTTTGACGCAAAGAGGAAGGTTGTAA
>JADGER010000051.1 GCA_016744315.1 Sulfurovaceae bacterium
CCGAAGGAGTTGAAACCATAGAACAACGAAACTATTTAGTGAAAAAAGGATGTAAATATGCACAAGGATATTTACTATCAAAACCTATGAGTGGCAAGGATACTTATAATTGGTTGCTAGAGAGACGATAAGAAAATATAAAATTCCTTATTACTCATTATCTTTCTTCTTTTTTCTCCTATGCAATCTATGTCTCATTTTTTTAAACTTGGGACCTTCTGTGTAATTGACTTCTGTTTTGTCTATTTCATGACCTAATTCAATATCTAAATTATCAGCTTTTTTTAATAATAATATTTGTGAGGAGAATACACTTCTGTGACCTGTGATTAGAAATGTTATTATGCTAGTGAGAGCTGCATATTGAGCAACTTCTATACCAAATAATTCTACTGCCATAATAATTGAGGCTATGGGTGCATTTGTAGTTCCTGATAATAGGCTAATAAAACCAAGTGCTGCAAAGAATGGTATATTTCCATCTATTATATAGCCAAAAAAGTTTCCACTGGTTGCTCCTATATAAAAAATAGGGGTAATAATCCCACCACTTCCACCACTTCCTAGCGAGAGTGAGGTAAATATAATTTTTAGTAAAAAATCATACCAAGCAATTGTTTCATAGATAAGTTTATCTGTACTTAGGCTATTTTTTATAGTTTCAAAACCAAGCCCTAGGTAACTATCAGAAAATATCAAAGTAAGAATTACAAGAATAACACCACCTAAAAAAGCTTTTAAGACATTATTTAAAGGTATTAGTTTTATAAATTTATGGATTTGTTGTAATATAATAATAAAAATTGTAGCTACTACTCCAAAAAATATACCTGCAATTATAACATCCATAATAAGTTGCCAATCAAGACCTATATTTGAAAAATTTCCTATTTCAAAATAAGTGTACTCTATACCCCAAGCTCTTGCTACCACAAATGCTACAAATCCAGCAATAATGGAAGGTAATAATACATCATACATAATTGCACCAATGATTAAAACCTCTACACCAAAAATAGCTCCTGCAATAGGAGTTCCAAACACAGATGCAAAACCTGCACTAATACCACACACTACAAGCTTTTTTCTATCCCAATCACTAAATCTAAAAATTGTAGCAAACAAAGATGAAGCGGCAGCTCCTATTTGAGCAGCTGGCCCTTCTTTTCCCACAGATCCACCTGCAAAAATTGTTAATACTGTTGCAGTTATTTTTACAGGGATAGTTGCTAGTTTAATTTTTCCATGATTTTTATGTATAGCTTCGATTACTTTTTCCGTGCCATGACCTTGAGCATCTTTTGCAAATTTTTGTACAATATATACAGTTAAGGCAAGTGCAAAAGGCAAAGTATAATAATAAGGAAACGGGAGAATAGATCGTGACTCTTCGCTATATGCTAGAATATTTAAAAACAGAGCGACTAAACTTCCAATGAATGCCCCAATAATAGATGATAAAAACACCCATTTTGTGACACTTGTTAATACTACAGCTTGTTCAATAATGTGTTTTTTTATAATATCTCCTAGTAAATGTATCTATGGATAAGTGCTTTGTGTAGATAGTTGAAGCTTTGTATGATGATTGTAGCTTATTATGTGTTAAGAGTCTGTTGTATGAAATAAAATATATTGAAGTTTATAAATGTAGATGGTGCGGATGAGAGGACTCGAACCTCCACGCCGTAAAGCACCAGATCCTAAGTCTGGCGTGTATACCAATTTCACCACATCCGCATGTGATAGTGTAACATAACAATATTAAAAGTGGTACACCCATTAGGATTCGAACCTAAGACCCTCGCCTTAGAAGGGCGATGCTCTATCCAGCTGAGCTATGGGTGCACAAAATAATAATAACAGTAATAATTGAAAGCTAACCATTTATAATGGTACGCCAGAGAGGACTTGAACCCCTAACCCTCAGATCCGAAGTCTGATGCTCTATCCAGTTGAGCCACTAGCGCTCATACTGCTGTTAATGGGGTGGACGACGGGGCTCGAACCCGCGACAACCTGTGCCACAAACAGGTGCTCTACCAACTGAACTACATCCACCATAAATAGAAAAACAGTATTTATTATTATAGATTTTTTTAAAAAACAAATTTAATGGTCGGAGTGAAAGGACTCGAACCTTCGACCCCCTGGTCCCAAACCAGGTGCGCTACCAGACTGCGCTACACTCCGTTACTAAATCGGAGTGCAATTATAGACAAAAAAACATTATTTGTCAAGGGTAATTGTAAAAAAAATAAAATTTCCTTTTTTTTTCATTAATTATAACTTTGTATAATGTGATACTAATGATAGGGAATGGTGTATTTATATGGATGGTTTTTTTGAGATAATTAATGGTTTTTTGGCTTCAATTTTCTTTTTTGATATATTTTTTGGTTATGTAGAAAATACAACTATGCCATTTATTGTGGCTTGGTTGATAACTGGTGGAGTAATTCTTACTTTTAGATTTGGATTTATTAATGTGAGGATGTTTGCCCACTCCTATAAAATTATCACAGGTAAATACAAGACCGCTGATGATGTAGGAGAAATTACTCCTTTTCAATCACTCACTACTGCTCTTTCTGCTACTGTAGGGCTTGGGAATATTGCTGGTGTGGCTATTGCCATCTCTATAGGTGGTCCAGGAGCTACATTTTGGATGATATTAGCTGGCTTTTTTGGAATGACACTCAAATTTACAGAAGTAACTTTGGCTCAAATATATAGAGAAAAACGACCAGATGGACGGATTATGGGTGGAGCCATGCAATATCTATCCAAAGGATTTGCAGCAAGAGGTTATGGAAAACTTGGTTCTGTTTTGGCTGTTTTGTTTTCTATCTTTGCTATTGGTGGTTCTTTGGGGGCTGGAAATGCCTTTCAGACAAGTCAAGCAGTAAGTGTTATTGGAGAGAGAATACCTTTTTTCCAAACTTATCCTATTGTTTTTGGGATTTTTTTAGCCACTATCGTAGGATTTGTTATTATTGGAGGCATCAAAAGAATCGCTAGCACAGCTGAAAAAATTGTGCCATTGATGGTGCTTATTTATCTTATGGCATCACTTTGGGTACTAGTAGTCAATGCCTCACAAGTTCCTGAAGCTATCAGCCTTATCTTTCACGAAGCATTTGCTCCTACTGCTGCGGCTGGTGGCTTTATTGGTGTATTAGTTCAAGGGTTCAAACGGGCAGCATTTTCTAGTGAAGCTGGTGTAGGTTCGGCTGCTATCGTCCATTCAACAGCAGCAGTAAAATACCCAGTCAGACAAGGAATGGTAGCACTCTATGAGCCATTTATAGATACTATAGTTATCTGTACAGTAACCGCTCTTGTGATTGTTACAACTGGTGTTTATGACCCAACTGGAGAGTTTGCCTCTCTTGTAGTAGCCAGAGAAGGTGCAGCCCTCACCGCCGCAGCCTATGGAACAGTTATCTCTTGGTTTCCTGTAGTACTTTCATTTTCTATTGTACTTTTTGCCTTTAGCACAATGATTTCTTGGTCATACTACGGAGAGAGATCATGGACTTATCTCTTTGGAGAAAAATACACCCTCCTCTACAAACTCATCTTTATCTCCTTTACCGTAATGGCATCTGTTACAAGTGCCTCAGTAATGTTAGATTTCTCAGATTTACTCTTTTTCGCCATGGCGTTGCCAAACCTTATCGGTCTCTATGTACTCCAAGGCGATGTCAAAGCCAACTTAGATGTATACCTAAGCAAATGGAAAGACGGAGAACTAGATAGAGAAGCGTTGTAGTATTTATTATGGAATTAGTTTATTTATGGGTTGAGGAGTATAATTATTATATTCTAAAAAATTTTACTAAAAATAAAAAATTAAATAATAGAAAAGTTTGTTAAATATGGAAAAGTTTATTATTAATAAAAAAGTCTCTATGAATGAATCTAAAGAAATTGAGTTTAAAGAGATTCCAACAAATAGAGATGAGATAAACTATATTAATCTAACAATACCTAAATATATAACAGCATTTTTAAATAGTAGTGATGTTAAGGGAGGAAGCATATTTTTTGGTATTCAAGATAATGGAATAGTACAAGGAGTTATATTTGATCCTAGCCAAGATGAAGATAATTTTCAAAAGACTATAAATGATAAAATTAAAACAAATATAGAACCTTTTGTAAATCCTAGTTTATATAATTTTAAAATCCATAAAATATATAATGAAAATAATGAATCCCTACTCAATTTATATATTATTCAAATTATAGTGAAAAGAGATATCCATAATATCTATTTTTACAAAACTGATGAAAAAAAAAGAACTATGAGAGTTGCATTAAAAACCCATAGTCAAGTTTTAGAGCTTCAAAGTTTAGAATTAATTGAATTTATTAAAAGAAGAAAAAATATTATCTATAGTCAAAAACCAATTTATGAGATTAGTGATTTATTTGGAACTTTAGAAAGAGTCAAACCTCTACTTTATTGGATAAATACACCTGTACCAAAAAAAGATTCCCAATACTACTTAGTTGATCTACAACAATTTTTTTATGCTCCAACTACATTAACTTTAGAAATTGATCTTAATTTACGACAAGGTTTAGATAATTTATTAAGAATAAGTTATATGTATCCAAAAATTAATGGCTATAGTTACAATAAATTTGAATTAGCAACAAAATATTTTTATAAGTATATCTCAATGCTTAATGATTTAGAAAAATATAATAAATTCAGTTCCAAATTGAATTACCTTAGAGGTGATTTAAATTTATTTTTAGATAATTCTAAAGATAATATAAAATATGAGAATAGATTATTAATTGAATTAACAATACAAATATTAGATTACTATAAAAATCATCAAAAATATTTTATGAATTCTACTACTCTATTTTATGAAGTAAAAAATATAATTTTTAGAGAATCTCTAAATAAAATACCCATAGAAATCAATCAAACAGTAATAAAGTTATTAATACCTCTCATTGAAGATAAATTAGGGGTTAAGTTTGATGATAATTTTGATTATTTAAGACATCAATGTAAAAATGATTGGAAGTACTTTATAGAAAATAATTAAATTACTGACCTTACGCACATTGTAGGTTTGGCATTGCCAAACGCTTAATGAGATATGAAGATGCTTCCAGAGCTTGCAACTTCTTTCATTCTATGCCTGTTTACTTTGGCGTTTGGTAGTACCAAACCTACACGATTGTAATATTTTCTATAGTATGTCTGTAAGTGCATAATATCAGTAAATTATATAGCACTACCTATCAAATAACCCACAAAGGAAAAACCATGACCACTAGAAGAACATTTATTTCTGCTTCTGCTGTAGGAGGTATCTCTTTGCTTTTGGCTAAAGAAGTTTCTACAAAGGAGCGACTGAATGAAGAGCTTTATAAAATAATCCAAAAAGTACAAGAACATCTTTTTCCTGAGGGGACTCTTTTGCCTTCTGCTCACTTGTTTGGGGCTACGGTTTTTTTGGAGGAGACAGTGTATCATTCTAGTTATGATAAGGATATACGAGCATTTGTGCTAGATGGGGCAAAAGAGCTTAAGAATATGCACAAAGAATTATTTTTGAAATATGATGAAAAACAAATGGAGAGTGCTTTGCGTAAGTTTGAAAAAACAAAAATGGGTGATAATTGGCTTAGTCGGGTAATGATACTCTCTATAGAGGCTCTACTTAGTGACCCTATTTATGGTGGAAATTTTCAGGAGTTGGGATGGAAAGCATTAGAGACTACGGGTGGGTTTCCTCGCCCTACTTCTAGGTATGTAGCATTATGACGCATAAATATGACGCTATTATAATCGGTTCTGGTGCAAGTGGTGGAGCTGTGGCATATCAGCTTTGTAAGGCTGGATACAAGGTAGCTTTGTTGGAAAAAGGTCGCCTTATCACAAGAGAAGAATTTTCCAAAGATGAACTAGCCTATTGTCGGCGTGATATTGTGACTCCTAATTTATTTGATGAATACCATACTATAGAAGAAAAAATAGATGGCGAATGGATAGAGACTCCTACCTTTGAATCTGGATGGAGTTTTTGGAATGGGAATATTGTGGGTGGGTCTTCTAATCTGATGAGTGGGATGCTTCATCGTATGCACCCTGATGATTTTAGACTCAAAACTGTTTATGGAGAGATTAAAGGGGCAAATATAGAAGATTGGGCTATTAGCTATGATGATCTTGAACCTTATTATACCTTGGCAGAAGAGTTAGTGGGTATTTCTGGCAAAGCCCAAGCACATCCATACAAAGCACCACGAAGTACCAAAGACTTTCAACAAGCACCTACACAAGAGAATGCTATTACAGCTCTCTTTGATAAAAGTTGTAAAGCTCTAGGAATTACGCCACTTATAACTCCTAGAGCTGTACTCTCTAAAGATAGAGGCGAAAGATTGGCATGTTATTACTCTAATTTCTGTGGAAGTTATGGCTGTAGCTCTGGAGCAAAAGGAAGTTCAAGGGAAGCATTTATTATTCCTGCTCTGGCTACTGGCAATCTTACACTGCTCACTAATAGCCATGTAACAAAACTTAATAGTACTCAAAAAGAAGTTACAGATGTAAAAGTTATTAATACACTTACTCTTGCCTCTCAAAAACTCTCTGCCAAAATATTTGTACTCGCTTCACAAGCCCATGAAAGTTCTCGACTCCTTTTAAACTCAGCAAATATATTTCATCCACAAGGACTTAGTAATAGTAGTGGAGAAGTAGGAAAAAATCTTATATTCTCAGCAGGAGGAGCAGGTCAAGGAACTTTTTATCAGAAGAATATGAAAGAAAAAGATTTTAAAGCTCTTATGCAACGAGGACTTTTTGTCAATCGTTCACTTTTGGATTGGTATATCAAAGAGACATGGATAGGAGGCAAAGAGAAAGGTGGCTTAGTAGAGTTTATGTTTGAACACCAAAATAATATCTCTCGTGCAGTTTCAAATAGATATAACAATAACAAACTTCTTTGGGGCAAAGAACTCGCCCAAGCTATGCACAAATCTTTTACTCAAAGTAAAAAAATGCGTTTTGAGATATTTAATGACTGGTTGCCTACAGATGATTGTTTTATCTCTTTGGATACAAAACGAAAAGATAAATATGGTATGAGTGTAGGTAAACTTCGTATTAATGCACACCCTCATGATATTACAGTGGCTTCTGATATAGCTACTGAATGTGAGAATATCCTAAAAGAGATGGGAGCAGAAGATATTTATAGTTCTATTTCTGCCTCACCACCACAAAATCTTATTGCAGGTGGATGTCGTTTTGGAAATAACCCAAAAACTGCTGTATTAAATAAAAATTGTCAATCTTTTGATACTCCTAATCTTTTTGTTGCTGATGCTAGTTTTATGCCCACAGGGGGAAGTACTCCTTATACTTGGACAATCTATGCAAATGCCTTAAGGGTGGGAGATGCGATTATAAATGTGTTACAAAAAGGATTATAAATGCTAAAAAATAAAATAAAATCGCCTTGATAATAAAAATGATATTTCAAAAACAATCTATTGTTATAATTGAACTCGAAAGAGTGATAAAAAGTTTTGAACCTTTCAAAATATATTACAATTTGACCCTTATATAAGAGTGATTGTTTATATTCTGTTAACAGTGTTTTGTTAAAATCAACTTATTATCACTAATAAAATTTTATCTAGGTTCAAATATTTTTTGGACTTTTTTTTAAATAATTTAAGGAGTAGCTTTAATGAAAAGAATCTATACATTATTATTCAATTTAACACTTATATCTTCCTATAGCGTTGCAAAACCATCTAAAATTGATTCCAAATATGAGTCAGATCAACAGAGTGAGAACTTTAGTAGCGTTAAAGGCAAAAAAGTCAACTATACTATAAAATCAGGCGATACTCTTTTGGCTATTGCAAGAGAACACTATACAACAAGAGCAGAAATAAGAGCAGAAAATAAAATGAAAGAGGGAGAAAGACTTAAATTAGGGCGAATTCTCAAAGTTCCTACACATACATTCTATCCCAAAAATGTACTGGTAAAGCATCCTATAGCAAAAGGGGATACTCTTTATACTATTGCCCAAAAATATCATACGACAACTGCTGAAATTTGTACAGTAAATTCTATCACTACAAAAACAAGCCTTAAATTAGGTCGTATACTAAAAGTTCCTACAAATACTTATAAAACTACTAAAAAATCAACTGACTCAACACCTACTAAAAAAACAAATATTATAGAGTATGCAATTAAAAGTGGTGATACTCTCTTTAAAGTAGCCAAAAAATATAAGAGTACAAGTAAAGAAGTTGGAAAGTTAAATAATCTTGGGAAAAATGATAATCTTAAAATAGGTATGATAATAAAAGTCCCTGTAAATAGCTATATCACAGATAAAGAAACTCCTAAAGAGGTCAACACAAAATCACCTTTGACTATAGCTTCTGTTGTTAATCAAGAAAAACAAAAAAATATAGATATTGCAGAAGAAAAAGAAGCCAAAGAGAAAGCTGAAGAAATAAAAGCCCAAACAGAAAAGAAAGCAAAAGCAGAAGCAAAAATAAAAGAGGCTGAGGAAAAAGCAAAAGCTCTTAAAGTAGCTATAGCTCAAAGAGAAATAGAAGAACAATCTATATTAGATAGAGCCGAAGCAATCAAAAAGAAAAGACAAGAACGCGCTGTGGCAGAAGAAAAAGCAAAAAAGACTAGAGAAGCTGCTGCCAAAAAAGCTGAAGCAGAAAAAGCTAAAATTATTGCAGAAAAAATAAGAATAGCAAAACTCAAAGCAGAGGCAGAGAAAAAAGCACTTGAAGCAAAGAAAAAAGCAGAAGAAGATGCTCGTCAAGCCAAAATAAAAGCTGAAAAAGAAGCAAAAGAGAAAGTGCGTCAAGCTAGAATAGAAGCAAATAGAGTAGAAAAAGCACGATTAGAAAAACTCTTGGATGTAGAAAATGCTAAACTTGCCAAAATTCAAAAAGAGATGGAAGATCTTAAAAAGCAAGCCAAACTCAAAGCTGAATTATTAGTAAAAGCAAAAGAAAAAATTAAAGAAGCCAAACTTAAATCAAATGCTATAGGTAATTCAAGTAATATCAAAAAAGACTCTAGCGAAAAAGTGAAACTTATAGAGAAAAAAGAGCCTATCAAAAAAGAAGAAAAAAAGAAAAAAGAAGTAACTCCAAAAAAAGAGAGTGCTAAAAATACACTAAAAACTCCCACTACAATAGTAACTCAAAATAGTCAAATTATAGACTACAAGGTAAAAGTGGGAGATAATCTTTATAAAATTGCCAAAGCACACCACACTACAACTCTTGAAGTGCGTGATACAAATAAGTTTAGAAGTAATTCTGATTTAGTTGTAGGAAAAATGATTAAAGTACCTATTGATACCTATTTTCATCTAAAAAATTATAAAATACGCTCAGGAGATACACTCTATAAAATAGCAAGAAAACATAATACCACAACAAGCCGTGTATTATTAGCAAATAAAATGAGTCGAAGAAATAAATTAATCAAGGGAGATGTGATTAAAGTCCCTGTAGATACATTTTCTGTAGAAAATGATATTGATACAGTAAGAGTTGCATCTAATACAGTAAATAATACTTTTAAGAAAAAAGAAGAAAAAAAGAAAATAACCAAAAAACCTAAACTCCCTCAATATAAAATCCAAGCTGGTGACACTCTTTATACTATTGCAAGAAATAGCAAAACTTCCGTGAAAAAACTTAAATATATTAATAAAATTAAATCTAATAAAGATTTGAGAATAGGTAAATTTATTGCACTCCCAAAAGGGAAAAAATTTGTAAGGACAAAGTTAGCCAAGCAACATACTGCGGTAAGAGTAAGAAAACATAAAGAAGAAAAAGTTGTTATTAATACCAATAAGAATAAAAGCTTTGAAAGTTTTATGAACTCTTTAGGTGGGAATTCAGGACGCAAAGCACTTCCTAAAACAGCAAAAAAACATTTAGGAAAACGATATGTATGGGGTGCTACAGGACCATATAGATTTGACTGTTCAGGATTTACAAGTTATGTTTGCAAAAAAAATGGTGTATGTATACCACGAACATCTATTAACCAATCAAAAGTAGGAAAATATGTCTCTCGTGGTAATTTAGTAGCTGGAGACTTAATATTCTTTGATACATCCAAAAGAAGAAAAGGCTATGTAAACCATGTGGGTATTTATATTGGAAACAACAAATTTATTCATGCAAGTTCTGCAAAGAAAAAAGTTGTTGTAACAAGTCTTAATAAACCATTTTATAAATCTCGTTTCAAATGGGGAAGACGCGTAGATATGTAGAGTTCTCACTCTACAGTATCTAAAAACCTCTCTTCCAAAGCATCTCTTAGAATAAACCATTATAATATTCTCTAAAAAAGGTTACTATAATGAAAATTATTATTGCACTTCTCTTATCTACTGGTCTCCTCCTTGCTAAAACTCAAAAAAGCTTCTATCCTGATGGCACTATCAAATCTGCTACAAGCTACAAAAATGGAAAAAAAGATGGTATAGAACATAGCTATTATCCTGATGGGGCAACGCTTATGTTTGCAAAACCTTATGTTAATGACAAAGTACATGGTATTGTACAGGCATATACCAAAAGTGCTATGCTCAAATATGAAACCCCTTATATACATGGTATTCTTGATGGACGCAGTAGATATTATAATAAAAATGGGCTACTCAAAGCAGAGGTAGATTATAAGCGAGGTCTTAAACATGGTGCTATGCGACTCTTTTATCCAAGTGGCTTACTCAAAATAGAAACCTTTTGGAAAAAAGGCATATTAGTATCAGGATATACATTGAGTGAAACTGGAATAAAACACTCTTTTAGTAAAGACGAGATGAAAATATTTTTTAACACCAACAAATAATAAAGGATTTCCCATCGACAACTTTTATCTTATATTTTTTCTACTTATTTTACTCATTGGTTCTGTAGTTGTTTATACTTATTATCTCAAAGAAAAAAAAGAGCAATTAGATACCATTAGACGAGGTTTCTGCCCCTCTTGTCATCAGAAGTCTATAGAACTTACAGACCAACGAAATACAGGCTGTGGTGGTCCTAGAATGGTGACTTTTGAGTGTGTAGAGTGTGGTTATACTAATGTCTTCAATATAGGCGGTGGAAGTTGTGGTATTTAACTTCTAATCCGCACTTATAGCATATCTTCCTGATCCTAAAAATATAATAGCTAATGCACCCATTAAGTAGAGCAGTGGCGTTTCTATAGACAAAGCACCATGTGCACCCAAAGTAAAAATAGTTTTGAAATGTACAAGGTAGATAGCTACAGCCATATTTATCACAATCGTTGTAGCCCACCATCTACTCTTCCATCCAAGAATCAAGAATATTGGAGCAATAATTTCACCTATATATACAGCGTATGCTAGCTGAGCAGGAAGATTATATAGGCTAATTAAGCCACCTATATACTCTACACCATGTGTTACCTTATCAATACCATGAAACAAAAGTAATCCACCAATTCCTAATCGTAATAAAAGCTTTCCTATACTTGGCATATTCATTATTCTCTTCTCCTGTCTTTTATAAATTATGCCATCTTCTGCGTTAAAAGTTACTTCTATGCTATAATGCCGACTCAATAAAATTACTTACAAAGAATGCAAATGATCAATAGAAAAAAGATATATAACCCAAATTCTCAAGAGAAGACCAAAGACCGTAAAATTTTTGGTGGTGATCCTACAGGGATCTTTGAATTAAATGATATTAAGTATCAATGGGCATATAATCTTTGGGAGGTTATGCTTAATAATACTTGGTTTCCAAAAGAAGTAGATATGACCAAAGATGTCAGTGACTATAAACATCTTATAGATGCAGAAAAATCTGCTTATGACAAAGTATTGGCACAATTAATATTTATGGACTCGTTACAAACAAATAATATTATTGATAATCTCAATCCCTTTATTACTTCTCCAGAGATTAATTTAATTCTTGTAAGACAAGCATTTGAAGAGGCTCTTCACTCACAAAGTTATGCTGTAATGGTAGATAGTATTTCTACAAATTCTGATGAGATTTATGATTTATGGCGAAGAGATATGAAACTCAAATCCAAAAATGATGCTATTGCCAAAATTTATGAAGAACTTTCTGAGAATCCTTCTGATGAAAATATTGTCAAAGCTATGTTTGCAAACCAGATACTAGAAGGGATTTATTTTTATAGTGGTTTTACCTATATTTATACATTAGCAAGATCTGGTAAAATGTTGGGATCTGCTCAGATGATTCGTTTTATTCAAAGAGATGAAGTAACACACTTACTTCTCTTTCAAAATATGATTAATGTAACCAAACGAGAGAGACCAGATATATTTACACCTGCATTTCTTGAAGATATCTATCAAATGTTCCGTGACGCAGTACGCTTAGAGAGTGAGTGGGGAAAATATATTACCCAAGGACAGATATTAGGTTTAACTGATGATATTATAGAACAGTATATTCAATATCTAGCCGACCAAAGACTTATGGCTGTAGGACTTGAAGCTCTTTATAATGTAGAACATCCTATTAAATGGGTTGATAATTTTTCTAAATTTAATGATCAAAAAACAAATTTCTTTGAAGCTAATGTAGCTAACTACTCCAAGGGAAGTTTGGATATGGATGATTTCTAAAAAGAATTTAAAAGTTGTAACTCTCCAACTTCCAACAAAAAAACGATACAAAAAAAACCTAGAGATGCTTCTTGATCTCTTGGATACGCATCACAATGATGATCTTATTGTAGTCCCTGAAGTATTTTTAACAGGATATGATTATGAGCATATTGCTACAGCAGAAAAATTCTCTGCAAATGCTATAAAAATATTAAAAAAACGAATAAGCACACAAATACTGGTATTAACTATTATAAAGAAAGAGAAGGATGGCTTTGTAAATCAAGCCATCGTTATTCATCAACACAAAATCATACATAAACAAAATAAAGCGAAACTCTTTAGATTGGGAGATGAGCATAAATATTTGCAAGCTGGTAAAACTAAAAAAATTAAACCATTTAAGATAAATGGCGTCTCCTATGCTCTTTTAATCTGTTTTGAACTCAGGTTTAAAGAGCTATGGAAACAGATAGAAGGTGTTGATGTAGTACTCATACCTGCTAGGTGGGGACTACCAAGAAAACAGCATTTAGAGATACTCTCACAAGCCTTAGGGGTTATGAATCAATCGTTTGTAGTTTTGTCTAATAGTAAAGATAAGGACATGGCTAGTTCTTCAGCCATTATATCTCCCCAAGGAGAAGTTTTAAGTGATGATACCCAATTTTCTATAGCCAAAGAGATTAATCTTAATGAAGTCAAAAAGATGCGACGATATATTGTATTAGACTAATATATCAATGTCACGAAAAAATTATAGAGAGACTCCTTTAAAAGCCATTTTTTATTAAAATTATTTGATTTTATCATAGTAAAGTTTTTTTATTAATAATATTTTCGGTATAATATTTTTTACTATGAATATATATATTTATTAAAATAACAGAAAGAAGTATTGCTATGGTATCATCTGTAAAGCTAAAAAGAATGGTTCAAGAGATAGAAAAAGAGTTTCCACTAGAGCCTTATATTCAAAATGCTTTTTTAGCTATAGATCGTGAAGCTTTTGTTCCTGGTGGCTTTGGTCATTTTGCCTATAAACTTGATGCCTTGCCTATTGCTGCTAGTCAATGGATTAGCTCTCCTCTGACTGTAGCAAAGATGACACAATATCTTGACCTAAAAAATGCTGATAGTGTCCTTGAAGTAGGCTGTGGAAGTGGCTATCAAGCTGCGATACTTTCCAAAATATGCCGTCGTGTTTTTACTATTGAACGCATTGATACACTTATCAAAGAGGCGAGAAATCGTTTTGGTACTTTAGAGATTAATAATGTCTTTACACGATTTGATGATGGACAACGAGGCTGGAGAGATTATGCACCTTATGATAGAATACTTTTCTCTGCTACTGCCAAAGAGATTCCTCAAGTACTTTTTGATCAATTAGCCGAAGGGGGTATACTTATTGCTCCTGTAGAAATAGGCTCTCAAGAAGTTATTAAAAGATTTTATAAAAGAAATGGACG
>JADGER010000223.1 GCA_016744315.1 Sulfurovaceae bacterium
CAGAAATTGATGAAGATGCAAAAATTGATGAAAAAGATGTGCAAGAAGAAAAAGATGAGTTTAGTTTCGACAAACCTGCAAAATAATGGATATTATCTTTGGTCCTGTTAACTCTCGTCGTTTTGGTAAATCCTTAGGAATTGACCTTAGTCCTACAAAAAAGCAGTGTAACTTTGACTGCCTTTATTGTGAACTTGCTCCTGCTCAAACAGTAGCAAGTTACCAAGACATTCTTAGCGTATCTGAGATAATCTCTGCCCTCAAAAAAGCACTTATCCATCATAAAGATATAGATGTTATTACACTCACTGCTAATGGTGAACCAACACTCTATCCCTATCTTGAAGAACTTATAGATCAAATCAATTGTATAAAAAATGATACAAAGACTTTAATATTAAGCAATGGTAGTACTATAAACCAAGCAAAAATACAAAAAGCTCTCTATAAACTCGATAGTGTAAAACTCTCTCTTGATTGTGCTACAAATAGCTGTCTTAAAAAACTTGATAGAGCACATCACGATATTACAATTGAATCTATTATGGAGGGAATGCTCTCTTTTAGAAAAAAATATACAAATCCACTTATTATAGAAACTCTTTTTGTAAAAAATCTCAATGATAAAGAGGAAGAAATTATACAACTCAATCAATTTCTTCTACAACTCAAACCAGACCGTATAGATATAGGTACAATAGATAGACCCCCTGCGTATGATGTAGGTTCTCTTAGTTATGAAGATTTGTACACAATATCACAACAATTTGATCATAAACTTCCTATATATATAAGCTCACGCAAAAAGATAGAATCAAAGCCAGCAAGATATTCACGCAACGAAATTTTGCAAACACTATCAAAAAGACCACTCTCCCCAGAAGATATAGAAATACTTTTTGATGCAACAAGCCAAGAAGAACTCCAAAAACTCCAAAAAGAGGGGAAAATAACAGTAAAAGAACAAAATAATATAAATTTTTACATTATTTTGTAAAAATACTTGACATCCCTTTTGGAATAAGCTATAATCCCTCCACGAAACAAGCATAGCTTATTTCAAACCCATTCCGGATTAGCTCAGCGGTAGAGTAGGTGACTGTTAATCACTTGGTCGCTGGTTCGAATCCAGCATCCGGAGCCACTTTCAAAAAATATTACCCCCCTTTATACAATAATTACAAATCAATAAATTAACTATATAATTTTTATATTTTCAATCCGAAACCTTATTCTATTAGGTAGGAATAATAATAAGTAGAGTATATGCAATTATTTAAAAAACTTCAAACACGCTATATCTCCTATCTACTCAAAAGAGGAGATCAAGAACTCTCTTTGAAAAAGAGCCAAAAGTACCACTTCAAAGCTCTCAAATTTGCAAAAAAATATAAACTCAAAAATGACTATGCACCCATTTATCTCTCTATAGCCGTAGCCTATCATATTCATGAAAAATATGCCCAAGCACTGAGCTGTCTGACTCTTGCCCAAAGGTATCCTTCTGATGATATGAGTTATGACTTTATTATTCCTCTAAAGCTTGATATACTTTTCCAAAATGATAAATTAACAGAAGCACGAGAATTGGCTATTAGTACTTTAAGAGAAACTAAGAATAGACTGTATGAGATAATACAAGTATTAAGTGAAATATATCTAGCACAAAAACAGTATCACAAAGCCATACTTTATGCTAAAGAAAGTTTAGAGTTAGCGTGGCAAGAAGAATATATGGATGGAGTAGAAATAGCCTATCATAATATTATAGATATTTATAGACAAGTTGATAATTATCAAGCCATTGAATATTATATAAATGAGCTTGTGCATATTGGCTTATTAGAAAAATCAGCAATGTTACAATTTGCTCAATACAATCTATTCGTCACTCAAAAGCATTATAACAAAGCCAAAAAAATATTGCCAAAAGTAGAAAAGAAGATAAAAGAATTAGAAGAAGAGCATCTACATATATTTTATTCTATCACTTTGGAACTCTTTAAAGTCACCAAAGACAAAGAAAATTTTGATATTTATTTTAGTAAATTTCTTGAAACCAACAAAGAAAAAGATAATTATATAGAAAAATGGTTGGCTTACGCTCAAGCAGGTGACTTTTATAGAGAGCTTCATAGTAACAAAAAAGCCATAGAATATTATCAAAAAATGGCTTATTATTTAGAAAAAGTTCGCTTAAGTTCTCTCAACCGAGATACTTTAGATAGAGTTGATTTCTTTAGAGATAAATATCACTATCTTTTAGATGCCTCTCTCTTTCTCTATGCACAAAAAGAGTATAATTTATCGTTTTATTTTTTAGAGTGTAGCAAATCCGCCACACTGAGAGATAGAGACCCAAACCACACTTTGGCAATCCAACATAGTAACAGTATCAAAGGCTACCTATGAAATCAGTTTTATTAGAATTTTTATCAACAGATGAGAAAACAATTATCTTTCTCATTCGTCAAGATTGGAAAAAGAAAGGAATTAAAGATAGTGAGCCTTTGGTTTTTGAGGCAAACTTTAGTGAAAGTGCCGTACTTCATTGCGTTGAAGAGATAAGAGGATTATATGATGAGTGGAGAGATGAAAAGTATCATCCAAACTATCTTGATACTATAAAACTAGAAGAGAGGACAGATTTTTACACTATTGGAAATAAAATATTTTCTGATGATTTGATGTCTGCTATAGATGGATATGATTTAATCTATTTTGTCCCCTTTTCTGCCCTACATCATCTTCCACTTCACGCGATGAGATATAAAGGCAGTGATATTGTTGATAGCTTTGCATTCTCTTATCTACCAAGCGCCTCTGTATTACAATTTATTAATGCCAATAAAAAAAGACCCAAAGCATTTAATTTTAAAGGTATTGGGGTTGATTTCAAACAAGAGTTAAGAGCTTTTGTAACAGAAGTTCGTGATATAAAAAAAGAACGCTATTGGAATAAAAAAGAGTATTTTATTAATAACGAAGCCACAAAAGAAAACTTTTTTAGTAATAATGAACAATATAATATCTTACACTGCTCTACGCATGGTTTTTTTGCTTCTAATGCCCTAGA
>JADGER010000001.1 GCA_016744315.1 Sulfurovaceae bacterium
AGTTTGAAGCTTTGAGGGATGTGATTGCTGGGATTAGTATTTTTTAGGGATTTTTAGGTTAAGGTTTGGGTGGTAGAGGGGGGTGAGTAGTTACTAATTACTTATTAAAAAAGCTCTTTAAAGCTCTTAAAAGAATTTTTGATAATTAATTATTGTGCCTTGATTTTGGGGGGATGCATACAAGAGCCAAATAAATAAATCTCTCATTAACCACAAATAAGCTACAATATCTCAAATATTATTTGCCAACTAGCGTTGGGTTACAAGTGAAATTAGGTTCAAATATAGATATGCATTCCCACGCAGGAGCGATGGGAACGAGGAAAATTAAAAATAGGAGAACAAGAATGGAAAGAATAATTACTGAGGCTATAGAAAACTGTAAATTAATTGAGTTTAATTATAAAGATGAAGTTAGGGTTGTAGAACCATACACATTTGGTGTATCTACAAAGAGCAATGATATATTAAGAGGATATCAAGTTGAAGGTGGTAGTACTTCTTCTGATGACTTAGGATGGAGACTTTTTACTGTAGCTAAAATAGAAAATATAAATATTTTAGAAAGAAATTTTGAACCTACACAAGATGGTTATAATCCAAATGATAGTGCAATGGTTGAAATTTACATAACTGCATAATAGGGATGAATTATGAATAAGCTTAATGTAAAACTTGAGAATTGTTATGGCATTACTAAATTAACTCGTTACAAAGCTCCAGCTTCGTAATGCCTTATTGGTCTTGATATATCACCACAATCTCTCAACCTCGATTGTTAGAGTAGAGGGGTCTAGTAACAATAACAACTCCTTCCTAAATAACCCCCAAAGCTTCACTACTGCTAAGTAAAGGCACTTCATAGCTATAGAAGTTTTTATCATTGCTAATGATATAATCGCAGTGCTTTTTTCGTGCCATGACAAATTGAATGGTGTCTTCTAGGTCAATAAACTTTTCATCTTTTTCCATCAGATAAATCGCTTCATCTACCTCTATATTTCCAAACTCAATCACCTTGATAACGCGATTCATAATCTTCAGTTGTTCTAATGATTTTTTCTTGCCAAGAGGTTTTTTCAAGAGATAATAGATAGTAGTAATTAAATCACATGAGGTGTAGAGTTCAAATTTTTGACTGTTTTGAATCAAATAACGAAAAAGAGTGGCACTCTCTTCTGAAGATGGGCGTGAATCATCTGAAATATCTATAAGAATATTGGCATCAAGAAATATTTTTTTCATATATCCTCTCTATTGGCTTTGACCTCTTGACTATTTGGTGAGTTTTCACTAATCATTCCGATAAGACTCAAAGCTTCTTTAATCTCTTTTTCTTTATCTCTCTTTTTGATATATTCACTCAGTGCCTCAGCAACAATATGACTCTTTTTTTGATGGGTCTTTTGAGCATACTCAACCAAATTATTGACGATTCCAATCGGTAATGAATAGAGCTCTTTTTTGTAGTTTTTTGTTGTATTCATAAAAGTTCCTTTATATACTTTATTCTAGTATAGTATATACTTTTAGGGCTTTTATGTCAAGTGGGCTTACTTGATTTCTAGTGGATAGAGCATCATAGCATCATGATAAACTATAACCTATAAACTTTTAGCCATCACCACAACTTCATACCGAATATTCCGACCACTACTTCCTAGCACTTGTTCTATACATCCCAAATCTAAGAGGCTTTTTATATCTCTTGATGCTGTGGGGGCTGTGGTGTTTGCCATTTTTTTATATTTTTTGGTGGTCAATTGATTTACACTGTTTTTTATATCTTTGTCCAATATCATATTTAAGACTCTTCTTTGTCTTTCGTTAAAAGTTGTTGTTCTATGTCTATCCCAAAATTTAGCTTTTTCTACAATATAGGAGATAGAAGAGATGGCTTCTGTGAGAGATTTTTCTACTGTTTCTAAGAACCATTCACACCAAATAGTAATATCCATGGGTTCTGCTTTTGCGATATATCCCGTACTCTTTTCTAGTGCTTTATAGTAGCTTTTTCTATCTTGATTGATACTCTTTGACATTGAGTAGAGTCTTGAAGTTGTAGGTTTTTCTATATCCGATAAGACCATATCGCTGATGGCTCTGGTTATTCTGCCGTTGCCATCGTCAAAAGGGTGGATAATTACAAACCACAAATGGGCGATAGAGGCTTTGAGTAAAGATGAGGGAGTGCTATTGAACCATCTCATATAAGCGTTCATCTCTTCTTCAAGTCTATCGTGTGGAGGGGCTTCATAAAAGACTTTTTCTTTGCCTATCACACCTGATACGATTTGCATTGTGCCTTTTTCTCTAAAACGACCTACTTCTATATTCCATAATGTGTTATGTCTATTATCAAACATTTTACGATGCCAACCAAAAAGCTTTTCTACACTCAAAGGCTCTGTATAATTGCTATTTGCATCTATCAAAATATCTACAAAATTACTCTCTTTGGTTTTTTCTCTATAGTGGGCTACACTCTCAAAACCTAATTTCTCTTTGATTGAAGACTTGACACTTTGCCTATCCAATATCTCATTTTCTATAGCCCAACTAGATATTATCTCCTCTTCAAGTGCCAAAACTTGACTCTCTTGTAGATTTTTTTTGGAAATGATTTTGCCTAGAGTATTTAACTCACCTTGCTTACGAGAAACAGAAGCCAAACGAGTTTCTAGCTTTTTAAAATCATATTGAAAATGAGGATACACCACATCTTCCCAAATCCACTTTTTATCTGTAGGCATCTAAAAACCTTTTTGATGCTATTTTAACATAAATGATAGGAATAAATCATTTTATCCTATCATTTTTGATAGGGTTATGGGGCTAAACAAGCCAAGAGACTAGGTAAAAAATATAGAGTATATTATTATATATGATAAATCAGAAGTTGCTACGCTATAATATCCAAAAAAGAATCAAAATAATGAGATTTTTAAATATAAAAGCTTCTCTTATATGAATCACCTATCTAAGCAATTCAAACGAGATACTAAAGCTTTTTCTCTTACCCTTATACTTTATCTTCCTTTACTTTTTTGGTGGAGTCAAAGCAAAGTAGAACTCTTTCCAGAGAGAGTTTCTACGCCTTTGGTTTTGGATCTTCAAAAGTTTGTTTGCAAAGAAGAATCAACTCCTGAGCCTCTTTTGAAAGAACCTATTATTGAAGATGATTTTTTTGAAGATTTTGAAGAGATTATGCAAGAACCTGTAGTATCCCCCAAGCCACTTACAACAAAACCTAAACCTATTGTAAAACAGAAAAAACCTATTATAAAAAAACCTATCAAAAAGAAAAAGCTCAAAAAAATAAGCAAAAAAAGAGTTGTAAAGAAAAAACACAATAGAACTAGCAAAGGGAGACAAAAACAGACAAAGAGAAAAAACTCTACAGCCTCTGTATCTAAAGCCAAAACAAACCAATTTATTACTAGACTCAAAAAAGCCATAAATACTAATAAAATTTATCCTAAGATGGCAAAAAAAAGAGGTTTACAAGGAACTGTTCATGTGAGCTTTACGATTAATTCTTCTGGAAAAGTTAGCAATATTACTGTCAAAGGTTCTAAGATGTTTATCAAGGCTACCAAGAGAGCAATACTTCGGTCATTTCCAATAAATACCAAAAATATATCACTCCCTCTAAAAGTAAATCTTAGACTTAACTATACACTCAAAAGATCCTAACTAGATAGTACAAAATGGGTATCTTGGTATAATGACTTTGGCTATAGTTCCTTTGCTATCTTCTCTATTTTTAATGCTTATAATAGCCCCCATAGCATCTGATGCACTTTTTGCCAAGAATAGTCCTAGCCCTGTGCCTGAAGAAGTTTGACTTCGGATAAATGGAGCAAAGAGATCTTTGTTTTCATCTATTCCCTCACCCTCATCTATCACCTCTATTACAAGATTTCCCTCACAAAGATAACTCTTAAGTAAGACCTTTTTGTCATTAGGAGTAAATTTTAGTGCATTTTGAACAAAATTCTGAGTAATCTGTGTGAGAAGTAATGGTTGAATACAAAAGGTTAATTGTTCTGGTATTAATTCATATTCAAATTGCTGTCCATGTGCATCGGCTAATATCTTAAAGTCTTCGGCTTTTTTTCTTAGAAAAGCAATAACATTTATATTTACAGGTGTCTCAAACTGAGCTCCTTCGGCTCGACCAAACTCCAAAATAGAACTCACTATTTTATTCATTTCGTCAATAGAAGTAATATTTTGTTTTAATGCATCTTCCAAATCTTTTTGTGTAGACTTCCTTTTCATCAGAGTTACTTGCGTTTTTGTTTTCATAACAGCTAAGGGTGTCTTAAGCTCATGGGCTGCTCCAATAAAAAGCTCTTTTTTATATTTAACAAAATTTTGAATACGCATCATAAGAGTATTAATAGATTGTGCCAATTGCTCAAACTCTTTGGGTAACTCACTGACTTCTAATGGTTCCATCATACTCTCATTTCGTTTGGAGAGCTTTTCAGAGAGTATACGCAGAGTAGAAAGAAGCATTCCTGATAAAAAATATGCATACAAAATAACAAGTCCCATAGTAAGAAGATTCACAAATATAATAGATTTATAAACCTGCTGTTGCACATGCTTTTGTTTTGTTATATTTGCAGAGATATTCAAGTAAGCTTGTTGCTGAAAATTATAAGGAAAATGGAGTTCAAAAAAATACTCTTTACCTTTTTTATATTGATGCACATGTGTTGTGCTATAATTAACATCAGGAAGATAAATAATTTCTGCATTTATATGAAGTGTTTTTTGTATGAGTTCAGCATTTTCAGCTATACCTTTTCTAACATCTGGGTATGTAGCAAAAATATATTTGGCTTGTTTTGTAAGGGAAGATTGTAGCTCTTTGTCTACACTATAGTTAATATAGCTATATAAAATAGTAGAGAAGAAAAAAAGTAGTGCCGCCATAGCGACACTAAGTTTAATCAAAAAATTAGCTCTTATACTTCTTTTTTGGGAAAGCAAAATCTATACCCTCTTCTACGAACCGTCTCAATAGTTGTAATATGTAACGGTTTATCCATTTTTTGTCTAATCTGATTAATAGCTACTTCAATTACATTAGGAGTTACCAATTCAGGCTCTTCCCAAATAGCATCAAGCAGTTGTTCTTTTGATACAATTTGATCTTGGTGCATAGCTAGGTGTGTAAGTACTTCAAAAGGCTTTCCTTTGAGTTCTACTTCTACACCATCATAAATAATTTTTTCTTCTTCAGGATTGATAATAAGGTTTTCTATTTCTATAATATTACTTCCACCAAAACGAAGTTTCGCTTCTATACGCAAGAGTAGAATTTCAAAATCAAATGGTTTTTTTACATAATCATCTGCTCCTGCACGAAGAGCTTCTATTTCACTCTCTTTGTCATCTCTTGCAGATAAGATAATTACTGCTGTTTTTGGTGCATTTGATTTAATATCCCTTATCAAATCTACACCATTTCCATCAGGAAGCATCCAATCAAGAAGAACTAGGTCATAATTTCTAATATCTAAATAATATTTACCATCTTTTATATTTTCTGCTATATCATTTTGATACCCAAACTCTTTGAGTCCATCTGAAAGAGTCTTACTTAGTGTTACTTCATCTTCAATAATCAATATTCTCATCAGTCAAGATCCTTTTAATTTAAGATTTATTTAATAGTATAGCATAAAAATAGCTGAAACTGAGGCTTTTTAAAGATTTTAGCTCTTTTAGGGTATAGTCTTTTTTATGATTAGCACACTTTCTTCTCTTATCTTTGTTTATTTTTTTATTCTCTTGGGATATACTGCCAAACGGCTCTTTAAAGAAGATATAAACTCTAAAAGTTTGACGATTTTATCAGTCTACTTTCTTCAGCCATTTGTGACTATATGGGGCTTTAGTACAGCACAACTGCATTTAGAACATGCTTTTGTACCGCTTCTTTATTTGGGCATAATTATCTTTTTACTTTTCCCAACTATTCTTTTATCTAAGCTATTATTTGACGATGTCAAAGAGAGAGCCATCTTTAGTATTGCTGGATTTGTAGGAAATACTGGTAATATTGGCATCCCTTTAGGACTTGCCCTTTTTGGTGAAGAGAGTATTATCTATACGACCCTTATAAATATTGCAAATGTCTTTATTGTTTATATTATTGGTGTGTATATTTATTCTCGTGGCTCACTCTCTATAAAAGAATCACTTATAAATATTATCAAAATTCCGATTATTCCTGTCTCAATAATAGCCATAGCCATTAATATTTATCAAATTCCTATAGCCGTGCAAATTCAAGAATTTTTTAAAATGGGTGCGTATGCAGGTATTGTCATACAGCTTTTTTTATTAGGGACATTTCTTCAAGGTATTACTATACGCTCTATTAAACTACGACTATTTATAGGTGCTATTTCACAAAAGTTTATACTTATTCCTATAGCCACAGCAACAATACTCTCTTTTACAACTCTTCCTTTATTTGTGCAAGGTATTATTTTTATGGAAATGATGACTCCTCTTGCTATAGCAAATATCAATTTAGCATCTCTCTATGATTGTCGCCCCAAAGATGTAACTATTTTAATACTTTTGAGTACACTTTTATTTATGCCTCTCTTATTTATTCTTACATATATAATAGATTTTTACTATCTTAGCTAGAATTATCAAAAAAGGATTTATGTGGTACAGGCTCAAAAAGCACTTTTACAATGGTATACAATATATGGAAGACACCAACTCCCATGGCGAAATACAACAGATATTTATCATATCTATTTGAGTGAAATTATGCTCCAACAAACACAAGTTACTCGTGTAAAAGAGGAGTATTATCCACGGTTTTTACAAAAATTCCCTACTATTAAAGCTCTCTCTCTAGCATCAGAAGAAGAAGTACTTGCCTTATGGAGTGGGTTAGGCTACTATAGCAGAGCTAGAAATCTTTATAAAACGGCAAAACTCTCTAGCCATCAATTCCCTACAGATTACAAAGAACTCCTACAACTCCCTGGAATTGGACAGTACACTGCTAGTGCTATTTGTAGCTTTGGATATAATCAAAATATTGCTGTAGTAGATACAAATATTGCCAGAGTTATCAAACGATTCTTTGCCCTTACAGAACCAAAAAATAGTATAATTTGGGATAAAGCTACAGAGCTTCTCAATAGTAAAAACCCTCGTTCACACAATCTTGCATTAATGGACTTGGGATCTATAATCTGTCTCCCAAAAAACCCACAATGCACTATCTGTCCACTTTTAAATAATTGCCAAGGCTCAAAAAATCCAGAAAGTTATACACAAACAAAAAAGAAAGAGTATGAAAAAATGGAGCTTTTTTATGCTGTACTTATACGCAATAATCACATTGCCCTCACCTCATCTACAGGCACTATGTATAAAAACATGCTCCAACTCCCCACAGTTGACCCCATAGAAGAACTCTTTATCACAAAATTTAAACATTCTTATACCAAATACCGATTAACTGTTAATCTCTATAAAGTTGAAGAAGTTATAGATGATATTATTTGGATTGATTTAGATAAACTCAACCAAAGCCCTATCTCCTCACTTACTAAAAAAGCTCTTGCTCTGACAATAATTTAAGATATGCTATAATCACATAAAAGTTAGGAATCTAAAGAGTGAACTATGTTAATCTCCATTAAACGGCTTATCGCCTCACTCCTTACGGTTTTTTTAATTTTGCTTAGTTGGATTATCTCTTATAAATACCATTGTATTGCTCTTTTGTTTCCTTTGATTGTTTGGATTCTTATTAGCTATAGTTTTATTGAACTCAAAATGCAAGAGAGGCATTGTCTTAGAAAATGCTATTTCCAAAAAGAGTCTCTTCTTGCTCGGCTTCTTGCATCCCGATTTATGGTTATACTTTTTTATCTTATTGTTTCTACTATGATGAGTATTACTATTCTCTCTAGTGCTATGGAATATACACAAATTTGGTGGTTATATTTGGTGATTCATACTTTTCTCTCTTTGATACTCTATCGTATTATTCTCTCTCTTACTGCTTCTATTGTCAAACCCTCTTATCACAAACTCTTTGCAAGAGAATGGACTATTAATGGTATGACCTTTTTGATACTGCCCTTTTTTATCTATTTGGCTCTTAATGGCTATGCTCCTGAGTATCTCAAAGAGAGTTTTATAGAGACCATAGAGAGTGCTTCTATTACTCTTTATTCTAGCTGTACTATCACACAAAAAATGCTAATATGGAGCAAAGAGCTTGATGCTGGGCTTTGGTGGCTTGTGTATAGTAGTGCAGAATATGCCCAAGCCAGATGGCTCAAAGCAGGTATTTGGATAAGTTTTATTATATACAATAGCCTAGCTGTCTTAGGTATTAACAGACTTATTGTACAAATTATTTATCTTATAGATATACTATTTCAAAGGAAAAAATTATGATTGATAATAAAAGCTGGTTAAGTAATGCTTCTAAATTTGAAAAAATATTTTGGGGGTGTATACTCTTCTTTCTATTTTTATTTATCCTTTTGCACTTTTTTGCATCAAGAGAATTTTATCAAAACAAAGAAAAAAACAAAAATGCACCTCTTTCGGCTAGAACTATACTCAAAGAGATAGAAGTAGTCATTGATTCTAATAAAATGAAGAAAAATATACAAAGTAATGAAACAGTAAAAATTATCTCTGATGACTTGCATAAAAAGATGAAAGATATAAACCAAACCATTAACAAAGAAACCAAGGAAATATTTAAAACTGTACATAATAATATTGATAAATTTTTAGATTTTCACTACTCAGTAATTGGGGAATATATAGAACTCGGCTCTATGGCAACAGGCAAAATAGAAGAACATATCCAAGAAGAACTCTTTGGCAAAAACTTCTCCTTGCAGATGGACACAATGCTAGAAACCATTGCCAAGCAACACCAAAATAATTTAAAAAGTCATCTTGATATAATGCATATACAAGCAAGTAAAGGCATAGACCCTTCACTCAACAAAGAAGCCATAGAACGCCTCCAACAAGATGTAAATCAACACTTTCTTATACAACAAGGAAAACTAGGCACACTTATAATAGCCACTCTAGCAGCCAAAGTAACCAAAGTTGTAGCAACTAAACTCGCTGCCAAACAAGCTGGAGTTATTGCAACCAAAGCAGGTGCAAAAGCAGGAATGAAATCAACAGCTGCACTTACAGGTGCATCTGCTGGTATATTTTGTGGACCTTTCGTCTGGATCTGTTCACCTATAGCTGCTGCAACTCTATGGTTTGGAACAGATGCTATTATAGTCTCTGTAGACGAACACTTCAACAGAGACTCATTCAAACTAGAAATCATCGACGCACTCAAAGAACAAGAACAAAAACTCACAATACAACTCCAGATATACTACACTAAATCCCTCAAAGAATTCTCCCAAAAAGCCCAAGAAAAATATATCAATACTCCCACAAAAGAGAAAAAAAGAATGACAATAAAAGAGTTAATAACAGAAGAAAGTGCTAAAGATAGAAAACAACTAGAACTCTTTTAGTAAAAAAATGCTAATCTTTATGATATGAAATTAAAAAAAAGGAAGAAAAAATGAGTGCATTAGTAGAATTTGCAATGTTTCCCACAGAAAAAACACAAAGTAAAAGTGAGTTTGTTGCAAGAGTATTAGATATTGTAGATAGAAGTGGATTAGCATATCAGCTTACACCAATGGGAACCATCATCGAAGCCCAAACAGTAGGCGAAGTATTTGCCGTAATAGAATCAGCCTACAAAGAACTCCAAGAAGACTGTTCTCGTATCTACAGTGCTATCAAAATAGACTACCGTGAAGGACCTGTAGGAAGACTTGGCAAAAAAGTTGGATCAGTTGAGGAAAAATTGGGGCGAAAGTTAAATAGTTAAATTACGCCAAAATAAAAATATAGTTTTTATTCCTCTAGCTTTAATTTTATCGAACACAAACCCTATTTTGCTATAATATCATTACCAAGAAGCAAAAGGAAATATATGTGTGCTGATAGAATACATCGTATCGTTATAGCTATTATATTGGGGTTGATTATGGGAATAGCTGGTGCTGGGATGGTTCAGTTGGCATTTTTGTCACAGCTTTTTGTTATGATAATGCTTTTTATTTGGGCATTTACCAACTTTTGCCCATCGCTATATGTACTTAGAAAAGTACTTCCTCCTTGTTTGGAAAAATAATTCAATAGAAAGAGTCAATTAATGTCAAATATTTCTTATAAAGATGCTGGTGTCGATATAGATGCTGGAAATGATTTCGTAGAAGCTATCAAAAGTGATGTAAAGTCAACTTTTGATAAAAATGTTATCGGTGGTATTGGGTCGTTTGCTGGTGCATATGCCTTGCCTACTGGATATAAAGAGCCTGTGATACTCTCTGCTACTGATGGTGTAGGTACAAAGTTAAAGCTCGCTATAGAGAGTGGAAAGCTTGATACTGTGGGGATAGACCTTGTGGCAATGTGTGTTAATGACCTTATTTGTAACTTTGGTACACCTATGTTTTTTCTTGATTATTATGCAACTGGTAAACTTGTTCCTGCTAATGCAAAAGATGTTGTTGCAGGTATTGCTGAGGGCTGTCGTAGAAGTGAATGTTCACTTGTAGGTGGTGAGACTGCTGAGATGCCAGGAATGTATAGCGAAGATGATTTTGATTTGGCTGGTTTTTCTGTGGGTATCGCTGAGAAATCTGAGATGGATACGATAGCTAATGTTGAGGCGGGTCAAGTACTTATTGCTATGCCTAGTTCTGGTGTACATTCTAATGGATATTCTCTTGTACGAAAACTCTTTTTTGATAAATTAGGTATGAGTTTGACTGATGAGTTTGATGGGAAACCACTGTTAGAGACTCTTCTTGCACCTACACGCATTTATGTCAAAGAGTTTAAAGCTAACAAAGAACATATTAAAGCATTAGCACATATCACTGGTGGCGGAATAGTTGAAAATCTTCCTAGAGTTTTACCTGAAGGACTCAAAGCTGTTGTAACAAAAGAGGATATTAGAGTATTACCTATATTTGAATTTATGGGTAAACATGTAGATGAAGATGAGATGTATAGAGCCTTTAACATGGGTGTAGGTATGGTATGGGTTGCAGATAAAGCAGATGTAGAAGCCATTCTAGCTAATACTGATGGCTATGTGATAGGTCACTTAGCTGAAGGAACTAAAGGAGTTGAATTTGTCTAATATGCCTGAAGATGTAGGCTGTGAGAATAGTATCTGCGTTCAAACCCAAGAGTGTGAGCGACAGGTTATTTATACTAATGGAACTGCACGAGAAGTAAGAAAATTTGGTGGTACTGAGACAAAAGGCTGTGGTAAGTATATACCAAAAAAAGAGACCACTCAGACCGATAAATAAAAAAGTGGATACAAAAACACAAAAAGCTACAAAAATTGTTCTCTACATCAGTATAGCAACTGCACTTATTACCTCAATAGCAGGGGCTATGCTCTTTCAAGGTCCTATAGCTATAGGTATCTTTTTTGGGCTTATTTTAGGATTCTTTTTCCCATGGGTAGTAGCTCTTATTACTTATAGTATTTATATGATGTCTAACCCTTTGGCAGGCTTTAAAGACGAAATAGACAAACTTAACAAACGCCCATAAAGAAGCTATTAAAAATTATACTTTGGCATACTCTTTTTATCCTCAAAAACAATATCAAAAGGATATGGTCGTTCTAGGAGAATAATATTCTCTTTGGCATGATACAAAGATTGATTTGAATAAATAGTAAGCATATTATTTGCATACACAAACTCAATATTTGCACTATTAGAATTATCATGAAGTAAAAGAGAAAGAGTATACATAAAACTAAGATACTTTAACTCCTCTTTTTTGGGAAGAAGTGCTTTGTATGTTGTACAAAGTGGTTTATACAAAAGTGAATTTCCATCCATTCTAAGAAGAACAGATATAAGAATCATCTCTTTATGTGTAAATCCAAAATTTAATTCTTGCATTGAAATATAAAATGCATGTTTTTTTGCATCATAAATTCTAAGCGTTTTACCAATATTAGAAAGTCTAAGTGCTGTATAGAGTTCTTTTTGGTATTTTATATCTATAGCAAACTCTTTATGGAATATAGTATATAAGGATGAAACTACAGCTATGCGGTGGGATGCCTGAGACTCTTTGGAAGTAAGGTCATCAAACCTATCTAAAATACTCTTCAAACTAGGATTAAGTGTTGCAGGAAACTTATAATTAGGAGCTTGTAATAAATCTTTTAGAAAAACTCCTTCTCTCACACCTACACCACTTGTAATTACTTCTTGGGCTTGTATAGTTTTTAGAATCTCTACAAATATTAGTGTTCCCTCTTTGATAGTATCATAGCGACCTTTTTTAATGTATAAATTTTGAAGATCAGAAATATTTGCATAAATAATATCATTAAAATAGGGAAGTTCTCCATCTATTCTGTAATGAAAAGCATGGAGTTTATTAAATGGGTAGTTATGTCGTTTCATAACACCTTTACTCAATGTCCGTGCTGTACCACCAATACCTACTGCTAACTTGGCTCTAAAGTTAGGTGGGAGTTTTTGGAGTTCATTAGCGATATATTCTCTTGCGTTAGCTATAGAGTTAGTACCATTGTCTTTATCAAAGAATAACTCTTTAATACGAACCGTACCAACATTAAGTGAGTAAGTCTCAGAGATAACTCCATTGCAAATAAGTGCCATATCACAAGAACCTCCTCCAATATCTACAGTAATAGCATCATTATGAATAGGGAGGAGATTAGTAGCAGCAATAGCACCCAATTTAGCCTCTTCTTTACCATCAATGATTTTAATAGAAAGGTTAAGTTCTTGTCGTATCCAACGGACAAATTCTTCACCATTTGGAGCATCTCTCAGTGCAGAAGTTGCAACAGAAATAACTTTTTTGACATGATATTTTTTGATAGTCTGAACAAAGGAGTCCAAAGCAAGATACGCTCGCTCTATACCTATGGGTTGGAGGTATCCTTCTTTAGAGTATGCACCCTCACCAATACGGACTTTACTCTTTTGTTCACATATAAGATGGAAGCCAAAACGACTACTTCTTTCAAATATAACTAATCTAGCAGAGTTCGAACCAATATCAATAATTGCGGTTCTCTTTGGCATTTATATGCTACTGTTCTTTCTGTATTTGGTCATATTTAAATTGAAGCTCTTCAGCATTTTCTACATTATCTGGATCTGAGATAATACAATCTACAGGACACACTGCAATACAAGAAGGTTCATCATAATGACCTACACACTCTGTACAGCGATCTGCATCTATTATATAGATTGGATCATTTTCTTCGATCGCTTCATTGGGACACTCTTCGCGACATGCATCACACGCAATACACTCATCAGTAATAGTAAGAGCCATAATAACCTCGATTTTTATTAATTTACGCATTTATAACTTAACAAACCTTATGCTTTAGTTAAGAGCGAAAGAAAAAAAGAAATTTAAAATTTATATTGGGGAAAATGGGTATTTGTGTACTAAAAAAAGAGTGCCGAAGCACTACTTTTGTAAAAAAACCTTTTTTGGAGCTGTTTAGAGTCCAGCTTCTTGTATTGCTTCCATTTGGGCATGGGCAATAAGTGGATCTACTACAAGCTTAAGATTTCCATTGGTCATAATATCTTCAAGAGAATAAAGTGTCAATCCTACACGGTGATCTGTAAGACGATTCTGAGGGTAATTATAGGTACGAATCTTCTCTGATCTATCACCTGAACCAACTTGAAGTTTTCTTTGGCTAGAAGTCTCATCCAATTGTTTTTGTAATACTGATTCATAGACTCTAGCTTTGAGTACTTTCATCGCCTTATCTCTATTTTTGTGTTGTGATTTTTCATCTTGAATTGCTACAACAATCCCTGTAGGAATATGTGTTAATCGTACAGCAGAATCGGTGGTATTTACCGATTGTCCACCACATCCACTTGAACGATATACATCCATCTTCACTTCATTTGGTTTAATGTCTACCTCTACATCATCTACTTCAGGAATAACTGCCACAGTAATAGCAGAAGTATGCACACGCCCTTGTGTTTCTGTATCAGGGACTCTTTGTACACGGTGCGTTCCTGCTTCATATTTGAGTTTAGAATAAACACCCTCACCTTTGATTTGTGCTATTATCTCTTTGAATCCGCCTGCTGTACCCTCGTTAGAACTTACAAGCTCTACTTTCCAGCCAATTTGATCAGCAAAACGCATATACATCTTAAATACATCTTCTACAAACAAAGCACTCTCATCACCACCAGCACCCGCTCTTAACTCTAAAAATATATTTTTATCATCATTTTTATCTGTAGGAATCATCAAAACTTTGATCTCTTCTTCAAGCTCTGGTAATCTTGGTTCAAGTTCAATAAGCTCTTCTTTGGCAAGATCACCTAGTTCTGCATCACCAAGAAGCTCTTTATTCTCTTCAATAGCATCTGATGTTTCAATATACTCTTGAGCCTTTTCTACCAAAGAAGAGAGTCCAGACTGTTCTCTGCCTAAATCTGTCATTTTTTTAATATCTGAAGCAATATCTGGTGCAGATAAAAGAGTATTGATTTCGTTATAGCGGTTGATAAATGGTTGAAGTTTTTCTTTGAACATGGGCGTTCCAATTTATAAAATTTTTAAGTTGTAGAGATATAACACTCTTTTATATTTTTAGGAATAAAAAATAAAAGAGTAGATGAAGAGTGAAGTTATGCTACTTCTATTTTATTTACAAGTTTATGAAGACGACTAACTTTTCTTGCTGCTGTAGTTTTTTTGATAAAACCTTTGCTAATTAAAGAATGAATACTTTTGTTTGCTACTTTAAGAGCTTCTTGTGCTGCTGGTTTATCATTTGCTTCTACTGCTGAATGTACAGACTTAATAATATTTTTGATTCTAGTTCTATAATATCTATTTCTCTCTGTTTTTACAGCTGTTTGTAAAATACGCTTTCTTGCTGACTTGCTATGTGCCATTGTGTTATTCCTTTTTCTGTTTCTCTTTAAATCGAGTGTAATTAGTTCGCGAATAATAGCTAAAAAAATATTAAATATTGATTAACTTTAATGAATAATGAGATAGAATAAAAGTATATATAAAATTAAACACAGCTATATTTTACTAAGGATAACACATTGAAATTATTTGGAACAGATGGCGTACGAGGAAAAGCAGGAGAAAAAGTAACAGCTCTTAATACCATGCGACTTGCTATGGCAACAGGTATATATTTTAGACAATTTTCTACAACAAACAAGATATTAGTTGGGAAAGATACAAGAAGAAGTGGCTATATGATAGAAAATGCCCTTGTTTCAGGCTTAACTGCTGTTGGTTTTGATGTAATACAGATAGGTCCAATGCCTACACCTGCTATTGCTTTTTTAACTGAAAGTATGCGTTGTGACGCAGGGATAATGATCTCTGCTAGCCATAATCCTTATTATGATAATGGTATTAAATTTTTTGATAGTCTAGGGGATAAATTAGATAGAGAACAAGAGATAGAGATAGAAGCTATCTATGAAAACCATGCCCTTATAGAAGCCTCTCAACAAGTTGAACTTAAGATAGGGAAATCAAAAAGAATTGATGATGTTATTGGAAGATATATTGTCCATATCAAAAACTCTTTTCCTAAAACTCTTTCATTAGCTAACTTGCGTGTTGTAGTTGATTGTGCCAATGGTGCTGGCTATATCGTGGCTCCTACTATACTCTCAGAACTTGGTGCTGATGTTATCACTATAGCTAATAGACCTGATGGATTTAATATTAATGATAATTGTGGTGCTATGCACCCTGAAATGGTCGCCAAAGCAGTCAAAGAATACCGTGCAGATGTAGGGATTGCTCTTGATGGAGATGCAGATAGATTAGTATTGGTAGATGAAAATGGTGAGGCTATTGATGGGGATAAACTTATGGCTGTTTTAGCTGTATATCTCAAAAAACAAAAAAATCTTACAGGAGAGGGAGTAGTTGCAACTGTTATGAGCAACCAAGGTTTAGAAGAGTACTTAAACCAACATGACCTGAGCCTTCATCGCAGTGCGGTAGGGGATAAAAATGTAGTAGAATTAATGCAAAAAACTGGTATTAATTTTGGTGGAGAACAAAGTGGTCATATTATATTTAGTGATTATGCCAAAACTGGTGATGGAATTTCTAGTGCATTACAAGCATTAGCATACCTTGTTGATAGTGGTAAAAAAGTCAGTGAAATATTTAATCCTTATGAATCATACCCTCAAGAACTCGTAAATATAAATATAAATAAGAAAATTCCTTTTGATACAATAGAGGGATATAATGCCTTAGTCAAAGATGTAGAAGATGCTGGAATGAGACAACTCTTTAGATACTCAGGTACAGAAAATAAGATGCGTATTCTACTTGAAGGAAAAGATAAAGAAATCTTAGATAAAAAAATGGCAATGTGTGTTAGTTTCTTTAAAAAGGTATTAGCATAGTGATACGAAATGCTTTTATATTTTTACTTGTAGTTTTAGGTACTTTTATTATAGATCAAAATATTAAGATACTCTTTGTAGATGGTTTTTTTTGGGATAGCTCTTGTATATCACTAGAACTTCATTATAATAAAGGCGTAGCTTTTTCTATGTTTGCCTCTTTGGGAGAAAATCTTAAATGGATTCAATCTGTATTGATTGTTGGTATTATAGGATATATACTTTATGAAGGCTATCTTAAAGAGTTTCCATTTCCTCTAGGTCTCATTATAGGTGGTGCTATTGGTAATCTCTATGATCGTTTTGTATATGAAGGTGTTGTTGATTATGTAGCTTGGCATTGTGGTTTTGATTTTGCTGTGTTTAATTATGCAGATGTTATGATAAATATAGGAGTAGTCTCTATTTTACTACTCTCCTATCTCTCTTCAAAGAAAACTTCCTAGATTGATTCTAGGTGGTCTAGTAATTGGGTATGCACCAATCCATTACTAGCAACTATCCCTTTATCTTCAAAGCAAAATGGCTTATCCAAAAGATTACTCACTTTTCCTTTTGCTTCTAATACTATTAATATACCTCCTGCAACATCCCATGGCTTAAGGTCTATCTCATAAAAAGCATCTGTTTTTCCATGGGCTAAATAACATAAATCAAGTGCAGCTGCTCCTAATCGTCTTATATCACGAATATGTGGAAGTAAAGAAGTTAATGAGTTAATGACCCAATGATACTCTATACCTTGGTCTACTTTGGCATAAGGAAAGCCTGTAGCAATAAGTGATTGTTGCAAATTATTTTGAGTTGAAACAGTGAGCAGAGTATCATTATAATATGCTCCCTCCCCTTTGATTGCCCAATACATCTCATCTAAGATAGGATTATAGACTACAGCCATAAGTGGCTCGCCATCTTCCCAAAGACCTATAGAGATAGCAAGGTGTGGTAAGCCATGTACAAAATTAGTAGTACCATCAATAGGGTCTATATAAATAGCTTTTGTGTGAGTATATCCTTGTTTGAGATAACTCTCTTCACCTATGATTGTATACTCACAAAACTCTTCTGCCAAGGCATTTATAATAAACTTTTCTGTGCGAATATCATAATCTGTAACAAGGTCAACAAGCCCTTTGTGGGTAATATTCTTGTGAGCATGATAGCCCTCTTTGACAATCTCTCCAGCCTCTTTTGCTATGTTTTTGAGTATATTTATTTTTTTCATAGAGCTATTATAATATAATGGCTCTATGAAACAGATAACTACAACACTTATAGCAATACTTCTCCTTATACTTATGACTTTTTTTGTACTCAAAGCATATCAAAATGCCAAATCATATGAAGAGATGTCTCAACTTATGGTACAAAAGCAAGATATTACACAATTGAGTAAAAATCAACTTAAAAAACTTGCACAAGGTCTCTCTTTAGGATTCTATTCTGGTTATCAAGAACTACTTCAAGAGCAAAAAAAAGACCAAGAGGTTCAACAGTTTTTTAAACAAAAAGCAGAGCAGTATACACTCTATTTTGTACTAACTTTAGGGGCTATATTTCTACTATATTTTGTTGTTTCATTACGAGAATTTACAATTTTACTAGGATTAAGTGGATTAATTGCCTTAATTGGTGGGTTGATTACCCCTATTATGATGATGAGCATTCATAAAGAGGTAGAATATTTAGGCGATGTAGTATTAACTATGGAATCTAAAGGAGTTATGGGTTCTATTTTGAAACTTTTTGATAATAATGATTATATTATAGGAGCTGTATTACTTCTATTTTCTGTTATTTTTCCTCTTTTGAAAACTATTGCAATACTCTTTGTATCAATCTTTATTCAAAGTAAATTTGCACATACTCTTGTTCATTTTTTCAAGATTTTAGGAAAATGGTCAATGGCAGATGTGTTTGTAGTTTCTACACTCCTTGTATACTTTTCTGCGAGTAAAGGGGATATGAGTCGTGCTGAGGTACAGGTGGGATTGTATTTATTTTTAACCTATGTTATAGTATCAATACTCGCAAGCCTCTTTGCAGATAAAATGTTACAAGAGAATAAAGAAGCTTAAATATTTTAATATTGACTAAGCTAATTAATATGGATATAATAGATTTAAAAAGAGTTTTATATGTATAAACAAGAGTTTCTCAAAGCACTTATAGCAGAAGATATAGGCAGAGGTGATCTCTTTGCTCGTATTAGTACAAGTAAAAAAATTCAAGCCTATATTATTGCCAAAAGTGATGGTGTAATGGGAGGTCGTGAATATATAGATACCTTAGCTTCTATGTATCAACTTCAATGTGAATGGGCTTTTGAAGATGGGGATAAGTTTGTTATAGGTGAAAAACTTGTTTTAATTTGGGGAGATTCTCATTCTATACTCTCCCTAGAACGCTCTATTCTTGATATAGTTTTACATGCTAGTTCTATTGCCACACTTACTGCAAAATTTGTAGATGCTATTGCACATACTAATGTAAAGCTTCTTGATACACGCAAAACACGCCCTCTTTTACGAGCATTTGAAAAATATGCTGTCCGTTGTGGTGGTGGGATTAATCATAGAATGGGACTAGATGATAGCCTAATGCTAAAAGATACGCACTTACAAACTATTGATAATCTTGATAAGTTTATGCAAGAAGTTCGACGCAAAATACCCTTTACTTCTAAAGTAGAGATAGAGTGTGAAGATATGATTATGGTTAAAAAAGCTATGAAAGCAGGTGCAGATATAGTAATGTGTGATAATATGAGCCTAGATATGACACGAGAAGTTGTAGCCTATAGGAATAAGAATTATCCGCATATTCTCTTGGAAGCGAGTGGGAATGTAACACTTGATACCATAGCCCAAATAGCATTAACAGGTGTAGATGCTATCTCATCAGGAAGTATTATACACCAAGCAAACTGGATAGATCTTTCAATGAAGGTAGAAGGGAAATAACAAAAATGAGCCAAGAACTCAAAGCATTAATAGACTCTTATAGAACTATTACTATTGTCTCTCATATAGACCCTGATGCAGATGCCCTTGGTACTTCATTAGGTATTTATAGCTTACTTAAAAATTATGGGAAACAGGTTGAAATTGTTAATTATTCGTCTACACTTCCACAACATTTAGATTTTCTTCCAAATTTTTCTAAAATAAAATCAAAAATGAGTTATGATAAAAGTCTTATTATTGCCTGTGATTGTGGAAGTTTAGATAGATTAGGTTTTGATTTTTCTGCTAGAGATATTATCAATATTGATCATCATGAAACAAATACATTATATGGAAAAATAAATATTATTAACGCTTCTTTGGCTTCAGCTTCGTATGTAGCATATATTGAAATGAAAAAGTATTTTCCTATAACTGCGGATGTTGCAACCTGTTTTTATACAGCCCTTGTCTCTGATACACAATACTTTAGCACAAATAATGTGGATAAAGATCTTTTTACCTTTGCAATGGAACTTATTACAAGTGGTGCCAACCCAAAAGAGGTCTCATTTAATTTAAATTCCAGAAAGTCTTTAGCCTCTGTTCGTATTCTCTCCAAAGCACTTTCCACACTACAACTTCACCAAAATGCAACTATTGCTTCAGTAAAAATTGACAACAATATGATATTATCTACGGGTGCAATTATGAGTGATATGGTAGGAATTGTAGATATCCTTCGCTCTCTTGCTACTGTTGAAGTTGCTATAGCTCTTATAGTTCAAAATGACTTAATCAAAGTCTCATTAAGAAGTAAACATAAAAATCTCTCTACAATAGCACAATATTTTGGTGGCGGTGGTCATCCTAATGCATGTGGATTTACTTATGCTACTACGAATACACAAGAGCTTTTAGATAAAATTCTACAAAAATTAAATGCTTAAGGATCAGAAGAAATGAGAAAATATAGACGCAAAAGAGGAAGTGGTACAGGGTGGTTGATTCTTTTGTTATTGATACTAGCAGTTGCTGTAGTAGGAGCTGGATATATCTATACGGCTAAAGAATTTGAAAGAGTCAAACCTACTATCCAAACACCAAAGTTTTCATATTGGAATTTAAAAGATCCATTGAAAATAACACTTAAAGATAACTTTGGACTCAAAAGCTACCAAGTATTTTTAAGTGATGGTAAAAATGAGGTTTTGGTTGTACAAAAAGATAGTTTAAATCTTGAAGAAGAAGAAGTTTTAGTAAGCTATCCTAGAGGTAAGCAATTAGATAAAAGTGCAAAAACAATTCAACTCAAAATAAAAGTTACTGATGCTAGTAGATGGAATTATTTTACAGGGAATAGTGATCAAAAGAGTATAGAGTTTAAAGTTGATAATAAAAGACCTATAATAAATATTCTATCAAACTCTTATAGTATTACACAGGGTGGAAGTGCTTTGGTTATTTTTCAGGCATCTGATGATGATATTCTCTCTGAGGTTTATATCCAGACAGCTAATAATAGATACAAAGCCCAACCATATAAAAAAGAAGGCTACTATGTATCTCTTATAGCTTGGCCTTTTAGAGAAGACAATTTTCAGGCTAATATAATAGTCAAAGATAGAGCTGGAAATAGTCGTACCTCAGAAGTTCCTCTTTATACTAAACAAAGAAACTATCGTGTATCTTGGATTCAAGCTTCTGATAAATTTATTAATGGAAAAATTACTGATTTAGCAGAACAAGATGAAAAATATATGAAATCAGATAAACTAGAAAAACTTAAATCAGTCAATGAGACGATGCGTATTGATAATGAAGATCTTATTAAAAAATATACTTCTAATATCTCTACAGAGATTCTTAATAAATGGAAAATTCATAAATTTTATCCTCTTAGAAATGGACAAAAAGTAGCAAGTTTTGGAGATGATAGACATTATTATTATGGAACAAAAGAGAATGAAATATCTCAATCATATCATCTAGGATATGATATGGCTAGTACACAAATGGCTGATCTTGTAACTTCAAATGATGGTACAGTTGTTTTTGCTGAATATAATGGTATCTATGGAAATATGCCAATTATTGATCATGGATTAGGACTCTATACTCTCTATGGACATTGTGCTACACTTAATGTCAAAGAGGGTGATAGTATCAAAGCTGGAGATAAAATAGCCCAAACAGGTAAAACTGGTTTGGCTCTTGGTGATCACCTCCATTTTGGTATATTAGTTCAAGGTGTAGAAGTACGACCTATAGAGTGGCTTGATAGTAAATGGATTAGAGATAATATTGATAAAATATTTAAAGATGCTGATGCTATTATTAGCCCTAAGAAGCCAAATAAAGAGAATGCAGAGAAAAAAAAGGCATAATAAAGACTTTAGGTAGTTTCTAAAAATTATGATATAATTATTATAATAAATTTAAAAAAGGAGTGAGATGATCAAGCAAAAAACAATTGCACAGGCTGTAGAAGTCATTGGAATTGGTCTTCATAAAGGAGAGCCAATTCGTCTTCGACTTGAACCTATGGGAGCAAATAGTGGAATTGTATTTTATCGTGATGATTTAGCTGTGAGTATTCCTCTCTCTCCTGATAATGTTATTAATACACAAATGGCAACAGTTATTGGCAATAAAAAAGCTTCTATCTCAACTATAGAACACTTTTTAGCTGCTATTTATGCCTATGGTATTGATAATCTGCGAGTAATTATTGATGGGTCAGAAATGCCTGTTATGGATGGGTCTGCTATTAGTTTTTGTCTTCTTTTAGATGAGGCAGGGATTAAAGAACTCGACTCTAGTAAACAAGTTATTATAATCAAAAAAGTTGTAGAAGTCAGAGAAGGTGATAAATTTGCTCGACTCTCTCCTTCTTCTACTGCATCATTTAATTTTGAGATAAAGTTTCAACACCCTGTGATTGGACAACAACATAAAAACTTTGCACTCAGTAGAGCTGGTTTTGTAGAAGAGATAGCTAGGGCTAGAACTTTTGGTTTTGTCAAAGATATTCAATACCTACAGAGTCAAAACTTAGCTCTTGGAGCAACACTGCAAAATGCTATTGGATTGGATGAACATAAAATTCTCAATCCTGAAGGCTTGCGGTTTGAAGATGAATTTGTTCGCCATAAGATATTAGATGCTATGGGTGATATGATGGTGACTGGACATAATATTTTAGGTGAGTATACTGCTTTTGCAGGAAGCCATAAACTCAATTATGAACTCGCAAAAGCTCTCTTAGCAGATAGTAAAAACTATGATATGATAGCTCTTAAAACTCTACAAAGTAGCCAATTTGCAAAAAGCTTTGCCTAAGTATACCCTTATGGTTATTCCTCTGTCTGTACCTCTTTTATTGGGAGTATACAAAGATAATAGATTACTCAAAAGAGTAGAGAGTACCCAAAAGACATCTCAAATACTTCTTCCTTTGATAGAGGATATTCTCAAAGAGTATCCTATAGATAAAATTGTATATACTAATGGTCCAGGAAGTTATATGGCTATTAAACTCAGCTATATTATGCTTAAAACTATAGAAATAATCAAAGGCATACCCCTTTATAGCTGTAGTGCTTTTGAGACAAATAACAATCAACCTATTAAAGCTATAGGAAATCTCTATTTTATTAAAGTCAAAGAAGATATAATAAGTAAAAAATTTGAGACAGCGATTAAACAGCTCTATTGGCTTCCCATTTCGCTTGATACAATCAAATTAGAACAAGATAATACACCAGACTATCGCTTACCAGCAGTTTAAAAAAAAGGGAATATGTGTTTATAAGTGTACCAGCCACTAGTGCTAATCTAGGTCCAGGATTTGATAGTCTCGGACTTGCTATAGACCTTCGTAATGAAATTCTTATTACACCTTCAAAGTTTTTGAGTATCTCCACACAAGGAGAAGGATCAAATAGTCCAAAAATTAAAAAAAATACACTCTTTTTAAATATTTTTAATGAAAACTATAAAAGATTAACAAAAAAAGAGCCAATTTTTCGTTTTGAATTTACTAATAGAATACCTATATCAAGAGGTTTAGGAAGCTCTTCAGCAGTAATCGTAGCCTCTATTACTGCTGCGTATGTAGCAGCAGGTATAAAATATAATAAAAGAGAAATTTTAAATCGGGCTTTACTGTATGAAAATCATCCTGATAATATTACACCTGCTGTTATGGGTGGCTTTAATGTAGCCTGCGTAGAACAAGATAGAGTTTATAGTAAAAAACGAAGACTCCCTGATATTCTAAGAGCTGTAGTTGTTATTCCAGATAAAACTATCTCTACTGCACGATCAAGAACAGTACTGCCTAAAGTGTACAAAAAAGAAGAAACAATCTATTCACTTTCAAGAGCTGCATTTATGACATCTTTGTTTATGAGTGAGTCTTGGGATCTTTTGCGTATCGCATCAAAAGACAAACTTCACCAGAGTAGACGAATGAAAATGATGCCCGAACTATTTGAAGTACAGAAGTTAGCACTCAAACATGGTGCATTAATGAGTACTCTCTCTGGAAGTGGCTCTACTTTCTTTACTTTATGCTATAGTTGCGATGCAGATAAAATCACAAAAGCCCTACAATATAGATTTCCACAATTTAGAGTTTTGAATAAGGCTCTTGATAATTATGGTGTTACAACAAAGAGTTAAACTCTTTTTAGGTATAATATCAATGAATTCAATAAAAAAAAGAAAACCAACCCGAATGTGTCTCTCTTGTCGTCAAAGAGCTATTAAAAAAACATTGGTAAGACTTCAACAAAGTGAAAATGAGATACTATCCTATCAAGGAGTTGGTCGAAGCTTTTATATCTGTCATGAATGTATCAACAATGAAAAAAAAATCAAAGGTTTAACGAAGCGTTTCAAGCAAGACAAAGAACGGTTTATTAAGTTTTTAAAGGAGTTAGTCAAGAATGGATAAAGTTAAAATCCAAGAGATTGCAGCGGAAGCTGGTCTCTCTAATACAGTGTTATTGGGGAAAGCCAAGGAATTAGGGTTTAATGTTAAAGTAGCCAATAGCTCTATTAGTATGGAGCAAGCAGGTATACTTGTTGATTATGCAATTAGTGGAACACTCCCTAGTGGCTATAAAAAGCCTATACAAAAATCTAAAATTACTATGGTAAAGAAGATAAGAAAAGTAGAGAAGCCAAAACCTGCAGTTGCAGAAAAGCCTGAAGAGCCAAAAAAAGAAATTATTGAAGAAGTCAAAGCAGAAAGTATTCCTGTAGAAACTCCAACAATAGCTCCTAAAGAGACTCCTGTCACTGAAGCTCCTACAACAGAAGCCAAAGATGTCATAGCACCTAAAGAAGAGCCTAGCACTGAAGAGGCTATAGCTCCAGAGGTAAAAAAAGTTGTTCCTAAAAAGAGAAAAGGGATTACAGCTGTTTCTCGCAAAAAAGTAGAACCAGAAATAACTGAAGAGAGTGAAACAACTGAAGAAGGTGAAACAAAAGAGGTAGTAAAACCAAGAAGAAGAGGTCTCTCTCGTGGAGGTATTACTATTGTTAGAAAAGCCAAACCTGCTCCTGTTAAGAGAAGTATTCGTATGGCAGATAGTTCTTCATTTATCCCTAAAAAGAGAAAGCCAAAGAAAGCTGCTGAAGCAAAAGAAACTGGTGAAAAACTAGAAATCATGACTAACAGAGAGTTTGGTGGTAGTGACGAAGTTTATAATGATGCAGAAGTTGTACTCTTGGATTTCTCTGATAAAAATATTTATGAAGAAATGAAACGCCAAGACGAAAGACGAAAAGCTGAGCAGAAAAAACGAGGTGTTGGAACAAACACATTTAGACCGCAACAAAAACGATCTATTCGTAGAGGAAGCAAAAAGCGTAAATATATTAAAACTGATGAAAATAGCGAAAAAATAACTGTTATTGAAATTCCTGAAAATGTAAGAGTATACGAATTTGCAGAAAAAGTAGGAAAAAATGTAGGAGAAGTTGTAAAAGTTCTCTTTACACTTGGAACTATGGTTACAAAAAATGACTTCTTAGACAAAGATGATATTGAAATTCTTTCTGAAGAGTTTGAAGTTGAAGTAACGACTATTAACCCTCTTGATGCACTCAATTATGTAACTGCTTATGATGACATAGCTGATGAGAATCCTGAAGAAAGACCGCCTGTAATTACTATTATGGGACATGTTGACCATGGAAAAACTTCACTTCTTGACAAAATTAGAGAAACAAAAGTTGTTGATAAAGAAGCGGGTGGAATCACTCAGCATGTAGGTGCGTATCAAGTAGAAAAAAATGGTAAAAAAATTACTTTTGTTGATACTCCAGGGCATGCTGCCTTTACAGAAATGAGAGCAAGAGGTGCACAAGCTACAGATATAGTTATTATTGTTGTTGCTGCTGATGATGGTGTGAAACCACAAACAAAAGAAGCAATTTCTCATGCAAAAGCAGGGAATGTACCAATGATCGTTGCTATCAATAAGATAGACAAAGAGAGTGCTAACCCTGAGATGGTAAAATCACAACTTGCAGAGATGGATGTCTTGGCTGTTGAGTGGGGTGGTGAAGTAGAGTTTGTTAATGTATCTGCTCATAGTGGAGAAGGTATTGCTGATCTTCTTGATACTATCTTAGTTCAATCAGAAGTCATGGAACTTCAAGCTGATCCATCAAGAGAAGGAAAAGCTATTGTTGTAGAAAGTTCTTTGGAAAAAGGCTTTGGACCTGTAGCAAATGTAATTGTTCAAAATGGTACACTCCGTGTAGGAGATAGTGTAATTGTAGGAAATACTTATGGTCGTGTGCGTGCTATGCGTAATGACGAGGGTACTACAATGAAAGATATTGGACCAAGTACACCTGCTGCTATTGTAGGGCTGAGTGAAGTACCTAGCTCTGGTGAAGTTATGCTTGTTATGAGTAGTGAACGAGAAGCCAAAGAGTTAGCAAACAAAAGAGCTGAATATGCTCGTGCTAAAGAGTTATCAAAAAGTACAAAAGCAACAATTGATGATCTCTCTGCACTTATTGCAGAAGGACAACTTAAATCACTTCCTGTTATTATCAAAGCAGATGTTCATGGATCTCTTGAAGCTATCAAAGGTAGCCTAGAAAACCTCAAAAATGAAGAAGTGAAAGTTAATATTATCCATGAAGGTGTTGGTGGAGTTACAGAGAGTGATGTAACACTTTGTGATGCAAGTCAAAACTCTATTATTCTTGGATTTAATGTTCGTCCTACAGGAAGTGTCAAGAAAAAAGCAAAAGAGTTAGGTATTGAAATTCGTTCATACTCTATTATTTATGATTTACTTGATGATGTCAAAGCACTTCTTGGTGGTATGATGAGTCCTGTTATTAGTGAAGAAGTTACAGGTCAAGCAGAAGTTCGTGAGACATTTACTGTAGCTAAAGTAGGAACTATTGCTGGATCTAAAGTTATTGATGGTTCTATTATTCGTGGAAGCAATGCACGAATTATTCGTGATGGTGTTGTAATCTACACAAGTAGTATCTCATCATTGAAACGATTTACTGAAGATGCAAGAGAAGTGAAAAATGGTTATGAGTGTGGTATTATGATGGATAAATATAATGACCTCAAAGCTGGTGATATTATTGAAACATTCAAAGATGTAGAGGAGCAAGTCTCTCTATGACCCAAGAAGAGATTAAAAGACACCGTGTAGAGTCTGTACTTAAAGAAATTATCCCTGAGGCATTTAATAGCCTCAATGATAATCGTATTAACTCTTTGGTTGTTGTAGATGTTGTATGTTCCAAAGGGCGTAGTGATGCAAAGGTCTATTTAGAACCATCATTCCTATCCCTCAAAGAACAGCAAGAAGCACTCAAACAACTTCGTAGTGTTGCAGGATATATTCAAAATCATTGTAAGCAGACTGAGGGCTGGTTTAAAGCTCCTCGCTTTACATTTGAATTTGATGAACAGTTAGAAAAAACTATAAGACTCGAAGAGCTTTTTAAGCAAATTGAGAAAAAAGAACCTAAAGGAGAAAGTGATGAATCTTGATATTGAGATAGAAAAAATTGTCAAGGGAAATGATGCACTCTTTTATGATACTGAAGTAGTAACAGAGTTTGATGAAACAATATTTAGAGTATTTATCACACAAGAAGGTGGTGTATCACTTGATTTATGTGCCACAATCTCTAATGAACTTTCACCTTTTCTTGATGTTCATCCACCAATGAATTCTCCTTATCGCCTAGAAGTAAGTTCTCCTGGTATAGAAAGAAAACTTACTAAACCTATACATTTTAAAAATGCTATTGGAGAAAAAATAAAACTTAAGATTCCTGATCAAGAGCGAGTTAAAGGTATTTTAAAACAAGCAGAGAAAACATCTATTACAGTAGAAACAAAAAATGGTGAAAAATCATTTTTGTATGATGAAATTTCTACAGCCAAAACCTATATAGAGTGGAACAAGTAGTCTCACTCTTATAGATAACTTCTTACTCCTGAGGCATACACTTTTGTATCTCACTCATACCTTTTGCCTTTTTAATACAATCCATTTGTGAAATACCTTGTGAAATAAACCCTAATATCTCTTTTTTGATTTGTGGATTCCACTCTTCAAAATCTTCTTCCTCTTCATTACTCATTTTATTGGCTTTTTGATTACAAATATTTGCCTCTTTTAATGTATCTGCTTTTCCCAAACACTCTTTTCCAAATATCAGAATACTCTCTTGTGCTAATATTTGCTCTTTCATTTGAGGTAACATACTCTTTTGCATAGATTTTAGTATATCTTGGCTTTGAGCTTTTGTGGGAGTTTCCCCTTTGGCAACACCTACATTTGCCATAGCATCAGCCATAGAAGCTTTCATAAGAGCCATATCTTTACTTGTGTTGACCACATTTACTTCATCTTTATTATCCATAGATTCAAGTTTATCTTTGGATAAAATATTCCCTTCCATATCATAGATAGGAAAACTAGGAAGTGCAAAAGTATCACTATTTGTAGATATATCAAATTCTATCTTTGTAGCAACTTCTGTACTTTTTATACCCATCATATCTGTCTCTACTTTGAGTATAACTCCATTATGAATACACTGTTTTGTTCCCATCATAGACCAAATATCACACTTATAGCCTAATACTTTATCTGTACCTATCTTTTTTCCTCCCATCTGAAGCATCATCTTCTTTCCTGCATCTTGGACTGTATTATCTTTAGATAGACCCATCATTCCTATAGCTGGATTTTGCATACGAGTAACTCTTTTTTTGTTAAAATCAACCATATAAATAATAGACTTATTCATATAAGTAATTTTATGTACTTTATCTACTGTACTCTTTTTAGCAATAATACTCTTGTCTACTTTATTCTCTTCTATCAACTCTTTGGCTCCAAAGTTATCAAAAATAACTCTTTTCTTCCCTGCACTCTGAGTAACAACTCCCATCATATTGCCAGAACCTGTAAGTTTATAGTCAATTTTAGCACTTTTAATATTATATTTTTTATACATATCTGCACCTACGAGCATACTACTAGCTAGTATTACTACTAACGAAACTTTTACTAATTTTATCATTTTTCTTCTCCTTTATTTTGTATACATTTCAAGATCTTTACTCATATCTTCAAACTCTTTATCTACTTTAGTATTATTAGTCTCTTCTTCTACTTTTTTCTCTGGCGTATTCGCCTGCATTACACCACTAAGTACCCCTAACACTGCACCTAAGTTTTTGATCTGTTCAGCATCTTTTTTACTAATACCTGTAATTTCTATCTCTTTAGTACCTAGAGTGATTTTTTCACTCTCTTGACTGTCTGCTTTAATCTCTTCTTCATGGTTGAGATTTGTTAAATCAAGAATAAGTCTATTTGGATGCTCAGAACCTACAGAAAACTTCATCTCTTTACTACCAGTACTAATTTTTGCTTCTACACTATAGTTACCCTTATCAAGTGGAACTTTTAGTATATTAGCACACTTACTTTTTTTCTCATACATAAGCTGTCCACTACTCGCATACACTTCATAACTTACTTGCTCCTCCATATTAGAACACTTAGCACCCATCAAAAATTGACTAAAAATAACATGTATTTTACTAGTTTTCCCTGCTTTAACTTCAAATGGAGTGAGTTGCTCAGAGTTATTATATTCTGACTTGATAATATATTTACCAATAGCAATTTTAGCATTTCCTACTTTCTTTTTATATGAAGTAAAGCTTGCTGTTTGGCTATCATCTTTGACCCCATCTATAACTTTATAAATTCTATGATAGGCTCTTACCCACTTACCTCCCTCTGATTCAGATGCTGAAATCTCTATAATTCCTGTCTGTCCCATGCTCACATGGATTTTGGTCACCTCTCCAGCTTTTACTTCAAATGCTCTCTCTTGTCTAAACTCATTATATTCAGATTTTACAATATATTTCCCAATAGCAATTTGAGCATTTCCTACTTTCTTTTTATATGAAGTAAAGCCCTCTGTTTGCCTATCATCTTTGACCCCATCTATAACTTTATAGATTCTATGATAGGCTCTTACCCATTTACCACCTTCTGATTCAGATGCTGAAATCTCTACAATTCCTGTCTGACCCATACTCATATGGATTTTGGTCACCTCTCCAGCTTTTACTTCAAATTCTCTCTCTTGTCTAAACTCATTATATTCAGATTTAACAATATATTTCCCAATAGCAATTTGAGCATTTCCTACTTTCTTTTTATATGAAGTAAAGCCCTCTGTTTGGCTATCATCTTTGACCCCATCTATAACTTTATAAATTCTATGATAGGCTCTTACCCATTTACCACCTTCTGATTCAGATGCTGAAATCTCTACAATTCCTGTCTGTCCCATGCTCACATGGACTTTGGTCACTTCTCCAACTTTTATTTCAAATGGTGTTTGTATTTTGAATTTATTATACTCTGACTGCAAAATATATGAACCATCTTCTAAAAAGGTTTTTCCTACATATTTTTGTGTAGAGTTGACACTTGTGAGTTGACCATCTACCTTTTGTCCATTTTCAGCTTTATAAATACGATGATACGCTTTGATCCATTTACCACCCTCTGATTCAGATGCGGAAACCTCTATATTATTTTTCAATTTTTTAACTACTGGCTTAGGGCTTACTTTAGATTCTAGCTTTTCAACTTTTTTGGCTATCACTTTCATAGCATCATTAAGTGCTATTGCATTTTTGGCAGGGAAATATTCACCACCTGTAGCACTTGCAATACATCTTAATTCTTGAGCAGTTTGATTATCTACATCAAACCCAATCACATGTACAACAAAGTCTATACCTTTCTTCTCTAACTCTTTTGCCACCATACAAGGATTTGGGTCACAAGTCTCTTTACCATCAGAAATAAGTATAATAGTAGCCTTTTCCTCGGTATATTTAATCTCGTTCGCTACCTTTTTGAGAGAACGACTAATAGGTGTTTTTCCTTTTGGCTGAATATTCATAACTGTAGAAATAACTCTATTTTTATCTATCTTCCCCACAGGAATTAGTGTCTCAATATCATTACAATCACCTTTGGAACGATGCCCATACACAGTGAGTCCCAACTCCACATTTGGATTCCACTCTTTAATAACATTTTTCAAGGCATCTCTAGCAATCTCAATCTTGGTCACACCATTAATCTGCCCCCACATACTCCCTGACGCATCAAAAATAATAACTGCTCTAGGATTATCACTTGCGATAACTATAGAAAGTGTTATCATCCATACTACCATTACTCTAAACCATAAACTTTTCATTTGAATACTCCTTATTAAGTATTAGCTTCTATTAAGCTTATCATAAAATTGACATATAAAAATAAAAAATATCTATTTTTCATTTTTATCGTAACCTTATTATACTCCCCTTTGAATTTACTCCCCATATATATCGTTGAAAACCTAGTATAGCCTCTTTTTTAGCATTGTGGAGTATCGTAACATTAGAGCTAATAGAAGTTGTGTAAGAAACAAGAAAAAAAATCCTATACTATATCTCTTTTGTATCATAATAACTACTCCTACTATTTTAATTATATTCCAAGATAAAAATAAAAACAGGTATCATGAAATAACTTTTAGAGGCTCTTCTTACTTATCATTTACCTCTTAAATCTACACACTTTTTACCCCTACAGCCTTCATATACAAGCTCTTTTGATAAGAGTTTATTTGCTCTGTTATCCATAATTATATGATTTATACTATGAGCATACTCATAATCACCACCATCATAATCTTCATAAGTTGAAGACTCGTAACGAAGGATATAGATATTCTCAATTTGTTTGTATCGTATTGATCCATAACTTCCAAGTAGTGCTATATGAAGTTCTACAGGTGTATCTATCGTACCCAAAAATGCTAATAGCTCTTTGCGTGAAGAGATAGTATATAAAATAGAATTCATATCTATATAGTGGAGATAATAACTATCTACTAAGGTAGAATCTTGTAAATATGTATAAGCGATAGCGTAATTTTTTTTTGTAATTTTTATGGAATTTAGTTTTTTCTGCTCTTTGCGTGAGAGTTTTTTGAAGGCTAGCATATCAAAAGACCAGCCTCCAGTATATTTTCCCCATGTATCATATCCTCGAATATCAAAATACTTTACAGGCTTTGCTAGATTGAGGTTACTTAGCTTTGCTGTTGTTAGCGAAGGCAAAGACTTTCCTTCATGTGCCTTGAGTGGTTTGTAGCGTTTGAGTTCTTGTACTGAGAGAGTACTAAACTTGGCAAAAGTTACCTTTGTACTTGTACCTATTATAAGTAATACTAATAATATTCTAAATACCTTCATCTTTTTCTAATCCATTGTCATACAGCCATTTTTGGATGGCTTTTTTTTGAGAAGTTGTTTATTGAAAATTTTGCCTTGCTTATTGATAGATATTTTATAGGTAAAATTACCACAGTCTCCAAAATTATCTAGAAAGTTATCATATTGTGAGATGACTTCATAGCCTTGGGGTATTTTACGATATTTATCTTTGTACCCCAGACTTCCTTTATCTGATATATTTCTGTGGGTATCGTTAAGCCACAAAGTGAGTTTAGCTTCGGCAGGGGTGGCAATCTCTCCTAGCATTTCTAAAATATCTGTGACCATATTCATACGCCACATCTTGCCATCACTCTTTATCATAAAAGCATTTCCTATACTAGAAATACATCCACTCATCAAACAAAACCCACTTTTTCTAATATCTGTTTATTCTGAGATATTGGGAGTAAGTTCTTTGAATTTTTTGATCTTTATGTTAAAGCTTTTCTCTGCATAGTGAGGTCTACTCTATACCCTCTTATGTTATATTTTTTATCTTCTATACCCCTACTATAAGTTCTAATTTCCAAATATTCTACACCCTCTTTAAGCGTATAATCACTTGCAGAGTACTCTTTGAGTGATTTGAGCTTTTGCCATTTAGTATCTTTGGCTTGCAGTTGTATTAATAGTAATACTACGAATAGCATCGTAAATATTCTCATGATATTCTCCTATTTTGTTGCCATCATCCCACCCCATTCTAGGACATGAAAGCCTACTCTTTTGGGTGTAGTAATTTGTGGTGTCCTAAGACTGTATCTCTCTTTTATCTGTTTAAAACTAAAAATAACTCGGATAAGTGTATCTGGTTTTGGATCTATAGAGAGTTTCATATTTTTGGCGAGAAACGAACGCTCGAACAACTTAATTTCATAGAGTTTTTCTTTGTCAAATCTAGGTAGCCAGTATGCTTTGAACTGCTCTTTTTCTTTACTATTGAAGCCTAATCTTGGCAAAATAATATCAAACCACTTATCTAGTACATCACCTTTTTTTATCCATCCATTATTGGGTAATTTCATTGTATTAAGAGTATTTTCATAGAAAAGATAATCATATTGATTATTGATAGTGCCATTGGGTTCTACTATAACACTCCAGCCTTTTGCATACAAAGGTATTGAAGTAGTGATAGTACCGTTGATAGTCAAAGAGACATTTATGCGTTGCTTCGTTTTTGGATAGAGGTATATCGCAGGTTTCTTCAGTAGAGGTAGCTCTCTCTTAATAGATTTTTTTGTATGTTTGAGTAGTTTTTTTTTGCTTAACTTACCTTGTTTACTTATAAAGACTTGGGAGACAAATCTCTCTTCTAAGTCATTATCACCTATACATTTAATAGTTTTTTTCTCTATTTTTACGGCATAACCTTCAGAAGTTTTACGATACTTAAAGCCATCATATCCATAAAGCCACAGTACCAATTGCACTTCAGCGGGAGTATCTATTTCTCCCAAAAAGCTTATCACATCAACAATCTCATACATACGCATCATCTTTTTATCACGATTGAGTACCATTGCATTTGTTATAGTATTATGTAATTCATTTTTTCGTATATCGCTTAAGAGGGTCAAGTTTGGTTTGATTTTTCTAAAATGATTGAGTGTTCTTCTGCCTACAGAAGGGGATATAATTGATAGTACTATCCAAGGAGTCTGTTTGACTCTTTTGTTAGTGTTTTCTTCTACTATATATCGTCTAATTTCCAAACACGCTACATCATTTTTGAGCGTATATGCACTTGGAGGATATTCTTTGAGTGCTATGAGGTTTTGCCATTTGCTATCTTTGGCTTGAACTTCTATTAGTAGTAGTGTTAGTAGTATAAAAGTAAATATTTTCACTTTATGCTCCTTGAAATTGCAGATAATAAGAGAAAAGTAAGAACACCTCTCTCTTAAATTTTTTCCTTATCTACAGGCATCTACGCGAACATCATTATTTGGATATAAATAGACTTCTACTCTTCTATTAAGAGCCATATTTGTACTTGAACTATTTTCAACAAGTGGTTTACTATAAGAACATCCTGTCACATAACTATTGTTTTGAATACCTGTACTATAGAGTCTATCAGCTACACTTTTTGCTCTTGCTTGTGAGAGGCTCATATTATGATTGTAGCCACCTCTTTTGTCTGTGTGTCCTGCTGTTTCAACTATAGTTTGTGAATATTGTTTGAGAATATTAGCTACTTTGCCTACCTTGTATGATGCACTAGAAGTAAGCCTAGCAGAATTAGTAGAAAACATCATACTATCACGAAACATAATTTTGACATATTTACCATTATTAGAGACAATTAAATCTTGATTAGGATCGAGATATGCTAAAGGATCATTATTAACACCTGTTCCTAGAGATCTTGCTATATCATTTGCTTGTTGATCTAAGTTATATCCAATAGCACCACCAGCAACTGCACCTAATGCAGCTCCTAAAGCCATATCTCTACCAGATCCACCTAATACTCCACCAAGAAGAGCACCTGTAGCAGCACCAGCAGCTATACCCCCTTGGGTATTTGGTCCTACAGATGAACCTGAACATCCACCCAATACTAAAGCACTTATTCCTATTATAATTGGTTTACATATTTTCATTGTATTATTCCTTTTTTTACTTTATTTGTGGTCTAAAAATTTTTTAAGTATTGCTGATATATCTTTAACATGGACTGGTTTGGTGATACTATCATCCATTCCTGCTTCTATAGATTTAGTACGATGCTCTTCTGTAGAATCTCCACTTAGTCCAATAATAGGAGTATGAACATATCCTTTTTTTCTCTCAATTTCCAAAATTTCTAGGGTCGCTTCCATTCCTGTCATTACAGGCATATGCTCATCCATAAAAATAATATTATATCCTCTACCCTGCTCTATAGCATTCGTATAAGATTCAACAGCAATTCTACCATTTTCTACACCTTCTATATCTACACCTATACGACCTAATACAGCCTTCAAAAATTGTATATTAATACTATTATCATCCACTACCAAAGCTACTATTCTATGACCTGAAGAATCACTCATTTCTCTAAGTAAATCACGACCAAACATTACATTATAAAGCTTATCAGGACCAAAAGCACAAGGAAGTTCATGTATTTCTCCATTGAGACCCTCCTTATAATTTTTGAAAATATCACTTTTCATAATTGTAACAATAATACCATGATCTAACATCTCTTGAATTGCTTCTTTATCTAAAGTATCTCGTCCACAAAATATATGTGTAGTATCTGTTTCTACACTCTCCCAACCACTTAAAGATTCTATTTTGCTACTTGGTATTTTAAATGCATCAAAATATTGAAAAAGTATTTCTTCTGTAGTTTGGCAGGTCTCTTTGAATATGAGTTTAATCTCTATATTCTTATAAAGTGTCTCATCATACTTCATAGAATTATCTATAACCTTCCCATCAAGAGGCATAGAGAAATAAAACTTACTTCCTTTACCTTCTTTACTCTCTACTTCTAATGTAGAACCATATAAGTTTGCTAACTTTTGGCTAATAGAGAGTCCTAATCCTGTACCTCCATACTCTCGAGAGGTAGAATTTTTTTCTTGTTTAAATGCTTCAAAAATTTCTTTTTGCTTCCCTTTGGCAATTCCTTTACCAGTGTCTACTACACTAAAAATTATTGCTTGTTTCTTCTTATTGTAGAGAACATTTAGGGAGATTTTTCCACCTTTTGGTGTAAATTTAACTGCATTCCCAATAAGGTTAGAGAGAATTTGTTTGACACGATGAGGATCACTTTTGATTTTGATAGGCATATTAGGATCAATAAAAGTATGAAAGAAAAGATCACTCTTTTTCATACGACTCGAAAAAAGTGGTCCCATACTTGTATATTCTTCGATAGGATTAAAAATCAAAGACTCTAACTCCATCATCCCTTGTTCTATTTTTGCAAAATCCAAAAGGTCATTAACTAAGGCTACCATCATCGCACCACTTTTAAGAGCAGTATCCAAATAGAGTCGTTTATCTTCATTGGTTTCATCAATTTGTAAAAGTTCCAAAAAGCCCATAACTGCATTCATAGGAGTTCTAACCTCATGGGCTACTTCTGCTAAAAATCGTGTACTAGAGACCATAGCATGTTCTGCTTGCTCTTTTTCTATGGTAAGTTGTTTGATAGTATCTTCTAGTTTTGAGTTAAAAACTTCTGGACTATGATTAAGATTATTACTATCTAAAGTTCCATTTTGAATCATTGTAAGAATAGGTGTAATATGCGTATTAATCACACCTAGTTTTCCCAAATCACCTTTTGTGAATTGTTGAATGTCTTTGATATTATTGGATATTTGAAGTAAGGCAATAACTTCAGAATTTTTTGACAAGATAGGAGAAAAAATTATATCTTTTTGTTCTACATTTAAAGCATTATCTATACTGCTATCATACTCTCGTTCAGTAACTACATGTTTAAATAAAATAGCTTTTTTACTTTGGTAGCATTTACTTATTAACCCTTTTTGGGTACTTATTTGTGTTTTTACAGACTTATTTACTGTTTGACTATAAAGATTATTAGTTTTTATATCTTGAAACCACACAATAGCCCATTCAGCGGAAAAAGCCTCTATACACATTTTTTCGATGCGTTGGACAATATAAATTATATCCTCTTCATCTTTTATATGATCAGCAGTATTTAATACTAATGATAAGAGTGCTTCACCCTTGATCTCTTTTTTAAAAGTTCTCATAGTTTACGATGCCCTTGATACTATATATTTTTATCTGAAGTATTACTTATAGTAAAATAGATTAATTTTTCATTATAGCTTAGTGGAGATTATCCTATCATTAAAAGATAATAATAGTGAAGAAAGTACATTAAATAATCACCATAAATGATGGTGATTATTTATATTATGCTGTTAACTCAGTAACCGCTTTAGGAATTGCTTTTGCCATCTGCATACGAGTCAATGCATGATTACCTTCGCCACCAAGAATAACAAACATATGAATATGTACCCGTTCATCTGCACCAGAACATTCCATAAGGATAATACCATCAGAGGTCATAAATTGCATATTTTTCATCATGCCAAGAGATAATTTAGAAACAGTTTTATGTCCTGTAACAAAAATATCATTAAAAACAGCAACAGCCATATTTAAATCACCCTTTAAGTTTGAAGCATCCGAAATCAAAACTTCACCTGTTGAGTCCAAAATAGCTGCAGCTTTATAACCACCTATCTCTTTGACATCATCTAGTATTGTATCTAACATATATACTCCTTAAAATTTTTAGTCCAATATTTGATAGATTGTACAAAAAATAACCTTAAACAGTCTCTATCATTAAAGTATAAAAATAAGAGATATATGTTTTTACTCTATTTTGCTACTTAGCCATGAAGTTCATCAACAGCTTTAACTATTATTTTTGTCATTTGCATTCTTGCTAAAGCATGATTTCCATCTGCACCCAAGACAACAAATAAATGAAGGTGAATTCTATCATCTGAACCCGAACACTGCATTAATATTACACCATCAGAAGTCATAAACTGCATAGTTTTCATCATTCCTAATGAAAGTTTATTCACTGTTTTATGTCCTGTACTAAAAATGTCATTAAATACAGCAACTGCCATATCCAAATCACCTTTAAGGTTAGAAGCATCAGAAACTAATACCTCTCCTGTTGAATCTAATACTGCTGCTGCTTTATATCCGCTAATTGCTTTGAGATCATCTAATAAATTATCTAACATAATTGTTCCTTTATTTACTAATACTAAAAGAGAAGTATTACTTTTACTTAGTTTATTTATAAATTATAGTAATAATTATCTTAAAAAGAAGTTATTTTTATCTCTTATTCTTACCAATTTAAAAATAATGACACAATAAAGAAGAGTAATGCTACCAAAACAATAGCTGCACCAGAAGAGAGACCTAGATAAAAAGAGATTAAAAGTCCCATAATAACAGAAACCAAAGAAAAAAGTGTTGCCATAGCTAAACTTTTTAGAAAATTCTCTTTGTAAAGCAGTGCGGTTGAGATTGGTAAAACCATTAAAGCCCCTATCAGTAATATTCCGACAATTCTCATAGCTAATGCTACAGTGATAGCACTCAATACCACAAGCATAAGATTAAGTCCAAAGACTTCAATTCCACTAGCTTTTGCTGTCTCTTCGTCAAGAGTTACAAAAAGCAATTTTCTATAACTTCCCAAAAGAAGTAATAAGCCAAAAATAGTAAAGCCCACAGTAATTATCATCTCTTCATTACTTACAGCAGTAATTGATCCAAATAGATATGCAAAAAGTGAAGCATTAAATCCATCGGATAGATTAATAAGTATTATCGCTAAAGCTAAAGCTCCTGATAAAAAAATGGATAAAATAGCATCCGAATAGAGCTGTTTTTTGTAACGAAGATACTCAATAGCCACCCCTGCTATAGCAGCAACTATAATAGGAATATAAATGGGAGAAGTATGTGTTACTAATCCAATTCCCACACCAAGAAGAGCAATATGAGAAAGAGCATCAGGAAGCATAGCATAGCGTTTAAGTACTATAAAACTCCCAAGTACCGCCGTTAAAATAGAGAGTGAAATACCCACAATAAATGCCCGTTGCATAAATTCATATTCAAAAATTTCAAACATAATAAATCCTCTTTAACATGCATGACTACTACAATGATGCCCAACAACATGGCTTTTGATACCATAAAGTTCTGAAGCACTTTCACAATTTAGCATCTCTTGAGCTGTTCCAGAAAAAACAAGCTTTTGGTTGATAGATAAAACATAAGTTACATCATCAGCTATAACCCCTAAATCATGGGTAATAAAAATAATAGTCAATTTATGATCTATATTTAGACTTTTTAGAAATTGATAAAATTTTTGTTGAGAAACTATATCTACACCTGTACTTGGTTCATCTAATATCAAAATCTCTGGACTACTTACTAAGGCTCTTGCTATCATAACTCGTTGTCTTTGTCCACCAGAAAGTTGTGATAGGTTTTTGTCTTTAAGGTGCGTAATAGAGGCTTTTTGTAGTGCCATCTCTATCATCTCTTTGTCTTCAGATGATAAAAAAGAGAACCAAGGTTTTTTACCAGCTAGACCCAAGGCAACTGTTTCATATACGCTTAAGGGAAAATTACTATCAAATAAAGAAACATTTTGAGGCACATATCCAACTTTATAACACTTTTTAAAACGCTTTTTTAGACTGCCTAAAATCTTAATTTTCCCACTATTTGGAGTGATTAATCCTAAAAGTACTTTAACAAGTGTGGTTTTCCCTCCACCATTGGGACCAACTAATGCAACATATTCACCCTGAGCAATATCAAAAGAAATATCAGAAAGTATCTTCTGTTCTCCTACTTGATAATTTAAATCTTGAACGCTAATTACTGGCATTCAAGACCTTTTTGCAGTTGAGTAAGGTTGTGATAAAAAAGTTCTATCATATCTTTTCCTTCTCGTTCATCATCAAGAGAGATATTTCCCAAAGTATACAAAGGCAGAAGTTCTAAGTTCTGATCTGTAGCAAGCTGTGTAGCACTCTTGCTAGAAACAAGTGGATCATAAAAGAGGATACTTATATTATGATCTTCAATACTGTGATGTAATGTAGCAATCTTGCCTGCATTTGGTTTGGAATGAGCAAAAACTCCCATAATACTTTGAGAATGAAAGTTATATTTTTTTTGCATATAGGCAAAGGCATCATGCCCTACAAGAATTGTATCTTTTTTACAAGTACCTAACTTCTCTTGGTAGAGTGCTTGTAGTTTTTTAAATTTATCATCTAAGTTATTCGCATTTTTGCTAAATGCTTCTTTATATTGTGGGTAGAGTTCTATAAGCTTTTGGCTAATAATAGCAATCATTTTACGATTATTATCAAAATCTAGCCATACATGAGGATCGATACCTATATCATGGTCACATGCTTCACCTTTGGCATGTGCATGATGGTCCGAATCATCCTCGTTATGTGTAATAAGATTTAGACTATGTGCCAAAGAGAGAGATGTAATTTTTGTTGCTTCAACCATCTTCACACTCCAAGGCTCTAGCTTTTGACCTAGTGTTATAAGTATATCAGCCTTTACCAACTCTACCATATCTTTAGGAGTAGGAGAAAAAGAGTGTATTTCACTTCCTGGTTTAATCAGCCTTTGTACTGTAATATGCTCTTTTGCAATCTCTTTAGTGATGAAATAAAGAGGATAAATAGTTGTAACAACTATCTCTTTTTGAGCTTTTGTCTGTAAACTTTTGTTATTGTTATTTAAAAACAATATGAGCGTTAAAAGTAATAAAATTGAGAGTATTAGAAGTAGAGCTTTTTTCATTTATATCCTTAATATATGTTTATTTTATAATCTCTATAGAAGTATTAGCTTTTCCATATTTTAATACTAAACTATAAAGTTTTTTTGCATTCTTGGGATCGAGTCTTACACAACCATGTGAAGCTTTTTTACCTAAACGCCTAATAGCTTTTGTTCCATGGATAGCATATCCACCATTAAAAAATATAGAATATGGCATTGGTGAGTTATGATATTTCCTTGAATAGTGCATTTTGACAAGATAGAGAGGTTTATATTTACCTAGTGGTGTTCTATAGCCTCGTCGTGCTGTAGATACCTTCCAGTTATAAATTAACTTATCCCCATGGAAAACTTCCATTCTCTGTTGAGATAAATTAATTTTTGCAGTAATACGCTTCTCTCTTGCTTTTTTAAGAGCTAACTCTTTTTCTTCTTTTTCTTTTTTTAGTATTCTACTCTTTTCTTGTAATAAGATAGAGATTAATAGCTCTTCATCCTTATCAATCTTTATAAATTGATCTTTTAACATGGTAGCTTGAGAAATTTTTACAAAAAAGAGAATAAAAAATAGTATTGATACTAATAATTTTTGAATTACAAACACTTGCTGACTCTTTTTTAAATAATAGCATAAATATAATTAGATAGTAGGAATAAAATTTTGGTTTGTTAAAATAAAATATTGAAATTAAGTGGTAGTAAGAGGGGGACTCGAACCCCCGACCTCCGGCTTATGAGACCAGCGCTCTAACCAGCTGAGCTACCTTACCACTTTCTTTGAAGAGACGGAATAATATCAGAATATCCTTTTATTGTCAAGTATTTTTCAAATTTTATCTAAATTTTCATTTTAATTGATACAATAACAAAAATTTATCAAGGAGATACAATGGGTTTTAAACCATTAGCAAATAGAGTATTGATACAAAGAGCCCCTGAGGTTACTACTACTGCTTCAGGTATTATTTTACCAGGAACAGCCAAAGAAAAACCACAACAAGGTCAAGTAATAGCAGTAGGACCTGATGCACTTGATGAGGGCATCAATGAAGGTGATACAGTTATATTTGGTAAATATGGTGGAACTGAAATTACACTTGATGACCAAGAACTTTTAATCTTGACAAGTGATGATATTCTTGGAATTCTTCAATAATATACAAAAAACAATAGATAATAATTATTAAAAAAAGGAAATATATATAATGGCTAAAGAAATATTTTATTCTGATGTAGCACGAAATGGACTCTATAGTGGTGTAGAGAAGTTAGCGGACGCAGTAAAAGTAACAATGGGACCTAGAGGTCGTAATGTACTTATCCAAAAAAGCTATGGTGCTCCACATATTACAAAAGATGGTGTAAGTGTAGCTCGCGAAATAGAGCTACTTGATACACTAGAAAATATGGGTGCACAACTTGTAAAAGAAGTTGCAAGTAATACAGCTGAAGAAGCTGGTGATGGTACTACTACAGCTACTGTTCTAGCACACTCTATCTTTAAAGAAGGTCTTAGAAATATCACTGCTGGAGCGAACCCTATCGAAGTAAAAAGAGGTATGGACAAAGCATCTAACGCTATCATCGAAGAGCTTAAAAAAATGGCAAAAGATGTAAGCGGTAAAAAAGAGATTGCTCAAATTGCAACTATCTCTGCAAACTCTGATGAAGCTATTGGTAATCTTATTGCTGAAGCTATGGAAAAAGTGGGTAAAGATGGTGTTATCACTGTTGAAGAGGCAAAAGGTATCGAAGATGCTCTTGAAGTAGTAGAAGGTATGCAGTTTGACCGTGGATATTTGAGTCCATACTTTGTAACTAATAGCGAAAAAATGACTTGTGAACTAGAAGCTCCTCTACTCCTTATCACAGACCTTAAAATTACTTCACTTAAAGACCTTGTGCCTATATTAGAACAAATTCAACAATCAGGAAGACCACTTCTTATTATTGCTGATGACCTAGAGGGTGAAGCACTTGCAACTCTTGTTCTTAATAGACTCAAAGGTGTTCTTAATATTGCAGCTGTAAAAGCTCCTGGTTTTGGTGATAGAAAAAAAGCCATGCTTCAAGATATAGCTATCCTTACAGGTGCAACACTAATCACTGAAGAGCTAGGACTTTCACTAGAAAAAGCAACTTTAGCAGACTTAGGTCAAGCATCAAGAGTAGTTATTGACAAAGATAATACTGTTATTGTAGATGGCAAAGGTCACCCTGATGCAGTTGTAGCAAGAGTTTCTGAAATCAAAACTCAAGTAGAAACAACAAGCAGTGAATACGACAAAGAAAAACTCCAAGAAAGACTCGCAAAACTAAGCGGTGGTGTAGCTGTTATCAAAGTTGGTGCAGCAACTGAAACAGAAATGAAAGAGAAAAAAGACCGTGTTGATGATGCACTTTCTGCGACTAAAGCTGCCGTAGATGAAGGTATTGTTATTGGTGGTGGTGCTGCATTAGTGAAAGCTAGTAAAAAAGTATCTCTTAATCTTAAAAATGATGAAAAAGTAGGTGCAGAAATTATTATTCGTGCAATTACAGCACCAATGAAACAAATTGCAGCAAATGCAGGTTTTGATGCTGGTGTTGTTGCAGATAAAATTGCAAATAGTGATGATGAGAATTTAGGATTTAATGCAGCTACTGGTGAATATGTAGATATGATAGAAGCAGGTATTATTGACCCTCTTAAAGTAGGAAGAGTAGCTCTTCTTAATGCTACTTCAGTGGCAAGTCTATTACTTACTACAGAAGCAACAGTAAGCGATATTAAAGAAGCTCCAACAGCTCCTCTAGCTATGCCAGATATGAGTGGAATGGGCGGTATGCCTGGAATGGGAATGTAATTTCCTCTTCACTAGAACAAACCACATTTATGGGTTTGTTCTATTTTTTACTCCATCTAAGACTCTTTGAGTGCATCTGCAATCAGCTCTACTGGGTTTTTAAATACCACATCTACTTCTGCTTGTTTGAGTGAGTTACCTATTTGCATTCTACACGCACTACACTCCGCACTTACTATAGTTGCCCCTGTATCCTTTATCATGGCTGCCTTTGGTTTGCCCACAGCTTCTGCTAAATGATATTTTTCTGTTTGCATAGTAACACCACCAAAACCACAACATCTATCAGAATCACTCATTTCTGTAATTGTATAATTTTGAGATAAAAGGTCTCTAGGCTGTTTATGTATACCTTGGACTTTTTTAGCATGGCAGGCATCATGATAAGTAATAGTTTCAGAGATAGTTTTACCTTTTTTTGCAAGTCTCTCTTTTAGGTCTGTATTCTCTTCTAACCACTCTGTAGCCATAAATATTTTCTTATTGAGTTGTTTTGCACGGTATGCCCAATCTTGCATTTCATGATTTGTTAAAAAAGTCTCCCAATCATGCTTTATCATCGCAGAACAGGTAGCCTCAGGGATAATAATTGCTTCTACATCATCAATAAATGTCTCAAAATACTCTATATTCTTTTTTGTAAGTGTCTCTACAGTATAAAAATCACCAGTAAAATATGCAGGTGCAGAGCAACAAAGCTGATCTTTGGGAATAAAAGCATCAATATCAAGCTCTTTAAGAATATCAATCAAACTATCACCTACAGTTGTATAATTATAATTTGCCAAGCAACCAATAAAAATTGCTACGCGTCTTTTACCACCATGGCTAATCTCTTGGGGATATTTATTAAGAAAACTTGTTTTACCCAACGAAGGAAGCAATCGACCACTCTTGATAAGAGGCATTGGAAAGCGAGGAATAATTCCCCCTCGTTTGGTATCATTGCTAAAGCCACAGGTACGGAAAGTATAGCCTAGCTTCATCATAACATCCATAAGCCATCGGTGTCTTAGTAGTGTAAAGAAAGCTCTTTTAAACCATGCTATACCAAACTTATCGGCTATATCTGCTCTCACCTCTTCTATAACCATATCTGTAGCTAAAGAGTTGGGGCAGACTTCCACACAGGCTGTACACAAAAAGCAACTTTCAAAAATATCTTTTGCATTCTTATCAAGATCAAGATCCCCTCTTTGGTATGCTCCAAGTAGGTCAATAAACCCACGGGGCGAAGTAACCTCATCAGGATTGACTTGATGGATAGTACACACAGGTATACATTTCCCACATTTGATACACTCATCACTCGTTTGACTAAAATTAAAAATATCTTCTGGTTTTTTCAAAGTCTATTCCTTGGTCTGTTTCGTAAATGTGATTATATCGTTTTGTTTTGAAAGAAAGTTTTTGAACCTAATATCTAAAAAAGTATATTCATATAACATTCATATATCAATGTTATATTTCCTTATAAAAACCATAAAAGGGAATATTATGAATAAGTTTATTTCAAGTTTAACCGCAGTTAGTTTTCTCATTGTGAGTTCGTTATATGCAGAAAAAGCAGATAGTGAAAATCTTACAAAGCTTTATATTGCTTCTTTTGATAGAGCTCCTGATAGTGCAGGATTAGAGTACTGGCTCACCCAATTAAATCTTTCATTAGAAGATATTGCTACAAGCTTTTTTGAGCAAGAAGAGATGCAAGAGAAGTATCCTCTAGAGTCTAGTAATAGTGAGTATGTGAATGCAGTTTATAATAATCTCTTTCAACACTCTCCTGATGCAGGGGGAGAGAGCTATTGGGTTAAAGAGTTAGATGAAAGCTCTATCTCTTTATCAGAGTTTACATTGGCTGTTGTCAATGGGGCGATAGGTGATGATGCTACTATCTTGGATAATAAAACAACCGTTGGATTAGAATTTGTTGCATCTGGTTCTAACAATATAGAGATGTCAAAAAATATTATGCGTAATATTACAGCAAACCCTCAAACCCTAGAAAGTGTTTTAACACAAATTGAAAATATAGATGTTAATAGTACTTATTATCAAGCAAACGCATCACTTACACTTGATAGTTATCCTAAAGATGAATTGAGTGAAGATCAAAAATACTCTTTAGCATATATGTGGCATGAAGAAAAATTAGCAAAAGAGATATACTTGGAATTAAATAAAGTATATCCCTCAAATCAACTTGAAAAAATTGCAAATAATTCAGAAGTAAAACATATAGAGCTTGTGGAAAATCTTGTAGAGTTCTATGATATAAACATTACTAATATAGCCGATTATGAGATTAATTATTCTGCTAGTGAACTTGAAAATATGGCTGTTGGAAAGTTTGCTATACCAGAGATAGAGAGTCTTTATAATCTACTCTACGACAAAGGTATAGCGTCACAACAAGCATCGTATGAGGTTGGTTGTATGGTAGAAGTAACAGATATTGATGATTTGGATAAATTTTTAGCCTCATCAGGAACAAATCAAGCCCTTATAGATACTTTTACTATTTTAAGAGATGGTAGCTACGAACACTACTGGGCATTTGATGCAGGTTTAAAGAGTTTAGGTGTAGTAGATGGATGTTGCTCTTTGAGTAGTGAGTATTGTCACCTAGAGTATCCTCAGTCAGATAAAGGAAACAAAGGAAAGAGATAATCCCATCTTGTGGTGGGATTTTCCCACCCTAGAAAAAATGGATTTTTTAGAAGCTAAACCCAACTCCTACATAAATAAAATCACTTGTCATTTCTGTAGTTACAAGAGACATAACATCAGGTAAGATAACGCCAGCTACTTTCATCTCTATATCATCAATATCCCAATGTTTATAAGCATATCCCCCTTTGATATAGAAGTTTCCTTGATCTGCCATAACCTCTGATGGGTAATACTTTATACCTATATCAAAAGAGTTATATGTACCAGATACATCAAAATCTCCATCTATCAAATCATTACTCATCTCACCTGTTTGTGTAGCATATACAGTAGTACCATACACAGAAAGATTTGGAGTAAGACTATATGCCCCTTGCAAACTAATACCAAACTTATAAGTCTCAACATCTGTACTTGTCTCTTCTAGTATAGTATCTATAAAATCTATAGCATCCATATAGTTATGCATCTCCATAAAAGGTGTAGAGATACCAGTCATTACACCTATACCCAAATACCCTCTCTCATCTTGAATAATATCATATCCAATACCAATATCAAAATCAACACCACTTACCTCAAAACTACTAGGAAAAGGTGTAATACTAGCAGGAGAAAATGGTAATACATCCATTATTCCATCAGCTACATCAGTAACTTGATCTAGCGTATCAGAACTATGAATATCAATATTACCAAAATAATACCAAGGAGAATTTGGAAAATTTTGATGCTGTTCACTAATACTTACTACTTTATCATCCAAAGTAACAGAAGAGTCCATTATCCCAGCAAAGTTAGCACTCCACTCAAAGTCACCTTGACCATATCTCAAATCTAGTGCATTAGCCCCACTTACCAATAACGCTAATGGTAAAATATACTTTTTCATTTACACCCTTTATAATAAATTTTTCTTATAATGATTATACTTAATTAATATTAAATTCTTTCCAACAAAGATACTATTGCATATCCAAAAACTCTCCCAATGCTTTACTACTCACTACACTTCCTTTATCATTAAGGTGTGATCTATCTGCAAAATATTTGTCTTGTAGGTGGAGTTTACTATGAAGATCTATAAATTTACCAGCATTTTTTGTCATAATATTTTTTGTTCTTTTAGCAAATTTCAGCATTGTGGGAGCTACATGAGGGAATGAATCTATAAGTGGTTGGCGGTAAGGTTGGATAGCAAAAATAAAATCTATATTCGAGTTTTTGGCTTTTTGACTCATTCTATCAAGTGCATCAAATGTTCGATTATTTTGTTTTTTGGAGTGTGGTTTTTGCCATCGTGAAACTATAATATCATCACCATAAATATTCAAAGGGACACTGCCTGTAGCATCAAATCCTAGATAAGTAAATTGGTTATTTTGTTGATATTTATCTTTCCAATTCCACGCTCTCTTCATACAAAAAAAGATATTTTGACAAGACTTAAAATAAAAAGTGAGTTTTTCTTTACTAGATAACGAACCATTAAGATAAGAACTAATAAATGTAGCATTATAATCTTTGAGTTTTCCTTCATAAGCAAAATCTGAGTACTGTGCTGAGTAAATAATTCGTTTAAGATTTGGGAATGTGGAAGTAAGTTGGAGTATCTGCTCTATTTGTAGTGGTGTTGCTTCGTAGACAGAGAGGTTTAAAACACTTGTAGCTTTTGTAGAGCTTTTTTGAAGTATTTCTCCTTGGACATTATTAAGTCCTATCGAAGAGCCTACTATGATAGTATCAACACTATTAATATCAATATGCTCTTGTATAAAAGTAATCTTGGCATCAAGTGAGATACGGTTAGTGATAGGTATAGGATAGTGTTTGATAAAATAATAACTATACACAACTGCCATAAACATAAGTGTAATAAGTATAAAAAATAGTATCTTTAGATAGTTTTTGGAATCAAGTGTCATTGATAATCCTAGAAATTAAAATAGATAAATTCACTCTTTCTATAGAGAATAAAAATAGATAAGAAAAAAAGAACCGTTAGAATTAAATTTATTATATTGGGTTTAAAACTCTCTTTGAGTTGCATAGAATTTTTGAAGAAAAGAACAACAACAAAACCTGCAAGTAGCCATATAAATATTTGAGGATCACTATAAAATAACTCACTCCATTTCCCAAACTCTATCGCCTCGATACTTATATATTCTTTCAGAGGTGTAGGCAAAGTAATTGCTCCAAAGAACATACCATAAAGGACTTTGATAGCATCATCCCACTCTTTGGCTCTAAAAAATATCCAAGCAATATTAATAAAATTAAAAGTAATAAACCATGCTAAAATCATATTCATTTTGAAACCAATTTTTTGCCATGCTCTATGAATTACAAGAGCCATTCCGTGTAATGCTCCCCAAAAGACAAAAGTCCAGCCTGCTCCATGCCAAATACCACCCAAAAGAAATGTGCTAAAGAGATTGAGATAGGTACGAAACTCTCCTTTGCGATTGCCTCCTAGAGGAATATAGAGATACTCTCGTAAAAAGATAGAAAGAGTAATATGCCATCGTCTCCAAAAATCTTGAATAGAAGTAGCTTTGTATGGAGAATAAAAATTTTTAGGCAAAGAGATATTAAACAACAAAGCTATACCTATTGCCATATCCGTATATCCACTAAAATCAAAATAGAGTTGGAAAGTGTAACTCAAAGAAGTAATCCACGCCTCTATCATATTAAGATTTTGGGCTACATCAAACCCTTGTGTAGCCCAGATAGCAAAACTATCAGCTATAGCTACCTTTTTAAAAAGACCCATAGAAAAAATAAAAAGTCCCAAAGCAATATTACGATAATTTTTGACTTTATTTTTTGCCTTAGCAAATTGTGGCATCATTTGGGCATGATGCACGATTGGTCCTGCTATAAGTTGTGGAAAAAAGGTTACAAAGACTGCATAATTAAGGAAATCATACTCTTTTGTTTCTCCTCTATAACTATCAACAAGATACGCAATTTGTTGAAAAGTATAAAAACTAATAGCCAAAGGAAGTGCTAGATGCAACAATGGTACACCTGATTCAAATAGCATATTAAAGTTTGTAATAAAAAAATCTGAATATTTAAAATAGCCCAAAAGTCCTAAGTTAAAAATAACCCCTATGCCTAAAAGTGATTTTGCAGAATAATATTTGGAGGCACTTCCCTTTTTGGATAGGTGTGTTCCAACAACATAGTTAAAAAGCATAGAGATTAAAATCAAAGGTAAATAAGCAATATTCCACCAACTATAAAAGAACAAAGAGGCAAAAACTAAAAAGCCTTTACTAGCCTCAGTTAATCGTTTGTGATTGAGATAAAAATAGACAAAGAAGGTAAACGGCAAGAAGAGAAAGATAAATTCATAAGAGTTAAATAACATGCCCTACTACCTCACTAACTATTATATTATAGAGAATTTATTTTAATTTGAGTATAATATATCTAAATATAGCTTTTAATTAGATTTTTGGAGTACGATATACAATGAATAAAATACTACTATTACTACTTCTAGGAAGTAATATGCTTTACTCAGATTTAGTAAGAATAATGCCTTTTGGTGATTCTATTACTTATGAAAACCACCATACAGATGATGCAGGACCTGCTAGACCTACAGGAGTACGAAGTGCCTATAGAAACTACTTGTGGTATAAACTTTCTGATGTTAACTTTGAAGCCAACTTTGTAGGTTCACAAAGAGCTGGTGAAGATATACATCCTGAATTTGATCCTGATAATGAGGGGCATCCTGCATGGACGAGTTATGAGTTAGCTGAGAGTGCCTACAAATGGCTTACAAACGCTGACCCTGATATTATTTTACTCCATGCAGGCTCAAATGATTGGGATGAAAGTGTAAGTGGGATTAATGATATTCTTGATGCAGTTGATTTGCATGAAGAAAAGAGTGGACATACAGTTAAAGTATTTGTGGCTCTTATCCTAGACCGTGTGCGTCATGAAGAGTGGATTGTAAAATTTAACAAAAACCTTCGATCACTGGTAAACAAAAGAATTGCAAATGGTGATAACTTAGCCCTAGTAGATATGTATCAAGGTGCAGGTATAGATTACCAAAATGATATGACAGATAATACACATCCAAATGATAGAGGATATGAGAAGATGGCGAATGTATGGTATAGTGCCTTACTCGGTCAGGTAGCTCCTGAAAAAATGTATAGTGATCTTCCAAATCAAGAGGTAGATAGCCTCTATACCTACCCTACAACTATAGTGGATGAGAGCTATATTATAGAAAGTGATGTAGATGAGTTAAATAGAGTTGTAGTCTTTAGTACTATTGTCCCTGCACATGGAATTATATTTTAGGATACAAAAATGAAAAATTTACTACTTATCTCTTCACTACTTCTCTTAATTGGTTGTGGTAGCAATGGAAATAGCACTCTGGATACCAATATAACAGATGATAATTTAACTGATAGTAATATATCTACAGAAATTAAAACAACTATGCAAATAGGTACAATATACAATGTCTTTACAGGTGATACAATATCAAGAGAAACCAATGAGACCAAAATAGAAATAAGCTATCAAGATACAGAAAATAATACCACAGTAAAACTCCTAGAGGGAAATGCTACTATTACCTCCAGTGCTTTATAGCTGTAAGTAGCTTCTGCGTTATATACTCTATCTCTGCATCACTGAGATAGGGATTCATAGGTAAACTCATAATCTCACTACTTACTAATTCTGCAATAGGGAAATCACCTTTTTTATATCCTAAGTACTCAAAACACTCTTGCAAATGTAGAGGCATTGGATAATGAACAGCTGTAGGAATTCCTTTGGCTTTTAATTTAGCTTGAATTGCATCACGATTTTGTACTCTAATAGAATATTGAGCATAAGCTGAAGTGGCATTTTTATCAATAAAAGGCAATATTAAATCTTTATCTTCTAAGGCTTTTGTATATTTACTAGCCACCTCTTGACGAAGAGCTAAATCTTTGGAATAATATTTTAATTTCACATCAACAATAGCACATTGTAAAGCATCCATTCTCCCACCCATACCAATATACTTATGATGGTATCTTTTAGATTGCCCATGAACTCGTAAAGATTTCATTTTAGTAGCTAAAGCTTCATCGCTGACAAATACTGCTCCACCATCACCAAAACACCCTAAAGGCTTAGCAGGGAAAAAACTAGTTGTAGAAATATCACCTAAATTACTATCAGTTTTACCATTATAAGTGCTTCCAAAACTTTGAGCTCCATCAATAATAACTTTAATATTATATTTTGTAGCCAAGGCTTGAATTTTATCCATATTCGCAGGTTGTCCATAAAGAGACACAGGCATAATAGCTTTTGTCTTATCTGTAATTCTCTCTTCTATCTTATCCACATCTATATTATAAGTTTTTTCATCAATATCTACAAAAACTGGTTTTGCATACATCAAAGCTATAGTTTCAGCAGTAGCTATAAATGTAAAAGGCGTTGTAATAATCTCATCATCAGGCTTAATATCCAAAGCCATCATCGCCAAAAGTAAAGCATCCGTTCCACTACTACAACTAATAGCATATTTAGCCCCTGTAAAATCTTCTAAGTTTTTTTCAAGAGAAGTTACAGCATCACCCATAATATAAGCAGAACTATCCAAAACTCCTTGCATAGCTAAATCTATCTCTTTTTTATAAAGTTGATATTGATATTGTAAATTTGCAAAATCTATATTCATTATCTTATTAGCTCTAAATTATCATCTATTATAGTATATCTTCCAAACTCATCTGTAGCAATATTATCCATAAATTCTAATGTATTCCCACTTTTACCAACCCATCCAATTTGTTTTGCAGGTACACCTACCATCAAAGCATAAGGCTTAACATCCCTATTAATTACTGCTCCACTTCCAATAAGTGCATACTCACCAATACTCACACCACAAATAATAGTAGCATTTGCCCCAATAGAACAGCCCTTTTTTAAAAGTGTCTTTTGAAATTCATCTTTTCTACTAATAAATGCTCTAGGATTTAGCACATTTGTAAACACCATAGATGGTCCTAAAAATACATCATCTTCTATCTCAACACCTTTATAAATAGAAACATTGTTCTGTACTTTTACACCATTTCCAATACTAACACTTCCCCCAACTACACAATTTTGACCAAAAGAGCAGTTTTTACCAATTCTTGTGCCTGATAAAATATGTGAAAAATGCCAAATTTTTGTTTTATCTCCTATTTTCACATTCTCATCTACAATACTTGTCTCATGCACAAAAAAATCACTCTTTTTCTTCGTCTCTTTTCCAGCTCGTCTATTTTTCCACGCATCTTTGTTTATATATTTACTATCGCTCATTTAGTTTCCTTTTGTATTTTATCTAGTTGTTCAATTCTTTCTAATTTGCTCATGAGAGTTTTCTCTTTTTAAGTTAAAAAATATTTTTAAATAACAGTGATATATGATATGTCTTTAGGTATAGAATAAATCTTATTATTTGAAGAGTTTTTTAATTGACTAATCACTAATATATATTTTCCTGATAAATCTTCTAGTTCATTAACTTTAAACCTTTCGATAAAATCATCATGTACTTGATTATCAATAAGAATACTAAATTTATTATTTCCTCCCGTATTTATCCAAAAAGTTTTTTCATCTGTAGAGTTAGCATGAGAAATCATACTCCAAACAGCTCTATAACTTCTTTCATTTATCTTTTGAAAATAATCTTGTGTAATATAACTAGCTTGTATAAAAAAGTTACCTGCATGATAAGTATATTTATTAAAAGTAATTCTTTGTTTTGAATCTTTAAAAAAATCTTCTTGATATACTAGATTACGAAGTAATGTACTTAATCTTCTATATATACTACTCTCTGCTGTGCCATTTTGAGAAGAATATTTTCCTCCATTGTTATTCTTTGATATAGCATTATTTTCTATCTCAACTACATGTTGATTTTTTACTGTACCATATTCAAAATCTAGAACTATTTCCTTGTCAGAATTAATAAGCTCTTTATACTCTTTTGTTAAATCACCATTAATGTTATCATTTTCATGCGAAGAAAAATCACAATTATCAAGATGAGGTCTTGCTCCAAAACAAGCTCCTTGTCCACTTTTAGATGCTTTTCTAAAAAATCCCATTCCACCACATTTATTACATTCTAAAAATCTTCTTTTTTTAGCTAAGTCTGATTCTTCTAATTGTTCAAAATCACTAACTTTATATATTTTATCATCTAATGTACATTTTATAATATCCATAATTTACTCCTAATTCTTTTAATTTAAACATCTTTTTTCTCTCTTAGTACACTATATTTATTCAAAGAGGAAACAAACTATTTATCTAAAAAATACTCTTACATATTTTACCCCAATACTTTCCCACAAAATGGATGATATTCCCCTCTAAGCCCAACGGGTGCAAGGTTTCTAATTGTGGATACTGTATTGATAGAACCATAAGCTTCTTCTAGTCCAAAGCCATTTCCCTTTAAAATCTCTTCATAGCTTCGTGTATGTAAATCTGTGAAACCTCCAGAAAATTCTAGCTCTTCGTTATCTACGGTGATGCTTCTATAGGTTCTTTGTCCTGCTTCTCTTATTTCTTTTGGGATGTAGTCATAATTAACTGATAAGAACCATCGTACAGAGGCATTTTTGAGTTTGAAATATCCTGCGTTGCTATCTGGGGTTTTGAGATGAACAATATTTTCTTCTACTTCACCAAAAATCCAACAAAGCATATCATAAAAGTGTACACCAATATTGGATGCAATACCTCCTGATTTGTTTTGGTCGCCTTTCCATGAGATAAAGTACCATTTTCCACGGCTTGTAAGATAGGTAAGGTCTATATCATATTGTCGGTGAGGGTTCTCTTTGAGTTCTTTGCTTACTCGTTCTTTCAGGGCAATAATAGAAGGATGCAAACGCAATTGTAAGATATTATAAACTTTTTGTCCTGTCTCTTGTTCTATAAGTTTGAGTTGGTCAATATTCCAAGGGTTTAGCACCAAAGGCTTTTCACAAATGGCATCAGCCCCTGATTTAAGAGCAAAACGGATATGACTATCATGAAGATAATTAGGGGAACAAATAGACATATAATCTATTTTTTTGCCTGTATTTCTACGCCATTTATCCACAAATCTATCAAATCGTTCAAACTCTGTAAAAAAATCAGCTTCTGGAAAATTGCTATCCATAATTCCAATTCCATCATAAGGGTCTAACGCTGCTACAAGGGCATTATTTGTCTCTTTTATAGCTTTCATATGTCTAGGTGCAATATAGCCTGAGGCACCAATAAGTGCAAAATTCTTCACTTTTTATCCTTTAAATTTAATTATACATTAAAACCACAGATTCTATGCTATAATTACTTAAATTACAAAATATGGGATTCTTAATGAAAAAAATACTTCTTGTTCTGCTTATTTTTATGTCAATTTCTCAGGCTAAAATGCTTAATGGTATTGCAATTGTTGTAGAGGGTGAACCTATTACAACGGCTGAGGTAAAAGCAGTACAAACACAAATGCGTATTTCTCGAAGTGAAGCAAAAGATCTTTTGATTGAAAATCGTCTCCAAAAAGCAGCTATGAAAGATATTATTATCTCTGATGATGAGATTGATTCGCGTATAGCCAAAATAGCCAAACAAAATAATCTTTCAACCAAACGATTACAGCAAGAGATCAAAAAACAAGGACTCACTTGGAATAAATTTCGTGATCAAATAAGTACAAGTCTTAAAAAACAAAAATTCTTTAGAACTAAAATAGCCAAAACTATCCCTATTCCAAGTAGAGATGAACTCAAAATATTTTACAAAAATAATACTTCACAATTTAAAATGCCTTCAAGTATTTCTGCCACACAATATAGTGCATCTTCAAAGAAAAACTTAGAATCATTCTTTAAAAACCAATCCAATAAAAAAGGTATCAAACAGAAAAATGTTAGTTATAAGGGAGCGAGTCTAACCCCTCAACTTAGTTCAATGTTTGCTGGTATAGCTGTTGGGTCTTTTACACCTATACTCAATAATGGTTCTTCTTTTGTAACATTTCGTGTAAGTAATAGAGGTAAAGGTGTGGTTAAACCTTTTGAGCAAGTAGAAAACCGTGTAACTATGGCATGGAAAAATCAACAACAAGCCGAAGTAGTAAAAGCTTATTTTCAAAAAATGAAAAGTAGTGCCTCTATAGAAATTATCCGTCCGTAGCCTCTCTCTGTTAGAGCTTATAATTGTATGGCATTATATAAGCTCTATAGATTTATAAATACTTACAATCTAATCAACCATAACCAACTCAGCAGGATTTATTTTAAATTGTAACATATTAGCTGTCTCTCTTCCATTATCTCCACCTTTTCTTTGAATAGTAATATTTCCAATTTTAAAACTACCTCTTGGGGTTATAGATATTTCTCCATTTCCAAAGTGATTTAGTACCTTATTAATCGGTTCTAATGCCCAACTTATTTTATCTTTATCTTTCAATCGTAAAATAACGAGCATCCATTCGGCTGAAAATTTACCTCTACCTTTTAAAATATCATTGACAATTAAAGTTTGATTATCTCTGAAAAATTTTAATAATAATTGCTGTTCTTCTTCTAAAAACTCATTAGCAAACATTCTTCTCTCATCTTTTGGATTATCAATCTTAGGTGCTTTTTCTCCTGTAAAATGTTGTAATAATTCATAAACATCATTAGGAATATCCCAAAGTTCATTATATTTTTTTAACCATCTTTTATCAATTTGATTAAATCCTTTTGGATTTGATACTAACTTTACTTGTAGGTTTTGAATATCTGTTAAATTTTTTAGCTTTATTTCAATTTTTATCTCTACTTGAATATCAGCTTTGAATGAGCCTTTTACCTTTGTAGCTTGTACTCGCTCTATCTCATCTAAATTATAATCCATAGCTTCAAGCCAAAGCCCTGCAAATTCACTCTCTTGCCAATTATTAAACTCTGCTATTGTAAAATCTTCATTTTTAAAACCATTTTTTGCTGTTTGCGAACCTCTTTGTATCAATATTTCTTTTTCAGTCATCTATTTTTCCTATAGCTTTCATTAAATTTTTAGCAATTTCTTCAATTACTGTTGATGTCATCGCATTACCTGACTGTTGCAAGAGTTTAGAATTTGATATTTTATCTTTTACTTTATTAGCATATCTTTTTGGAAAGTTTTGTAATAAAAGAGCTTCATATCCTGATAGTTTTTTAAATTTACCATTTTTAACATAGAGGATACCATGTCTTCCTCTTCTTAGCGTTGGAGTCTTCTCATGATAAATTCTTAAATCAGATTGTCTTGTATCTATAACTGTATATTCTTTTGAGACAATCTCATTTATACTGTATTTACCTTTATTATACTTATTATCTAAATATTTTAAAAAGGTTTGATAAGAGGGTAGTTTTTCATCAAATATTAATTCATCATTATCAATTAAACAGTCTTCTAAAGAGTGATTCTCTCCAGTATATTTTTTAGGAAACTCATACTTAAAACTATCATCAATTAACTCTTTTTGTATACCTACTAAATAGATTCTTTCTCTCATTTGTGGTACACCAAAATTTAAGCTATTGAGTGTTTCATAATATACTTTGTATCCTGCATTATCTAAAAGTTCTAAAACTGTTTCTAGCGTTCTACCTTTATCATGACTAATTAAACCTTTAACATTTTCCAGAATAAAATATTTTACATTTTTAGCTTTAAGTATCTTTACTAATCCATAAATAACTTGCCCTCGTGTCTCATCATCTAATCCACACCTAGTACCAATAATTGAAAAAGTTTGACAAGGAAAACCACCTACCATAAAATCAAAATTAGGTAAGTCATCAGGATTAATTTTCATTAAATCGCCATAATTTTGTTCATCTTGACCAAAAAAATATTTATAAGTTATCTCTGCATCTTTGTCAATTTCAAAAAAACCAAGACATGATAATCCTAAGTTTTCAAGTCCAATTCTACCTCCACCAATTCCTGCACAAAAATCTATAAATTTTATATTATTCATGGTAACTCTTCAAAGATATCAAGCTCAGAATTTGCTAAAAGGTTATTAGCCAAAGGATGTGCTCCTAGGTATTCTAGGCGTTTTTTTTCATTGCCTAGTTTGGTGTAGAGTTGTGTGCTAGCCATAGAATGGTGTCCTAGGAGTTCACTAATATCACTAATTCTTGCACCTTCGTTTAGGAGATGTGTAGCAAAAGAGTGCCGAAGTTGGTGGGGTGTGACTTTGAGTCCTTTGGATTTGAAGAGTTTTTGTAGAATATAGCGAAGCTGTGCTTGATTCATGGGACTATCTTTTTTTTCAAATAAATAGACTTTGGGTGCATATTCTTTGAGATATATCTCTAATGATGATTGTAATATTGGTAGAAGAGGCATTTGTCTTTCTTTGTTCCCTTTTCCGTGAACTATAACCCACTCTTTTTTAATATCTTCTATGCGTACTTGTGATAACTCACTAATACGCAATCCCAAACCATATAGCATTAATACTAATAATCCCTCCATAGCATTACTATGGTCTAATACTTCTTGAATATAAACCTCTTCAATAGGCTTAGGAAGCGTTTGTGGGACTTTTATAAGATCATCTGCAATAAGGTCTAAAGGGAGGTTTTGTTGGTCCTGTAGATAGCGTGCAAAGGAATGAATAGCACTTAATTTGGTTCTAATACTTTTTTTATTGATACGAGCTATTTTAAGACGAAAAGGAGTTAAGTCTAAAATCCATCTTTTATCTTCTTCATAAAACTCACTGACTTCACTCATTTGACGCAAAGCAATCTCATAAGTAATCAAAGTATCAGGAGTATATCCACGAACTTGTTTGATATAAAGAATAAATTCTGCTATATATCCTTGGAGTAGTACAATATTAGCTGATGGCATTTTCTAGCATTTTACTCTGTAGATATTCTTTTGCCTCTTCTAATTCCATACCTTCTAGTGATACACTTTGTAGATAAAAATCTATTTTAGTAAATGGTTTAGGAATAACAAATTTATCCCAACTTTTTAGTTGCCAAAAGTTTTGAGCTTTATAGTTCATAATAAAAATTGGTTTATTTGCTTTGAGTGCCAAGCCTATAGCACCATCGCTCATACTATATCTAGGTCCTCTAGGACCATCAGGAGTAATAAGAACTTCAGCACCCTCTTTTACTCTGCGAAAGGCTTGTAAAAGTACTGTATTCGCACCTTTACGGCTAGAGCCACGCAGAGCATTAATACGCAAATATCCCAAAACTTTTGCTATAAGTTCACCATCAAAATGTTGGCTTATAATGGCTGAAGAGGGGAAATGAGGATGTACTTTGCGGTAGGCTTGAGGAGCCATAAGCAATTCACTATGCCAACAAACACATATATGTTGGTGTTTACTAATAGGAGTAATAAAGTGAAATCTCTTACGAGAAGTAAACCATAAAAAACGCATGATAACATAAAGCAATATGGGGATAATAACCACACCAATAGCACGCATAATTCTTTTTTTCATTCTTCTACTCCTCTATAACTATTCCATCCAAAGCACCACGAGATACTTTTGTAATTTTTACAGCAACAATTTGACCTAATAATTCTTCACTACCTTCAACAAATACCAACTTTCCATTATCACTACGACCAGCAATTTTATTATTTACTTTGAGTTCATCAAAATAAACTTTATGGATAGAATCTAACTCTTTATCCATTATTTCATCTAATATCTCTGTATGTCGTGCTTGAAGAGCAGTTAATCTCTGTGAAGCTATTGCGGGGTCTACCTGTTGTTCATATTCTGCTGCATCTGTATGTGGTCTAGGAGAGTATTTGAATGAAAAAAGTTGATCAAATCGAACTTTCTCCAAAACATCCATAGTATCTGCAAAATCTTCATCACTTTCTGCTGGAAAACCTACAATTATATCTGTAGAAATACTCGCTTCTGGGCAAAGTGTTCGTATCTTTTGGCAACGATTGAGAAACCACTCTTTGGTATACCCTCTTTTCATAGCTTTAAGTAGCGTTGTAGATCCACTTTGAAGAGGCACATGAATTTGTTTACATATTTTAGGATTAGATGCAAACTCTTCTAAGAATTCATTATCCATATGAAGTGGGTGTGGAGATGTAAAACGAATCCGTTCAAGCCCATCTATTGCAGATATAGCTCTTAAAAGTTGTACAAAATCACACTTCTCATCAGGATTAGAAAATCTTCTCCCATAATTATTCACATTTTGACCCAAAAGCATTACCTCTTTGGCACCTGTAGATACTGCTTTGCTAATCTCTTGGACTATCAAATCTTTTGGTATAGAAATCTCTTCTCCACGGGTTGCAGGAACAATACAAAAACTGCATTGCTTATCACAACCTATAGAGATATTTACCATAGCCTTAAAAGAATTTGTCCGATAAGAAGCAAAATCATAACTACTTTCATCAAAGTCCGTATCTATTTCTACTGCATGGCGACGATTAACTACATCATTTATTTTAGAAACATTTCTAGCACCAAGTACAAAATCGACTACTGGAGCTCTTTTGATAATCTCTTTTCCTAAATGACTAGCTGTACATCCACATACACCTATTTTTGCTCCATCTTTTCGTCTCTTTTTAAAGACACCAATTTCAGAAAATAATTTTGCCACTGGTTTTTCACGAACGCTACAAGTGTTAATAATGATTAAATCTGCATCACCAAGAGTCGTAGTAAGAGCATACTTCTCTTTTCGATTAAGTTCAGCGATAATATGTTCACTATCACGACTATTCATCGCACATCCAAGTGTTTCTATAAAGAGTTTCTTCATATTATTGTACTATATGTACCTCATAGATATACTCATTATCATCTAATCCATATTTTACTTCACGCATATATACGCTATATTCTCTTTGTTCAAAATATTCAATCAACTCAATCATCTCTTTATGGGAGTTATCTTTATCAAAATAAAATATTGATTGCTTCTCTAACTCATCTTCTATTTTATCAAGATCAATCATTTTTGGTTTTGCTCGTAATGTTGTTCTAGCAAGTTTTAATTTCATTAATACTCCTCTAATTCCTATTTCATTATTTAAACTATTTCATAAATCGAATTCTTTATTATACTTTATTTTCAGTAAAGCAATGATTAGCTATAATACTCTTCTTCCAAAACACCCCCATCCTACCCGTCGGACAAACTGTTATGTTACCACTTGTAGCGTTATATAGGGTAGTAATTTTACTAAAAAACTATCAACAGGAGATAAAAATATGGAAAAAATTATAGATATTATCGAAGCTATTGCCCATGAAAAAAATATTACAAAGGAAAGTGCACTTGAGGCATTTAAAGAAGCTCTTGTAAACACAGCCAAAAGACTTACAAGTAAAGAGAGTACTTTTGAGGTAAATATAGACCTTGACACGAGGGATTATTCTGTCAGTAAGATTATTACGGTTGTCGCAGATGATGATGATAGACTCGAAGAGTTCCATGATAGTCTTATGTCTCTTACCGAAGCTCTTGATTATGATAAAGACATTGAACTAGGAGATGAACTTCGTACAGAGTTTGTCTTAGAAGAATATGGAAGAACTGCTGCTGCAAACCTTTTTAGAGAGTTAGAGTACCATGTCCAACGCCGTATAGAGCAAGATCTCTTTGAGAAGCACAGAGCGCTTGTAGGTACAGTAATGATGGGTACAGTCAACCGTATAGATGCTGAAGATAATACTTATGTAGAGATAGGTGAACTCAAAGGTATTTTAAGCCAAAGAAATAGAATCAAAGGTGAGAAATTTAAAAGAGGCGATCACATTAAAGCTCTTTTGAGATTTGTTAGTATTGATCCTGAATTTGGTCTTTTCTTGGAACTTACAAGAACTTCTCCTAAGTTTTTGGAAAAATTAATGGCAAAAGAAGTTCCAGAAATTGAAGATAATCTAGTAGAAATCATGTCTACTGCAAGAATTCCTGGGGATAGAGCAAAAATTGCACTCAAAACAGAACAACTTAATATTGATCCAATAGGTGCTGCTGTAGGTGTAAGAGGTGTGCGAATTAATTCAGTTAGCCAAGAGCTAAATGGAGAAAATATAGACTGTATAGAGTACTCAGCTATACCAGAACTCTTTGTTACAAGATCTCTTAGTCCTGCAATCACACAAAATATCAAAATAGAAGATAAAAAAGCTATTGTTAACATTACAAGTGATCAAAAAGCAAAAGCAATAGGAAAAAGTGGTATTAATATTCGATTAGCTTCTATGCTTACAGGATATACTATAGAATTAAATGAGGTAGAAGGTATTACAACTAGAAGTAATGATGGTTCTAATAATGACTCTAAAGAGTCTCTTAAAACTACAGATACAACAGCTTTAGCTGATTTATTTAAATAAGTCTAAAAACAAGAGCAATCATAATAGATTGCTCTTATATTACTAGTTTATGTCCTATATTCTGCATTAATTTTAACATATTCGTAACTCAAATCACAACCATACGAAATATAAGAAGCTTCCCCTAATCCAAGGTCACAAATAACTTTAAAACTCTCTTGTTTCATTATTTTATAGGCCTGTTCTTCTCTTTGTGCATCTAGTTCTCTAAATTCATTTGAATATATAAGTAAATTATCATAATGGATAGTAAGCGTTGTGTCATCACAGGCTACACCACTTGCACCAATAGTAGAGGCTATACGGCCCCAATTAGGGTCTTCTCCAAAAAGAGCAGTCTTTACCAACAAAGAGTTACTTAATGCTCTACTAGCCTTTTGTGCCTCTTCTATACTCTTTGCCCCCTTGACCTCAAAAGCAACTAATTTATTAGCACCTTCCCCATCTTTGAGTATCATCATTGCAAGTTCAAATAAAATTTTATTCAAAGCTTCTTGAAATGCCTCTTTATGATACGCTCTACTCTTCTTATTAGCCAAAAGCATCACTGTATCATTTGTAGATGTATCACCATCAACAGATATACGATTAAATGATTGTTCTGTAGCTTCTAATAATACTTCTTGCATATCATCTTTTGGAATACTAGCATCTGTAGTTACAAAACACAACATCGTAGCCATCGCAGGATTTATCATCCCCGCACCCTTACAGATAGCTCCAATATGGAAACTTTCTCCATTTTCTAACTCTACTTTAAAGCAAAGTTCTTTTTTGAAGCTATCAGTTGTCATTATGGCTCGTGCTGTTTTATCACTATTTTTACCATTATAATCAAATGTATCAAAGGCTGTTGCTATTTTCTCTTGGTTAAGACGGTAGCCAATCACTCCTGTAGAACTCATCACAGGATTATGCAAAGATATTTTTTCTCCTAATTTTTCAAAAAGAGCATCAATATCTTTAATACCTTGATCTCCAGTCATAGCATTTGCATTTTTGGCATTCATTAATACAAAATTTGTCTGAAATCCATTAGGATAGCGTTGGAAATGCTTAATAGGTGCTGCTTGAAAAGTATTACTTGTAAAGAGTGCTTCAATATCACAAGGCTCTTGTGTACGAATAAAAGCAACATCTCCGTCTATAGGAGAAGTCTCATTTTCATTAGCTGAATTTGTTCGCATACCTACATTTACAGCATCACAATAAAATCCCAAAACATTTTCAAGACCATTTTTGATAGGAAATATTTTAAACATGTTTTAACTCCTCAGGTTTTTCTTTTTTACGAATCATTTTTTTGGCTGCAGAAATACCCTTTCCTGTACCAATAAGCAAAAGTTTACTCTCTGGATAGATAATAGTATCCCCTTTTGGCATAGGGTTAAATTTTCCATCTTTTTGGCGTATACCAATAATAGTTACATTCGCTATATCTCTAAATCGAGCCTCTTTAATCTTTTTGAGTACAAGCCAACTTGTTTTAGAAACTTTTGCCTCTTCCAAATCTAAAGGTGTATCTTTTTTGTATAAAAACTCTTGAAGAAGATTTTCCATATCAGGTCGTACTGCCATAGCATTGATTCTTTGAGCCATCAATTTTGTAGCTGTTACAACTTTGTTAGCACCTAGTTTTAAAAGCTTCTGTTCATCCTCATGCCCTTTAGCATTGGCAATAATAAGATACTTTCGCATTCTACCTATCTCTTCTTCATAGAGTCTAGCAGATACAATAGTAGCAATATTATCAGCTACATTATCAGCCAAAGTAATTACGCCTTTGGCACTTGATAAATATGACTTCAAGATACCTATTTCTGTATGTGGTTCACCTATAACAAAATAAGGATATTGATATTTTTTAGCAATTTCTTCAAGATCTTCTCTTGGATCAACAACAACAAAAGGGACATGATTAGCTCTTAGTTGCTGTGTTACTTGTATAGTAAAGTCATTATGATAACAGACAACAAAGTGATGTTTTAATCTAGCAATTTCATAAAGCATTCGACGCTCCTTGGAGATATTCTGTAATTCACCTTTTTTTATTACCTCTGCAATAATACCTACTGCTACGGAAAAAACAATGAATCCAAATATAATAAGAGTAATTGTAAAAATACGACCCATGTCTGAAATAGGAGCTATTTCTCCAAATCCTACAGTGGTAAAAGTAATACCTGTTTGATAAATAGCATCCATTAGCGTAAATTTATCAATAACCATATAGCCAATTGTTCCAATCAACATAGTAAGAACGGTAAGAATAAGAGGGAGTCTAAAAGGTGTTAATTGAGCATAGTACTCATCATTAAGTGTAATATGTGGTTTTCGTGTACTCCTCCAACCAAGGAATTTTTTTAATCTTTGGAAGGGAGTTAATTTTCTTAAGCCCAAGAGCTTAAGGGTCTAACTAGCTACTGCAGCTTGAGCAGCTTTCTTTTTCATTGTTCTAAGTTCAGAAGCAGCAATCTTTATCTTTTTTGTTGTTCCATCTTCCAATGTAATCTTTACTGATCTAAGATTTGGAAGTTGTCTTCTCTTTGTTTTATTGTTTGCGTGACTCACATTGTTTCCGACGAGTGGACCTTTACCACTTACATCACATCTTCTTGCCATGATATACCCTTTGTTTTATGATAATTCCGTTTGACGCCAAAGAGCCATTCGTGAATAATTTTCGCGATTATATCTAAAAAATAATAAAATAGAGTTTAATAGTAAACTGGAGGTTAAAAAGCTAGGGCAATAAGCCCTTCAAGACTAACAAGTAGCAAGGAAAACAAGGAGGTTGTTTGAAGTTCTGGACAAGAGAATAAACAAAAGAGCTACAAAAGTCAAGAAGAGTTAAATCTTCGATAAGAGAAGTA
>JADGER010000224.1 GCA_016744315.1 Sulfurovaceae bacterium
GTTTTAACATTATTTGTATTAAAATATATTTTAGTTTATATTTAAAGGAAAAAAATTATGAAAAAAATTATTTTATTACCATTATTGGTTTTAGGATTTGTGAATGCTGCAGAAACAGTAACACCAACACCTGTAGCAGCAGTTACACCGACTGTTACAGCAGTACCTAGTGAAACTATGAAGCTTACAACAGCAGCTAATGTTCAAACAATGCAGAACCTAGAAAAAGGAATGAGTGATATTCAAAAAGGTTTGATGTATAATAATGCAAGCATGGTACAATTGGGCGTAGATGAGATTAAAAAGAATACAAAAGATATAGATTCATTTGATATTAAAAATAAAGAAAACTCAAGTTTCAAAGCAAAAAGCTATTCAGAAACAGAAGCCAAAGCAATTGCAGGACTTGCAGATAATTTGGTAGAAGCATTTAATAAACATAATAAAAATAGAACTTTAGATACTTTTAGAAGATTACAAGATAGATGTATCACTTGCCATACACTTATTAGAAAATGGTAATTTCTTCCCCTTCTAAGAATACTCTTAGAGGGATACTACAGTTAAAATAATCTCAAAACTTTTTTAAATAAAGTCATCTTTCTCATTTATATTATCTCTATTTTTATTTACTACGCTAAAAAGATTATTTTTTATACAATAAATTGAATAATATTCTATCAATTAAGACTATAGTAGTAGAAGTAAAAAATTAATATACATAAAAGAGGAAAAGATGAATAACAAATACTGCACCATCAAACAGAAACAAGCAAAGAGTTACTTAATAATTGAGCAGAAGCTACAAAAGAAGTACTCTACAATCGAACAAAAGATGCAAGAAAGATATTCTACCATTGAACAAAAACTACAAGAGAAGTACTCTACAATCGAACAAAAGATGCTCTTAAATAATTAAGAAACTGTAAGCAAACCTATAATATTTTTATTATGGGTTTAAATCTACATTTTACCCCCTTATATTCAATAAAATATGGTATATTAGCCACATTAAAAAACTCTCTTAAAAAACTTCATCATACTTAAGAAAATCACAAAAATAAAATTATAGATTATATAAGGATATAAATGAAAAGAATTGTAATTAAAGTCGGTAGTGCTGTCTTGACAGAAAATAATAAAATAGCAAAAGAGCGAATGTTAAATCTAGTCTCACTTATTGCTAGTCTCAGAAAAAGTTATGAGATAATATTGGTCACATCAGGAGCAGTTGCAGCAGGATATTCAGCTTTAAAACTTGATAAGAGTAAACAGATTAGTAAAAAAGCAATTGCAGCAGCAGGACAGCCAATTCTTATGTCTAGCTACAAAAAGAAATTTGATATTTATAACATAGATACAGCCCAAATATTACTTACAGAAGATGACTTTGATTCAAGAAAACGAACCAAAATGTTTCAAGATATAATTAATACACACCTTGATAATAATATTGTCCCCATTGTTAATGAGAATGATATTACTGCCACTCCAGAAGAGCTTTTTGGAGATAATGACCAACTCTCAGCCTATGTAGCACACTCAACAAATGCAGAATTGTTGGTAATTTTAAGTGATATAGACGGATATTATGACAAAAATCCAACGGAATATAAAGATGCAAAAATATTTAAAACAATTACTAAACTGCCTAAAAATGCACTTATCGGTGAAGCTACACCAAATAATACATTTGCAACAGGTGGTATAATTACCAAACTCAAAGCAGCTGACTTTTTGATGCAACGAGGTAGAAAAATGTTACTTTGTAATGGGTTTGATTTGGATTCAGCTAAATCATTTCTACTAAAAGGAGAACATACTTTAGGTACGCTGTTTATGTCTGAGTAGACTTGCATCCTTTTTTGAGGAGGATGAAACTTTATATTAAATACGCTATTTCTGCTTGTGAATTGAGTCTCATGGGTGGTCCCCAAAAGCCTATACCGCTATTGACATAAATGGCACTGCTATTTGGGAGTATATGCAGACCTTTTACAAAAGGTTGTTGAAGTTTTACCAGATGATTAAAGGGGTATATTTGTCCTCCATGTGTATGTCCACTAAGTATAAGCTCAGGGGTAAATACGCCTAATTCTTCAATAAACTTTGGTTGATGGGCAAGGAGTATTGTTTTGTATTCTGGATTTATGCCTTTATATGCTTTACATATATCTGGTTCAAGAAGATTGATTTTGTAGCCAAAGAGATCGGTGACTCCTACAATATTGAGTTCTAAGGCATCTATGATAATATTTTCATTAAGAAGCACTTGGAGTTTGGTCTCTTTTTTGAGAAAGTCTATAATCTCTAGGGGATTATGAAAATATTCGTGATTACCCAAAACAAAATAGATGCCATGTTTGGATTGAATATTATTAAGTTCTAGTATGGATTCTCTAATAGATTCTACGGCTGTATCTATAATATCACCAGTAATAAATACAATATCAGGATGAAGAGCATTGATTTTTGCAACAGAGTTTTTGACAAACTCTTTATCAATAAGCCCTCCAATATGTAAATCACTAATTTGTACTATGCTAAAATCAAATCTTTCTACTTTTACTACATTAACTACAGGTTCTTTGCTTCCCTCATAGATAGCTGTAGAGAGATATGCAGTAGAAAGAGCCAACATTGCTCCATCTCCACTTTTTTTGATAAATTTTCGTTTGGACTCATTGATATTTTTGACTCCTTTATGAAAGATATGCAGTATTTCATGGAGTATCAAATAGAGCAGAAGTACAAAAGAAACACCAATTGAAATAGAAAATAAATAATGCAGAGGATATGGTACAGCATTAGAATATCTACTAACAACATAGAGAAGATTAAAAAGGAGATTTATCACTAAAAATGCAGTAAAAAGTTTGGCAATGAGAGGTATAACCAAGAGTTTGGGAATAACACGAAGATAAAAGAGTGCATGAAAAGAGATAAGAAGTAACGCAAATAAAAAAAAGAAAAATATCATATTCATTGAGAATCCGTTTGTATAAATTTACCAGCTTTTCTATCTTTGATAATAGTGTTATATTCTCCTGCAACACCATTTATGGCAAGATAAA
>JADGER010000225.1 GCA_016744315.1 Sulfurovaceae bacterium
TTCACAGTCTACAACATAGCCACCTTTATTTTTCTTGGTTACAACACCTTCGATAATATACTCTTGTTCATCATCATATTCTGTGATAAACTCATTAAGAGCAGCTCTCTTTTTGGCCATATCGTGAGATACCATTGGTCTCTCACCTCTATTACCTGTAACAACAACATCAATGGTATCACCCTCTTTGAATATCATTACGCCATCTTCATCTTTAAGCTGGTCGATAGGAAGGAATGCTTCATTTTTTCTACCAATATCAATGATTGCTTGTTCTTCTTCTTCCACAATCTTAACAATAATACCTTCTACCAAGTCACTCTTTGAATCGGATTTTTTGAACGATTCCTCAAGCATCGCCTCAAAATCTACATCTTCTATTTCGATATCTTCGAACTTCATACTGCCACATCCTTATGTTAAACCTATTTTGGGTGTTATTATACCTTTTTATATTTAAAGTTGTGTAAGTGTCTCAATCTTATCAATTACATTTTGTACAATCCAATCAGGAGTGGAGGCTCCAGCTGAGATTCCACAGAATTCTTTCCCTTCAAACCACTCTTTTGTAAGCTCTTTTTCGTTTTCGATGAGATAGCTATCATCACATTTATGTTTGCAAATAGAGTGCAGTTGTTTGGTATTAGATGAATGCTTGCCACCAATTACAATCATAATATCTGCTTGTTGGGCTAAATCTGATGCAGCATCTTGGTTCTCAAAAGTTGCATTACAAATAGTATTAAAGATTCTAACTTCTTTATGTTTGAGTATCAAGGCAGAAGTAATTTTGAGAAAATCTTCAGGTTTTCTTGTAGTTTGGGCTACAACTGCTACTTTTGATTTGAGTGGAAGTGCGTCTAATTCTTTTTCTTCAAGTACAATAAAAGCATCTTTTAGATTTTTAGCATAACTTACCACCCCTTTGATTTCAGGGTGATCTTTGTCTCCAAATATTACTATACTATAGCCATCTTCACTCATATGTTGTACTATTTTTTGAGGAGTAGTAACATAAGGACAGGTAGCATCAATTATTGTAGTCTCTTGACCTTTGAGTGCTTCTAACTCTTTTTTGGGAATACCATGTGTGCGAATAACTACAGAATCATCATCTTTGACATCATCTAAATTATTTGCAAGACCAATATTAAAGCCTTCCTGTAGTCTATTAATCTCATCTTTATTGTGGATTAATGGACCATAAGTCTTGCTTCCGGGATTCTCTTCTGCTATTTTGATAGCTCTTTTGACACCAAAGCAAAATCCATAAGTCGAGGCTAGAACAATTTTCATTTTTTTATCTCTGTAATTTGAGAGAGAATATCAAAGAAATTTGGAAAAGAAGTATCAATACATGCAATATCTTCTACTTCCATACCATCTAAAAGTCCAGCAATTGAAAAACTCATAGCTATTCTATGGTCTCCATGGCTGTTAATCGTAGCAGACTTAATCTCTCCACCTATTACAGAGTACCCATCTTCTACTTCTAGCGTTTCTACACCACAAGCATTAAGTCCATTCACTACTGTAGCAATACGATCACTCTCTTTGACTCGAAGTTCTTTAGCATTTTTGACTTCACTTGTACCTTCTGCTACAGCCATTGCCATAGAAAGAGCAGGAAGTTCATCTATAAGCCAAGCAATATTAGAATCTACTGTAATAGCATTGAGTTTTCCATTATATGAGACAGCTATATCACCTATTGGTTCATAGAGATTCTCTTTTTGGATATATTCTATTTTTGCACCCATTCTTTCTAATGCTTTATATGCTTCAATACGCGTTGGATTGAGTGTAACATTTTTGATAACTACTTTTGCATTAGGAGTAATAGCTGCTCCTACTGCAAAGAAAAATCCACTTGATGGATCTGCTGGTACTCGTATCTCTAAAGGATCAAGAGGCTTAGTAAGAGGTTCTATCTCTATCCAACCAAATTTCCCACTATGAAGATCATCTATTTTCTTGACATTTGCACCCATACCACTCAGCATTCTTTCTGTATGGTCACGACTTAAAGAGGTTTCTTTATAATAGCTTGTTCCTGTAGCGTGCAATGCAGCAAGGATAAGAGCTGATTTTACTTGTGCTGAATCTATAGGAGATTTATATCTAAATGGAACCAATCTACTCCCACGAATACATAAAGGGGCTAAGTTTCCATCTTCTCTACCATTAATTTCTGCACCAATACTTCGTAATGGTTCTACCACACGATTCATAGGACGATGACAAAGATATTTATCCCCTGTCAAAACAAAAGAGCCAGAAGTTCCTGCTAATAAACCAGCATAAAGACGCATTCCTGTACCAGCATTCCCACAATCTAATATATTACTAGGTTCGGTCAGTTTACTTGGAGGTGTTATTTCTACTTCACCTCCTTCTCTTTTGATTGTTGCACCTAGTTGTTTGGCAATATTTAATGAGTTAAGAGTATCTTCTCCCAATAAAAAATTACTTATCTTTGATGGTTGATCACTCAAAAGTGAAAACATCGCACATCTATGAGATATAGATTTATCTGGGGCAATATCAGCACAGACTAAATCAAATGGTTTGTTGTTTTTTAAAATAGTAACATTTTTCATCGTAAAGTTGCTCCAGAAGTTTCTTTGAGTTTTTCTAATACTACAGTTGTTACACCTTCTATATCGTTCTCTTCAAGTGTTTTACTTATAGATTGGATAAAGAGTCTAATTGTAAGACTTTTTTGTGTGCCAAGTTGTGAGTCTTGATATATATCTACAGGGTAATAAGAGCTAAGTAATTCTATATTAAGAGAAGAAATAGCATCACTAATAGCACTATATTGGATAGACTCATCTATAACAACACTAAGGTCTTTATAAACTCCTTGGAATTTAGAAATTGGTGTAGCATTGATATGTTGCGGTAAAAGAGCATCAAAATCTATTTCGGCAAAGAATGTATCAGGTATGCTATATTCTCCTTGGACTGTTGGGTGAAGTTTACTTATATATCCACATCGTTTTCCATTCAAGATAATATCTGCTGATTGATA
>JADGER010000052.1 GCA_016744315.1 Sulfurovaceae bacterium
CCCTACAGGAGTAACTTTCTTAATAAAAAATTAGTAAATTTATGGAGTTAATTATCTTAAAATAAGAAGATTATACTATTTAATATTACGGTATAGACTCCTAGAGGCTAGTAACAATCCTATGACATTTGTTATGTACTATATAAAAAGATATATAGTTATAGACAAAGGATAAATTATGATACATACTGTTGGATTTCTTAAAAATATAAATGGTGAATTTTTTGCTCAAGATGAAGATGGTACTCTCCGTAAAATAAAAGCTGGAGATAGTATTGTAGAGGGTGAAATTATTGTAGATATATCAGGCATGGTAATTTCTGACGCAATAGACTTTATTGTAGATGATGAGGTCTCTACTGTTATAGGGTATCTTAAAGAATTACATTGTGAATGTTTTGCTCAAAATAAACTTGGTGATATACGAGCTATATATACGGGTGATGCGATAAAAGAGGGCGAAATCGTAGTTAATGCTAAAGGTGAAAAAATTATAGATGCTTTGTTTAGAGTGAATTTAGATAATACAATTTACTCCTCAGGGGCTACAACCAATGTAGAAGCACCTTTGAGGGATGATATTCTTACACAAGAGAGAAATGAACTTATAGAACAAAGAATTTCTAGTAGACTTTTAGATAATGATTTTTACAATAGTGCTGAGTTTCATAATAATATACCAACATATTCACAAAATACTATAGCTCTATCACCTGAAGTATCTACTGTATCTGCTATTCCTACTATATCAACATCTAGGGAAGTTACACCTATATATACTCCATTAAATACTATTGCTTCTGTTCCACCTTTGTATAGAGATACTTTTGTACCATCTAGTATACCTATAGAAGAGCAGTTAATCTCTGTACCTATTACAAAAATACCATCAAAAAATCCTACTATAGGAGAAGAAACTTTTATACCATCAAAAGGAATACCTTTAAAAGAGAAATTCCTTGAGGGTGATGATGATAATAATATTATTATAGATATACCAAATAACAATAATTCTTTAGTTCAAGGAGAAAATTTAATAGGAGACGGCGGTTCAACTGATGGAGATGAAGATACAACAGGTGGTGACGGTTCAACTGATGGAGATGAAGACACAACAGGTGGAGGCGGTTCAACTGATGGAGGTGAAGACACAACAGGTGGTGGTGGGAGTATTAGTACAGTAGCTTATGGCATTATGACAAATGCTGATGAGATTATAGAAGGAGAAATTAGTACAAATTTCACTGTGAGTTTAGCAGATGCTAATGGTGATCCAATAGTAGTAGATAAAGATACACAAGTATCAGTGATATTCTCAAATAATACTACTTCAGCAGAAGATGATGATTATGATGGTCATGAGCAGACTTTAATAATATTAGAAGGAGAATCCTCAGTAAACTTTAGAGTACAATCTTATGAAGATGCAGATTTAGAGAATGAAAATTTTCATGTTAAAATAAAAAGTATAGAGAATATTCAAGGATTTGATTCTATTGATATAGATGATTTAGGATTAGTATATGCTGTAATAATAGATAATGACACTCCTAATAATCCCATTATAAACCCTAATAAACAAAATAGTTATCTTTCAGAAGAGGGTTTGGCTGGTGGGATTATGGATAATGTTGGTGATATTGATACAACAAATGCTATTACTAGTAGTGGACAATTTATAGTGCGTGATCCTAATCCTACAGATGTTTTAAGTGTGACTTTACATAATTATAGTTCTAGTGTTCATTATAGTTCAAATGGTGAAGTAATAGAATGGAACTTTAGTAATAATAATCATACTATAATAGGTTCTACTACTACAGGAAGTAACCCCGGAGATGTCTTACGAGTAGATATAGATGATACTGGGTTGTATACAACAAATCTCTTTAGACCTATTGACCATGATATTCCAAGTAGTGGTAAGGTTGAGAATATTATAGAAATACCAGTTGGGGTTAGAGTTACTGATAATACAGGTCGTTTTGATGATGCTATGATTAATGTAGTTATAGAAGATGATGCACCACTTACTGCTAATGGAATTACTGTGCTGAATATAGATATTGAGACTATAAAAACAAATATCTCTTTTGTAATTGATATATCTTCAAGTATGTCTGATGAAGATCTTGCAGATACACAATCAGCTATTAATGCAGCTATAGATGAGTATTCTAGTATGGGAGATGTTAGTGTTAATATTGTGCAATTTTATGCTAATGGTAATCACCAAAGTGGTTGGGTAGATGCAGAGAGTGCAAAGCAAATAGTTCTTGATAGTAATAAGGATGGTACAGATATAGAAAATGGGCTTCGTGCTATGGTAGAGAACTCTTATAGTGGAAATCAACCAAAAGCCACACAAGATATTATGTATTTTTTTGGTGATGGTGATACTTATGATAGAGATGGTGAGCATTTTCAAACAGATTTTGATGCGTATACAGGTATTGCTTTGGATGATAGAGATGATGAGAGCGACCCTATCCATAGTGTAGATTATGATAACTTATGGACAGATTTTGTAACGAGTGGAGAGATTGATAAGCTCTATACCTATAGTGTTAATAATAGTGAGATGTTAGTAGATATTGCTCATGTTGCAGATAATAATGAGAATGAAGTTTCAAAAGATGCTGTCAATCTCTTGGATATTTCAGATTTAGAAGATGCACTTTTGGCAACTGTAGAGTTATATAAAGATGGGACATTTGCAAGTGATGGAAATGGTAAACAGCTTATACAATTTGGAGCTGATGGTGGACATTTAGATGAGGTCTCTGTGGGAAATATTGTTGCTAAATATGATAAGGATAATCCACAACAGATAATAGCAGGACAGCATGGAAATTTTATTATTAATTTTAATACAGGAACTTATCGTTATGTTGTCAGTGATACAATAGGTGGAGCACATACAGAACATATTATAGCCAAAATTATAGATAGTGATAGAGATGAAGCAGATACTCTTAAAATAGATGTAAATATTGCGTATAATGAACGATTTACTGATGCACCTATTATTAAAGAGAGTGATAGTAGTGTTATTGAAAATATAGCTCAGGTAATAGCTACTGTCAATGATGTAGATGGGAATATTACAAGTTCTGTTATGGGTGCGACACATGGAAGTGCATCTTTAGGAGCTAATGGAGAGGTTATTTATGAGCCATATAGTGGCTTTAAGGGTAGTGATATTGTATCTGTATTAGTAACAGATAATAATGGGAATACAAGTACAAGGAATATAGGAGTAAATGTTATAGATGAAATTGATAATGCAGATGCACCTATATTGAGTATGAATATTAATAATGGAATACAAATTACTAACTCTAGTATTGATGTTATGGATTCTTTTGATACTACTACTGATGGATGGACTGGATCAGGAGTGGATGAATTAAATGAAAGTATGCATATAGATCAAAATTACCATACTTCTGTGAAGACATTTGATTTTGGGTCACAAAGTGCAAATAAAGAAGTAACCATTACATTTGATAGTGATATTGATAGTAGTCAATGGGATGATGGTGATGATGCTATGAGAATACATATTAATAATAACAATAATATATATAATCAAACAAAAATTGATGAATTAGATGAAGTAACCCATACTATTATTACTAACCTTGATAAAGATGGTCAATTAGAAGTGGGAATACTGAATGATTCAAATAGTATTAATCCTGAATGGTTAGAGATAGATAACTTTCATATTGAGGGTGGCTATAGTTATGAGTATAAGATAGAACTAGAGGCTAGTAGAAGTGATGATACAGAGATACTTACTAGTTTAACTATAAAAGATATTCCTGATGGAGCAAGACTCAAAGATAGTAATGGTAATTTTATAGAAGCAGAAGATGATGGAAGTTATATTATAGATCAAAATCCTATAGATGGAGTAATGACTACAGTATATATTATTACAGATGAACAGATAACAACAGCTCAAAATAATAAGATTAAAGCTTCTGTAACATCGGTAGAAGATAGTGGTGATAGATCTACTGTAGAAGTAACCGATGGTTCCGTACCCACAATTATTGATGGGATTATAGAAGGACTTGCGTATGAGACAAGCTCTGGATTTAGTGATGTTACAGATGCTGATGGTGGATTTAGTCACCTTGAAGGAGATAGCGTTACCTTTAAATTAGGAGAAGTAACTCTTGGTGAAATAGATATGGATACTATAGATGATGATCAAGTATTTTTACAAGATATTGCATCTGTTGATAGAGATGATATGGAAGATGAATATGTAGAAAATATGGCTGTATTATTACAATCTGCTGATAGTGATAGTAGTGATAATATTGTTATTAGTGATACAACTAAAGAGTTGTATGATGAAGAGATTGATTTAATTACTATTAGCGCTGAGGAATTAGCTACTATTCTTGAAGATAAAGGAGAAGAAGTAGTATCTGTAGAGGATGCTATGGAACATGTAGAAGAGATGCTTTATGAGTATGGAGGAGTAGAACGAGAGAGTGAAGAGCTTTTATTTGTGACAGATGAGGTATTAGATGAAATTATTGATGAAGAGTCAATAGATGAGGAGAATATTATGGAAACATTAGAAATAGATGCTACAGATGTAGGTGAGATGTTTGAAATTGAAAATCTTCCAAAAGATATAGATGAAGATGAGATTATTCAAATAGAAGATATAGATGGGGAAAATGAGGTCTTTGAGATGGAAAATTTACCAGATGATACAGAAGAGACACTTGAGAGTACTGATACTTCAGAAAATACGCAAAGTGCCTCTATAGTGCAAGAGTATACAAGTAGCAACGATACTTTAGTGACAGTTATTGTGGATGAGTCTGTTTTAGTCCCTGTAATTTAGTTATTCTAGTAAAATTTGTATTAAAATACTATAGTGACAATTCTATGATATAATATTAGGAATCAGAGAACTAAAAATTATAAAAAGGAATGGAGTTATGAAATTAACTATTATATCCCTAACAACACTATATATGTTAGCATTTACTACTCTAGGAGCTACTACACTTAAAAATGTTGTAGCACAGACACTAGAGAGTAACCCAATAATAAAAGAGAGACTTCAAAACTATAGAGCTACAAGAGAAGAAATAGGCATAGCTGAAGCAGGGTATTATCCTACTTTAGATTTGCAATCTTCAATGGGTCGCAAGGCAACAGGAAGAGTATCTGGTAGTAGTGATGTGGCAGAAGAGACTTACAGTGTTTTTCAAAACTCACTTATACTTAGACAAAATATCTTTGATGGTTTTTCTACACATGAACAGGTAAATTATCAGAAGATGAGAACTTTAGCTGCAGCGTATAGCTATTTAGAAAAAGCAAATGATATAACTTTACAAACAATCAAGGTCTACTTTAATTTACAAAGAGAACAAGAACTCTTGGCTAATAGTAAACTACATGTAGAGCATATTACTTTGTTGTATGATAAAGTAAAAAAAGCGTATAAAGCAGGATTAACAAAACTTTCAGAAGTAAGTAAGGTTCAGTCATCACTCTCTTTAGGAAGATCAAATTATTTGGTTCAAGAGAATAAACTCTCTATTGCACTCTATAATTTTAGAAGAGTAACAGGTACTATTGTGGATCCTAAAACTCTGGAAGTTACAAATTTTAATCATACACTGCCTCAAAGTCAAGAACAAGCAAGTGAATTTGCTTTGGAGTATAATCCATCGGTTATTGTTGGTCAATATAATATCAAAGGTGCAGAAGCACTTTACCGTGAGAGTAAAAGTAAGTTTTATCCTAAAGTAGATATAGAAGTTAGTGAAAACTATAACGAAAACTATAATGAGTTTTCGGGAGTAGATGATCGGCTTCAAGGTATGCTTATTGTAAGTTATAATCTTTTTAATGGTGGAGCAGATGAGGCAACAAGACGAAATAAATTAAGTAAATTAAGTCAAGAAGTCTCTGTAACACAAGATTTAAGACGACAAGTTATGGAGGGATTAGATCTCTCTTGGGCGGCGTATCAATTAGCAGATGAACAGATACCATTTTTGTCTGCTTATCAAAAAGAGAGTAGACATACACTCAAACTATATGATCAAGAGTATGATATGGGTGAAAGATCACTTTTGGATCTTCTTGCTACAGAAAATGATTTAAAACGATCAAAAGATGAGATGATAAATGCTCAATATAATTTAGTATCAGCAAAATATAGAATCCTTGATGCTATGGGATTAACTATGGCATCAGTTATGGGAAGTGTCAAAGAGTATTATAGACGAGTAGGTATTTATACAGATGGTATAGAGAGTCATAAAGATAGTTTACCTATTAGTAATGATAGTGATCAAGATGGTGTACCTAATGCCAAGGATCTTTGTAATAGTACTAAAAAAGGTGAGAATACTTACTCCTTTGGATGTAGCAGATCAATTAATGCACTAGAAACAATAAGGTTGAAATAATGAAAAAAATTATACTAAATATACTCTTAACGACTTCATTAGTAGTGGCCAATGGACTTTATACTCAAAACTTTATATCTGAAGCAGATGTACTAAAACCTACTGTTAAAACTGATGATAAAGCAGAGGCTACTATAGCAAGATTCTCTGATCAAAAAGCTATACGATACCCCTCACTTTCTTATGATGAAGGATTAACACAAGAGTCAAAAAAGAGATTAAATCTCATAATAGATATGCTTACTAAAAGTACTCTTAAAAGCTACACTGTAACACTCATTGGATATACTTCTACAGCTATCAACCCTAATGAGACTATACAATTAAATAGTTGGAGTAGTTTTTGGCACTCACTTGGCAGTAGTTATAAACCAACTCAAAATGAATCAAAAAATAGAGTTAATAGTAATCTTAGAGATACTGTAAACTATCTAACACAACATGGAATAAGTCCAAAAAAAATCTATACAGAAAATAGATTAGGAAAAGATAAACTTTATACTGAAGCTACTAGCGAAGGGTATAATTTGAATAATCGTGTTGATGTGGCAGTTTATGGAGTAAAATAAATTGAGGTATATATGGAAACAATAGAAAAATTACGCTCTGAAGTTTTACTTCAGACTTTGAGTCTTTTTAGCTCTAGATATGATAGAGCTATCTCTCCTGAGGCATTACTTTCAGGCTTACCACAAGATGATGAACTTAAAGCACCAAATCTTCTCTCTTTTTCTCAAGCAGATATGCTTTTTTCTCGTGCATCTAAAAAGGCAGGGTACAAAAGTAAGCTAGTAAAAAGAGATCTTCAAACTATTCTAGATCTTCATCTTCCCATAATTTTACTTTTAGCACAAGGACAATCTTGTATTTTAGAAGCTTTTAATGAAGATAAGAGTCAGGTAAAAGTAATTTATCCAGAAGATGGTACATTAGAAGAGTGGATTGATGTTGAAAAATTATCAGCAGAGTATTTGGGATATGCCTTTTTATTAAAAAAAGAGACAACCGATAATGATAGAGAAAATTTTGTACATAAACAGCATAAAAATCATTGGTTTTGGGATACTATCAAACTCTCTTGGCCTATATACAAAGATGTTTTATGGGCTTCGCTTTTAGTCAACCTTTTTGTACTTGCTTCTCCTTTATTTACTATGAGTGTGTATGATAGAGTTATTCCTAATAATGCTACAGAGACTTTAATGGTATTTGCTGTTGGTGTTGTTGCTGTATATCTTTTGGATGGATTTTTAAAGTTCTTTCGTACAAGAATGTTGGAAATAGCAGCCAAAAAGAGTGATGTTATTATGTCTTCTATAGTTTTTGAAAAAGTTCTTGATCTTAAAATGTCAATGCATCCTAAATCTGTTGGTTCTTTTGCTAGTAATATTCGTGATTTTGATATGATTAGGTCTTTTTTGACAAACTCTACTATGGCTGTTTTGATTGACCTTCCTTTTGCAGTAATCTTTTTGTGGGTTATTCACTTTATTGGTGGTAATATAGTTATGATTCCTATACTTATGATGATTCTTATTATGCTCTATGCTTTGGTTATTCGTAAGCCATTAGAAGAGAGTATCGAAAGTACACATGAAGCATCGGCACGGAAAAATGGTATTCTTATAGAATCTTTACATAATATAGAGACTATCAAAACACAAGGGATGTCGGGACTCATTCAGTGGCGTTGGGAAGAAAGTGTGGGTGATATAGCCCAAAAGAGTCTTCATTCTCGATTATTATCCTCTTCTGTACCTATTGTTACAGGACTTCTTGTACAGCTTACTACGGTACTTATAGTTATAGCAGGTGTTTTTTTGATAAAAGACTTAGAACTTACTATGGGTGGATTAATTGGTATAGTTATTTTATCTTCTCGTACTGTTGCACCTATGGGACAAGTGGCTGCATTACTTACAAATTTTAGTGACGCGAAATCAGCGTATGAAACTATAAACTCTATAGTATCACAACCTATGGAAAGATTAGAGTCACAACATTTTATGGAGAGAGAAGAGTTTAAAGGAAAGATAGAATTTAGAAATGTAGTTTTCTCTTATCCTGATGCAGAGGTTCCTGCTCTTGATAATGTCTCTTTTGTTATTAATCCTGGAGAGAGTGTAGGTATTATTGGACGCATTGGTTCGGGTAAGAGTACAATAGAGAAGCTTATACTTAAACTGTATGATCCTACTGAGGGGGCTATACTAATAGATGATATTGATATAGCTCAGATAGATCCTGAAAGATTGCGTAAATATATTGGTTATGTGAGTCAAGATGTTGTCTTATTTAGAGGTACGCTCAAAGATAATATTCTTCATGGTGGCTTAGGTACTAATGATGAAAAGCTTCTTCAAGTTGCTAAATTTAGTGGTGTAGATGAGTTTGTGAAAAGACACCCTATGGGCTATAATATGCCTATAGGAGAGAGAGGTCAGGGAGTATCTGGTGGACAAAGACAAAGTATAGGTATAGCAAGAGCTTTAGTATCTAATGCTCCTGTAATGCTATTAGATGAGCCTACAAATGCTTTAGACCCAACAAGTGAGACAAAGCTTATGGGACATTTTGCCGAGGCATTCAAAGATAAAACCCTTATATTAGTAACGCAAAAATTACCTATATTAAAACATGTAGAGAGAGTAATTGTTATGCATATGGGGCGTGTTTATCTTGATGGACAACGAAATGCTGTTTTAAAATCACTCAATAGTAAAACGACAAAGGAGCAAAAAGTTGAAAAATAGTAAACTTTCACCAGAAGATTATGAATTTATGAATAGTCTAAGTGCTGCTATAGTGGAAAAAGCACCAAAACGAATGCGTGGTGTTTTGTATTTTTGGATTATTGCAATAGCTTCTTTTATCGTATGGGCAAATTATACAGAAATTGATGAGATTACTCGTGGGAATGGTGAAGTTGTTCCTAGTGGGAAAAATCAAATTATCCAAAACCTCGAGGGTGGTATCATTGAAGAAGTTTTTGTAAAAATTGGAGATAAAGTAGAAAAAGGACAACCTTTACTCAAAATAGACAACCGTAAATCTTTATCACAACTAAGTGCTACAAATATTAAATCTTTGGAGCTAAAAGCAAAAATTATTCGCCTAGAAGCAGAAGCGTATGATAAACCATTTGATGTTAATCTCTCTATCAAACGAATGATTCCTGAATTAGTTGAAAATGAACGCAGTCTCCATGAGAGTAAGCAAGCACAGTTAAACTATAGATTAGCGATATTAGCTGATCAGCAGTTACAAAAAAGCAATGAATACCATGAGGTTAATGAGAGTATTGTTTATCTTAGCAAAACAAAAGACTTAATTAATAAAGAAGTTAAAATGATGCGTCCTATGGTCGCTCAGGGTGTTAAGTCTAAAGTGGCATTTATGAAACTCCAAAGAGAACAAAATACATTGCTTCAAGAGCTTCAGGCAGCACAACTCTCTTTGCCTCGAATCAAAGCAGGAATTAGTGAATTTGATAATAAGATAGAAGAAGCTAGAGGTGAATTTAAAAATAGAGCAAAAGAAGAACTCAATGAGGTAGTCGCTGAGTCTCTAAGAACAAATGAAAGCTTTTATGCACTTAATGATCAAATTAGTAGAACGCTTGTAAAATCTCCTAGAAAAGGGATAATAGAAGAGATTGCTATTAATACAGTTGGTGGCGTTATCAAACCCGGAGATACTCTTATTGAGATAGTTCCTACGGGAGATTCTTTATGGATGGAGATCAAAATTAAGCCTTCAGATATTGCTTTTATTTATCCTGGTCAAAAAGCTGTTGTCAAAATTACAGCGTATGATTTTGCTATTTATGGTAGTCTAATTGGTGAAGTAATTCATATAGGTGCAGATACAACCAAAGACCAAAAAGAGAATGCTTTTTATATTATCCATGTAAAAACAGATAAAAACCATTTAGGAACAGATGCCAAACCACTTAATATTATTCCTGGTATGATGGTAAATGTTGATATTATGACAGGAAAAAAGAGTGTTATGGATTATATCCTAAAACCAATTTTACGAGCAAAACAGTATACCTTTACAGAGAGATAATATAGTAATAAAACATCAAAAATCTATACCAAAGAGTAGATTTGTTGTTGTTTTATTATTTCCTACATTTGGGTTTGGATTACTATCATTAATCCATTGTATCGCAAGTTTCATTGATATGAAATCAAATAGTGGAATAGTGAAATTAACAGAAGAACGCCATATCCAGTCTTCCTTTGGGTTTGCTAGGCTTGGATAATAGATAATTGTTCCATCAACAATAAGTCTATTAATAATAACTACATCATCAAAACTATATTTAGCATTAAGAGCCAAGATAGCTCCTGTAAATGTATTATCAGGATAGAGTTCATTATCTGTATATACTGTAGAGATATAGGCTAAACCTATAGCAGGTTGTAGAAAGTTATTTTTGTCTAGTTTAAACTTATATCCATAGCCAAAAGCAGGAACATAACGAGATTGTATATGTCTTGGACGATCAAATTCCCCCATAAGAGAAGCAAAAATAAAGTTATCTTCTTGATAATAGTATCTATCTGTAAAAATTGATGTAAGTTCATCTTTGTTTTGTACTCTTGGTGTATCTTCTGTACTGGTTGTTTCTTTGGAGTAATCAACATAAAGATGCATTTCATTTCCTGCTTTTTTATGCCACCAATTCATCATAATATCTGTTTTTACTTTGTTGTTTGTTCCTTCTTCAAACTCAAGTCCAAGGCTCATATCTCCTGAAGTATAGGGAAACTTGTTGCGTATACGATTTTCAACAGTATCATTATCTTGTACAGACATAACAAAATTATCAATATCAGCTATTTTTACTAAGAGTATTTCTTTGGATAGTTGAACTTTTAGAAATTCTTTGTTTACAATGCCTATGACTCTTCCCACAATCTTTTTACGATTATAAGAAATTTGATATTTATACTTTGTTACAATAGAGTCAATATCTTCATAATATATATGATTAACTCCATCACAATGTATCAAACGAAAAGAGAGTTTTTGTGAACCGATATTTGTAATTCTGCCTTTGAGTCGCATGCCATGTACTTCAATAATATCACGCACAACTTCTTTGGCTTTTGTAGTATTTGAAGGGGGGAGTATGGCACCTCCTGCTAAAGCAAAAGAAAAATTAAAAAAAATAAATAGTGCAAGATATAAGTTCATTTGAAATCCTTTAAAGTAGATAATTGTACATAAAGTAAGCTAAAAGGGTTACTTCTTTTTTAGATTTTTTGCTATGATACTCATTATGTTTATATGTTAAAGGAGAGTGATGACTACCAAAGATAAAATAGAAGAACTTCTGTATCAAAATGCTGATGATTTTAAGATAGCAAAGGTTCTTAAAGAAGATATTAATTGCTATTTTAAAACTCTTGATGAATCTTTTGCTACCTCTGGTGGGAAAGATTTTCTTTTTAAGCACACTCGTAAGATTGATTCTATTTTGAAGCTTATCTACAAAATAGCACTTCGTGGGATGTTTAAAGAGTATATGCCTCTTAAAAACTCTTTGCCTCTTACTATGACAGCACTAGGAAGCTATGGACGAGAGCAACTTTGTGTCTATTCTGATATTGATTTACTTATCGTCTATCAAGATATTGCTGGATATAATATTAAAGAGATGATAGAAAAAATACTTTATCTTATATGGGATAGTGGTCTTAAATTAGGGCATAGAGTACACCATATTGATGAGCTTTTAGATGTTTCACGCACAGATATTACTATTAAAACAGCTCTTTTAGAGTCTCGATTTTTGGATGGCTCTCGATTTTTATGGACAGAAACACAAAATAAATTAGATGATATACGCCACGATCAACCTAAACTTTATATAGAAGAAAAACTCAAAGAGAGAGAACGAATGCACCAAAAGTTTCCTCTTGGAATGGAACCAAACCTTAAAGAAGGTGAGGGAGGTTTTAGGGATGCAAATTTAGTGTACTGGATAGGGAAAATTAAATATAATATTAATCGTATCGCAGATCTTCCTGAGCATATTATTGGTGATATTGATTATAAAGAGTTTCGTATATCTTTAGAGTTTTTATTTCGTGTTCGTTCAGCACTGCATCTTGTTGCAGGAAAAAAAGAGGATAAATTACGCCTAGATTTAATACCTGAGGTCGCAGGATTTTTGGGATATTTAGCTTCACGATCTGAGCATATGAAATTTGCCAAAAAGGTGCTTACTTCACTACGAGTTGTGCAACTTTATTCAAGTATATGGATTGATACTCTCTCTTGTGAATATGGTATCAAAATAGAAGAGTCAAAACCAAATATTTTATTAGCAGTAGAATCTAAAGAGGCAAAAACTCTTCAAAGTATTATTAAAAGACTTAATAGTGAAGCAAATAAAGAGTACGAAGCCTCACCTTCTCTTTTGCATCAATTAGTCCAAGCAGAAAAACCAACTAAAATTACAGAAAACTATTATCCACAAATCCGTGCTATTTTTCAACAAAAATACTCTTATAGTGTTTTAATGACTCTTTCTAGGGCACATCTTTTGGGCTATAGTATTCCTGTGATTGCCAATGTTGTTAATTTACCTCAATTTGATGGATACCATCGCTTTTCTGTACATGCCCATCTTTTAGAGTGTATGTATGCATTAGAACACATAGAAAATGAATTTATTAAAGAACTTTATGATGATTTAACAACCAAAGAGAGAGAATTGCTAAAAATAGTAACATTTCTTCATGACGCAGGAAAAGGACGCAAACGAGATCATTCTCGTGTAGGTGCGACACTTTTTAGGCTCTATGCAGGACAACTCAAATTAGAGAAAGAGATGACAGATATTGGTATTACGCTTATTTTATATCATACACTTATGAGTGATACAGCTCAAAGAGAAGACCTCTATAATGAAAAAACAATTTTTAAATTTGCTGCACATTTTAAAAATAAAAAAATGCTTGATATGATATATATTCTTACTTATGCAGATATGTGTGGCGTTGATAATAATATTTATACAACCTTTCGAGCTAGATTACTGCATACACTCTATACACAATCTTTGCAAACGCTAGAACATGGAGAGATGTTAAGTGAGACAGCCAAAAGAATCAAAAAAGAGGAGAGCTTAAAGCGATCAGAGAAATTTTTGTCTTTGGCTAAAAGTAAACAAAAAAAGATACTTTCTATTCCCTCTAATCTGATGTTTATGCGTTATCGTCCTGAGCAAATTATTGCTATA
>JADGER010000053.1:0-4437 GCA_016744315.1 Sulfurovaceae bacterium
CATTTTGAGATGGAAGTAGACTTTGAAGATTGGAAAAAATGGGCATATCTCAAAAATATTGATTCTTCTATTATTGCATTTTTAGCCTATGATAAATCAATGCTCTTTACCTTTGATGCCAAAAGTAGTCAAAAAAGCTTTGCTACACCTCGATCTTGGGAGTTTGTGGATACGATTATCAAAAGTAATATATCCTCTACCCTACTCTTAGATAGTATATCAGGAGCTGTTGGAAGAGAAGCAGGTATTGGATATATGAGTTTCAAAGATATAATGCAACAATTACCTGACTTAAATGCTATTTTAGATGGAAGTATTACAACTTTGGAAGAGTATGATAATCCTAAACTTATGGTAGCAATGAGTATTGGTTTGGTAAATCTTCTTAAAGAGAGTCATACAGCTACTCATATAGATACAGTTTTAGATTTTTCTCTACAACTGCCTCCAGAGTACGCTGTTATGCTTGTAAAAGATATGCAGTACAACTCTATAAATATAGAAAACTCATCTAATTGGGGCAAATGGGTAGATGAGTTTGCCTATCTTTTAGTCTAAGTCTTTCTTACTCTTTTAGCTCAAATTCCTCTCGGAATTTAGAGATAAAAGAGACAATAACTCCTGATACCGCAGGAGCAAAAACACAAATTGTTTTACCATTCATAATATCTGCAATGCCTAGTAGCTTATCTATATCTTGACTTGTAGCTTCTTTGCGTAATATTTTGGCAACAATTCTATCACTCCAACCTGTACCCTCTCGGCATGGTGTACATTGACCACAAGATTCATGATGATAAAACTCCAAAAGGTTTTTAAGAGCTTCTACCATATTGGTATCTTCATCCATTACAATCATACCACCAGTACCAAGCGATGATCCCAAAGAACGGAGTGTTTCATAATCTAGTGTAGCGTTGGCTACCTCATCAGCAGTAAGTACAGGAGTAGACGATCCTCCAGGAATAACGGCTTTGAGTTTTTTGTCTCCTCGTATACCACCACCAAAATGATTAATATATTCTAGCATTGGTGTCCCAAAAGCTACCTCATATACACCTGCATTTTTAATATGTCCACTCATAGCAAACAAAAGTGTCCCTGCACTCTGTGAAGTGCCATATTTACTATATGCTAAAGCACCATTTTGAACGATATACGGAACTGTAGCTATGGTCTCCACATTATTTACAAGTGTAGGATTACCAAAATACCACTCTGGTTCTTTATTTTTAGGTTTAAGTCTTGGATGTCCTCTTTTGCCTTCTAATGATTCTAAAAGAGCTGACTTTTCGCCACATATATATGCCCCTGCTCCTCTATGGATAGTTATATCCAAATCAAAATCTGTATTAGCAAGACCTTTTCCTAAGAACCCAGAACTGTACGCCTCATCAATAGCATCTTGAAGTATCTTCTCAAACCCTTGATACTCTCCACGAATATAAATATATGCCTCATTTGCACCAATAGCATACGAAGTAAGTATCATTCCCTCTATCAATAGATGTGGATCTTTGCTAATAATTTGACGGTCTTTAAATGTCCCTGGTTCTGACTCATCACAATTAACTACAAGGTAAGAAGGTCTACTATCATCTGTAGGCATCAAAAGCCACTTTTCACCTGCTAAAGCACCTCCTCCACCTTTACCTCTAAGACCACTCTCTTTGATAGCAGTTGTAATATCACTCGCTGGTCTAAAAAGAGCTGTGGTCAGTGTACTATATGCTCCATGTTCGAGTGCAGTTTCAAGAGTATAACTATTGGGAATTCTAAACTTTTGACTTACTATGCGTGTTTCTTGTAGCGTGGTATCACTCATTGTAACTCCTCTAATATCTTTTCTATCTTCTCTATACTCAAACTCTCATGATTTGTTTGGTTTATCTGCATCATAGGCGCTGTACCACAAGAACCCAAGCACTCTACTTGCGTAAGCGTAAACTTGCCATCTTTTGTAGTCTCTCCTACTTCTATATCAAGAGTTTCTTTGATATAAGCCAAAATATCATCTTTGCCACACAACGCACAAGAGAGTGTTTTACAAAGCTGAATATGATGCTCTCCTACTGGAGCAAGATTAAACATAGTATAAAATGTAGCCGTTTTATATATCTCCATTGCTGGTCGTGTTGTATATTTAGCTATCTCTTCCATAGCTTCCAAAGAGATAAAGCCTTCTTGTTCTTGTACCATCCACAAAAGTGGAAGTGTTAATGCTTTTGGGCTTGGATACCTCTTTTTTAAATTCTCTATCTTCGTTATATTTATATCATTAAAGCTAAAACTCATCTATCCATCTCTCCTGCTATAATATTTAGGCTACCCAAAGTCAAAATAGCATCTCCTACTTGATAGTTTTCTATAATCTTAGGATAAGATGCCATATGTGCATAGCTAGGGGCTCTTACTTTGACCTTGTAAGGTGTACCACTTCCATCACTTACGATATAAAATCCAAGTTCTCCGTTGGCAGCTTCATACCCTCCATAAAACTCTCCTTTAGGTACTTGAACCCCTTCATAAACGAGTTTAAACTGATTCATCATCCCCTCAATACTTCCATAGACCTCATCTTTGGGTGGCATAGAAATCCGTGGGTCATTTACTCTAATGTCACCACTTGGTATACCTTTGGCAGCTTGGCGAACAATCTTCATACTTTGAACTATCTCTTCAAATCGTACCATCATTCTATCATAAGTATCACCCATAGAGCCTACTACCATATCATACTCAAAATGGTCATAATAATAGTATGGTTTAGCAGAACGAAGGTCATACGCCACACCACTTGCACGAAGATTAGGGCCTGTAAAGCCATAGCTTAATGCTTCTTTTGCAGAAACTGGGGAGATATTTTGTAATCTATCTTGAAAAATTCTATTATGTTCTATCATCAACAAAGAGTCATCTAGCCCTTTTTGCACCTTTTGTAAGACTGATTCTAAATCACTCTCCCAACCATCATAAAGGTCATGGGTCATACCACCAATACGCATATAGCTATTAGTTAGTCTAGCACCTGTGAGTTTACTCAAAAAATCATAGGCATCATTTCGTGGATTAAAGAGATACCAATAGTTTGTCTGTCCACCCATATCCAAGAGTCCAGCAGCCAAGCAAACAAGATGATCTATAATGCGTGAGAGTTCCCCTAATATAACACGGATAAAAATCCCTCTATCAGGAAGGGTAATTCCCATCATATCTTCTACAGTTTTTGAAAATGCTATATTATTCATCAAGGCAGAACAGTAGTTGAGTCTATCTGTATACGGAATAATTTGATTATAAGGATGATTTTCACAACTTTTCTCAAAGCCACGATGCAAATATCCTATCTCACTAGCCCCTGCTACAATTTTCTCTCCATCAAGTGCTACAAGTGTGCGAATAGTCCCATGACTAGCAGGATGTGAAGGACCAAGATTAAGTATCATCAGGTTATCTCTCTCCATATCTAAGCCTCTATCATCTAACAATGGAGTCATTTCATCAAGCATATCTTGTGTTTTGGTACAGAGTTGCCCTTTGGTGATTTCATAATCTTTCCGCAGTGGATGTCCTACAAACTCATTATGGTTTAAAATTCTTTTAAGTGTTTTATGCCCTCTAAAATTTATACCATACTGATCAAATACTTCTCGTTCTAACCAATCAGCAACCAAATAAAGGCTACTCATAGTATCTATACCTACTGTTATATCGGTAAGGATAACTTGAAGGGCTAGAGTATTTTTGAAGTCTTTACTACGAAATAAATACCTTAGCTCAAATCTACTTGCCAAAGGATGAGATAAATAAAGATTATCAATAGCTGTTATATCCAGAAGTAATGGATAATCAAGATCGTCTTTAATAAAGTTTACTATTTCTATAAGCATAGTACTCTCTATGGATAAAAGTTTTTCTGTTTTATCTAATTTACTTGTAGGAAACTTCTCTATAAGTTGTGAATACTCAGGTAACATCTACTTCCTTATATATTATTTTTGTAATTATATCAAAAAAATAAATAGGCTATGGTATAATCGCGTCTATTAATGGGGAAAAAGCGTCTATTATTAAGGTAAAAAATGCACAGAGAAGAAGCAGAGTTAAAACTAAAAAATATTTTCGGATTTGATAATTTTTTTGATGACCAATGGAAAACTATAGATAGAATACTCCAAAAAAAACGAGTTCTGTTAATTGAAAAAACGGGATTTGGAAAATCTTTGACTTTTCAATTTCCAGCTACTCAATTTGATGGCTTAACAATAATTTTTTCACCTTTAATTGCTTTAATGAGAGACCAAATGAAATCTTTGAATGAAAAAGGAATTAAAGCTGACTTAATAAATAGTCAAGAAACTCCTGAACGAAATGATTTAATTATACAAAAAGCAATAAACAATGAATTAAAAATTTTATATATAACACCTGAAAGAT
>JADGER010000053.1:4447-13690 GCA_016744315.1 Sulfurovaceae bacterium
AAGTCCATCATGGCAAGATGCAGTATCTCAAATGAATATTTCTTTTATTGTTATTGATGAAGCTCATTGTATATCAACTTGGGGACATGAATTTAGACCTGATTTTAGAAGAATTATAAATTTAATGAAAGTATTACCCTCAAATATACCAGTTTTAGCTACAACTGCAACAGCAACACTAGGTGTTTCAGAAGATATAAAAAAACAGATTGGTAATAATATTGAAATAATTAGAGGTGACTTACTTCGTGAAAATTTAAAACTAACTATAATACATGTAGGAAATGAAGAAGATAAAATGGCTTGGGTTTCTAATTATCTTCAAAATGTAAATGGTAATGGTCTTGTTTATACAGGAACAAGAACCAATGCAGAGATTTTTTCAAAATGGTGTGAAAGTGGAAAATTAAATACAGTTTACTATCATGCAGGATTAGATAGTGATAGTAGAAAATTAGTAGAAAATGAATGGATGAATAATAAATTTAAGGCTGTTATTTCAACCAATGCTTTAGGAATGGGGATTGATAAATCGGATATACGATTTATAATCCACACTCAAATAACACAATCACCAATACATTATTATCAAGAGATTGGAAGAGCAGGAAGAGATGGAGAAAGAGCTGAGATCTTCTTACTATTTAATCCGAAAGATAAAGCTTTACCTCTTAGCTTTATTAATGGGGCTAGACCATCAGTTAAAAAATATGAAAAAGTTATAAGTGCATTAAAAGAAGAGCCATTAGGTGAAAAAAATCTAATGAAAGCAACAAATTTAAAACAAATACAGGTTAGAACAATTAAAGCAGATTTATTAGACCAAAAAATTATTAGAGAAGTGATGTATGCTAAAAGTAAAAAATATGAGTATCAATACAATGCTCCACAACTTAATAGTAAGATATTTGAAGCATTAAGAAAGCATAGACTCAAAGAGTTTGACATAATGGTTGAATATACAAATACAAATCAATGCAAAATGCTCTATTTATGTAATTATTTAGGTGATAGTAATTCAAATAGTTGTGAAGTATGTGATAGTTGTTTAGATAATAAAAATGAATTTTCAATGAGTCAAAATGATAAAGTAAAAATAAAACAATTTCAAGATAATTTTTTCCCAATTTTAGAAGTTGAAACAACTAGAACAAATTTAATAAATGGTGTTGCCTCATCATATTATGGTTTTTCAAATGTTGGAGCAATTATTCATAAATGTAAATACGAAAATGGTGGTGATTACCCAGTAATATTATTAAAACAAACTCTTAGAGCCTTTGGTAGAACTTTTAAAGAACAAAAATTTGATTTGGTTTTATTTGTTCCACCTACAAAATCTGAAAAATTAGTAGAAACTTTTGCAAATAAAATAGCTTCTACTTTAAAACTACCCATTTCACAATTGGCAAAAACTAGAAATACAAAAGAACAAAAAATATTTCAAATTTCAGCATTAAAAGTTGAAAACATAAAAGATGCTTTTGACATAAATATTGATATAATGGACAAATCAATTTTACTTATAGATGATATATTTGATAGTGGAGCGACAATTAAAGAGATAGGTAAAATGCTTACAAACAAAGGTGCAAAAGTCATAGCACCTTTAGTAATAGCAAAAACTGTAGGAGGCGATATTGCAAACTGATTTAGTTTACTGGATACTATTTGCACATCTACCAAGATGGACAACGCTAAAAACAAATAAGTTAATTGTTAGGATTATCCATAATCAAAAAATTACATTTGAAGAATTTTTTAGTTTATCTCATGATGAATGGGTTGAAACATTTAAACTTGAAGATAAAGAGATAAAGGATTTAGAAACTGCTAAAAAAGAGTTACCTAATTATTCTTTTTTACTTGAAAATATGCTTAGTCAAGGATATGAACTAATACCGTTTAATTCAAGTGATTATCCAAAAACTTTAAAAGATAATTTAAAATTAAAATTTGCTCCACCACTTATTTATATAAAGGGGAATAAAAGCCTTTTAAATGATGATACTATTGCCATTGTTGGCTCAAGAAAAGCAGGTAAAAGATCATTAGAATTTACAAAAAATATTGCAATAAATGCTACTAAAGAATATAAATGTGTGGTAAGTGGCGGTGCAAAAGGTATTGACCAAAAAGCTTTGGAAGAGTCTGTAAATTCAGATGGTCATAGCATATTGGTTTTACCCCAAGGAATATTAACAGCTTCAACGCTTATGAAAAAATATTATAAGTCCATAGTTGAAGGAAATTTATTAATGGTTAGTGCATTCTATCCAAAAGCTCCGTGGAGTGTAGGTCTTGCTATGGGAAGGAATAAATATATTTATGGACTCTCAAAAGAGATATTTGTGGCACAATCTGATAGTAAAGGTGGAACTTGGACAGGTGTATTAGAGGGATTAGATGCAGGGAGAATAATATATATAAGAAATCCCGAAGAGGATGAAAAAAGTGCCAATGATTTACTAATATTAAAAGGTGGGAAAGCCGTTGATATGAATGCTAACTGCATTCAAGTAAATCAAATAGATAAAATTCTACTTGATGAAAAGATTAAAGAAGAAAAAATAATACAACCAACTCTATTCTAATGAAAATAAAGGAAAAAAATTATGTTAACTATTGCACTGCCAAAAGGTAGAATAGCCGAAGAAACCCTAGAGATATTTACTGAAATTTTTGGTGGAGAATTTAAGTTTGAAAGTCGTAAACTTATTTTGGATATTGGAGAATTCAGATTTTTGAATGTACGAAATCAAGATGTACCCACTTATGTAGAGCATGGCGCTGCTGATATTGGTATAGTTGGTCTGGATGTTATTACAGAAAAAGAGCTTGATATTATTAAGCTTTTAGATATGCAACTAGGTAAATGTAAAGTATCTATTGGTATCAAAAATGAAGATGAACTCGATTGGAATAAGCCAAATATCAAAGTAGCTAGTAAAATGGTAAATATTACCAAAAACTATTTTGCACAAAAAGCTGTAGGTGTAGAAGTTGTAAAGCTTTATGGTTCTATAGAATTAGCACCTTTAGTAGGGCTTGTGGATGCTATTGTAGATATAGTAGAAACTGGTGCAACTATGCGTGAAAATGGTTTAAAAGTAGCTGAAGATATTATGGATTCATCTGCACATCTGATTGCCAACAAAAATAGCTATTACTCCAAGAAAGAAGAGATTCTCTCTTTGTATGAAAAAATAAATCAAGTAGTACAAGATCGTGCCTAAGAGTACTGCTCTTGACCTTTATGCCAAGGTAGAAGATCTTTTGGGTGTCAAAGAAGCTTCTCCCAAACTCTATGCTCATTACTTCTTGGCTCTTGGGAATATAGAATTTCAATCCCTCCTAGATGTGGGTTGTGGAAGTGGGAGTTTTCTCTATCAAGTAGAAAATGCTTTTGCCCCACAATCACTTAGAGGTATAGACCTGAGTCCTCAGATGATAGAGCTAAGTAAAAGCTATAATCTTGATACAAGAGTGCAAGATTTATGTAGCATAAAAGAGTCATTTGATGTAATTACAGCTGTATTTGATATGCTTAACTATCTTGACAAAGCATCATTACAAAGTTTTTTAGCGTGTATACAAAAGAGTCTTACTCCTCAAGGATACTTTTTATGTGATATAAACACACTTTTTGGATTTGAAGAAGTAGCTGTAGGCTCATTTAGTATTGATGATAACGAGAGATTTCTTTCGATAGAGAGTGATTTTATGGATAATACTTATGTATCTGATTTTACTCTTTTTGAAAAAAATGGCTCTTACTATAGCAAATCTAAAGAGAGTATCAAACAGTATTACTATGAAGTTCAAGAGATAGTAAATTTACTACCAAATATGCAACTTGTAGCACAAGATGAAGTAACTCTTTATCTTGATGAAGCTGATAAAGAGTTTTTGGTCTTTCAAAAAATATAAAAAGTACTGGGCTTAATGCCCATACTCTTCTACATACGCTTCATAATCACCTTTGAAATCTATTACTGTACCATCTTCTTTGAGTTTGATAATACGATTTGCAAATGCGTCAATAAGTTCACGGTCATGACTTACACAAATAACACCACCATCATAACTATGCAATGCTTCACCAAGTGCAACAATTGCTTCTAAGTCTAAGTGGTTATTTGGCTCATCTAATACCAAGAAGTTTGCTGAATCCATCATCATCTTAGAAAGCATTACACGGTGTTTTTCTCCACCAGAACACTCTTCTACTTTTTTCTCTTGATCTTCACCAGAAAAGAGCATTCTTCCCAAAACTTTACGCAACTCATCAATATGCCATTTTGGGTCATGCCCTTGAAGCCAATCATAAAGTTTATTTTCGCCTACTACTACATCTGTAGTATTTTGAGGGAAATAACTTGCAGTAATAGTTTGTCCCCATTTGTAAGTACCACTCTCTTGAGTAATATTTTCCATAAGTATCTCTAAAAGAGTTGTTTTTCCTATACCATTTGATCCTATAAGAGCTATTTTATCACCCTTTTCAATTTTTAAAGATAAATCTTTAAATACCTCTGTATCATCATAGCTTTTGGCTAAATTTACTATTTCAAGAACTTCATTTCCTATATCTCTATGAGGACGGAACATAATAGAAGGATCTCTTCTGCTAGAGAGCTTAATATCTGCTACATCTAATTTATCTAATCTTTTTTGACGGCTTGTTGCCTGTTTTGCTTTGGATGCATTTGCAGAGAATCTAGCAATAAATTTTTCTAATTCATCTTTTTCTTTGACTGCTTTACTTCTATCTGTTTCTGCTTGTTTTGCCACAAGATTTGCAGCAATATACCAATCATCATAGTTTCCTGTAAATTCTCTAATATCAGAAAAGTCAAGATCTAATATATGTGTTACTACACCATTGATAAAGTGTCTATCATGAGAAATAACCAAAAGCACACCTTCATGTCTTTTGAGTTCGTTTTCTAGCCAACCAATAGTTTCAATATCAAGGTTGTTTGTAGGCTCATCTAGTAGTAAAATATCAGGTTTCAAGAAAAGTACTTGTGCTAATAAAATCTTAAACTTATCTCCACCAGTAATAGAACTCATCATTTCATCATGTTCAGATGCTTTAAAGCCCAAAGATTCAAGAAGTTTTTCTATTTTGACATCACTCTCATAAGTAGGGTCTTCATCTGCACAAATCATCTCCAATTCAGCCAAACGATTATTTACAGCATCATCTTCAAAGTCACCCTCCATATAGAGTTTTTCTTTCTCTTTTTGAGCATCAAAGAGTTTTTTATTTCCATACAAAACAGCATCACGAAGTGTAAAATCTTCAAATGCGTACTGATTTTGACTCAACATACCCAATTTAAATCCAGGTTGTATCTGTACTTCACCATCAGACTGCTCTAGCTCTCCAGCTAATATTTTCATAAGAGTTGATTTACCAGCACCATTTGCACCAATTAATCCATATCTTTTCCCTCTATCGAGTGTAATATTTATTTTGTCAAAGAGTACTCTCTTTCCATATCGTTGTATTAAGTTCACTGTACTGATCATTTTGTATATTCCTTATAGTAATAACATCTATTTAATGCTTATGTAATATTTTTGTTATTCTATCGAAAGGAACTGAATAGTAATTTAGGATATAATTTGATAAAATAATAAGGAGCAGGAACTATGGCATATTTCTCAAACGCAAAAAAAGGTGACAAAGTCTATGGTCTTATCTTTGGTAAAGGAAAAATAGTGAATGTTTTTCCTAATAGTTACTATACACTAATGATAGAATTTAATAATGGATATGAAGTTCCATATACAGAAGATGGTATACCAAGTTGGGGTAATTTCAAAAAACAAACTATGTATTACCGTAAAGATATTGATTTAGGTAACGAAGATTTTTCTCCTGTAGAAAAGGTACTATCTCCCAAAAAAATTATTAAACTAAGAGAAAAGAAAAAACTAGAGATACGCCTTCCATCAGGTATATGGAAAAACATTAAAAAAGCTGATGAAGCCTATATAGAACAACTCCTTACAAATGAACAATACCACCTCTTTAGAAAGAAAAAGAGTAAGTAGAGTATGATATGGGTAATAGGTGATATACAAGGTTGCTATCAAGCATTAAAAACTCTCTTAAAAAAAATAAATTTTGATCCCCAAAAAGATAGATTATGGATTGCTGGTGACTTGGTAAACCGTGGGGAGGGATCATTAGAAACGCTCTCTTATCTTTATTCTATAAAAGACTCCATAGATATAGTTTTGGGTAACCATGATATAGCTCTTATTGGTGCCTATTATGGCATCAAAAAAAGTAATTATACTATAGATCCTATACTCAAAGCTAGTAATAGCAAAGAGCTTATTGATTGGCTTCGCCAAGGGAAATTCCTTCATGTAGATAAAGAATTAGGGTATTGTATGGCACATGCAGGAATTTCACCATCATACAATCTTGAAACAGCTATAGATGCATCCAAAAAGTTAGAAAAATCTATGCAAAGTGAGAACTCTAAAGAGTGGCTTACAGAGATGTTTAGCAAAGATATGTCACAATATAACCCTAATGCAAGCGATATAGATTCTCAAAAATATGCTCTCGCATCATTTATTAGAATGCGTTTTTGTGATGATAGTAGAGCTTTTGATTTTAAACAAAAAGGCTCTCCTAACTCTTTGCCATCAAATAAACAACATCTAAAACCTTGGTTTGCACTCTCATCAAGAGAAAAGATAGATCTTAAAATACTTTTTGGTCATTGGTCTACACTAGGATTTTATAATAATGATGAAGTCTGCTCTTTGGATACAGGATGTGTTTGGGGTGGCTCACTTACAGCTATGCGAATAGATGACAAAAGTGAAGATATTATACAAGTAACTTGTAGCTAAGCTACTTGTATAATCAGTTATTACTATTAAACAAAATCCCTAACTCTCCAAAGCCTCCCAAATACGCAAAGCCTGAGTATGTTCGCACACATCATGACAACGCACAATAGAAGCACCGTTGGCTATGGCTTTGAGGTGGATAGCAAGAGTTCCTGCTAATCGATTTTCTACTGCTGTAGGGGTTATTTTGTCAATCATAGATTTCCTACTTGCACCAATAAGAATTTGACAAGAGAATTTTTGGAAATGTTTCATATTTTTGATAAGTGTTATATTATGTTCTAGGGTTTTACCAAATCCTATACCTACATCCAAAATAATCTGATCTCTTTGCAGTCCCAAAGCTTCACAACGCTCAATTTGTTTTGCAAAAAAATCACTTACTTCTAGCATTACATCCTCATAATGTGGTGCATTTTGCATAGTTTGAGGCGTTCCTTGCATATGCATAATACAGAGTTTGGCATCGTATTTGATGGCTAAATTAATTACTCTTTCATCACAGCCACCTGTAATATCATTAATCAGACTAAATCCACTCTTTAAGGCATATTCTATTACTTTTGGCTCGTAACTATCAATACTAAAGATTACCTTTTCAAAGAGTTTTTTAGCTTTGATAGTATCACAAATATCTTCTATTCGTAAAAGTTCTTCATCCACAGCTACACTACTTGCCATAGGACGACTTGATACTGCTCCAATATCAATAATATCCGCACCTTCAGCTATCATACTTTCTATTTTTTCTATAGCATTTGTTGCCATGAAATGGCTTCCTTTATAGAAACTATCTTCATTTGCATTAATTATTCCCATAATTTGAGGGGCAAAAGATTTGGCTTTTAGAAAAACCTGTAGCTCTTTGGCTAAAGTTTTTAGACCAAAAGGTTGGGCTAGTTCTTTTCGTGAGAGTATCTCTATATGTTTTTTAGTTCCAATTAAAATACAATCATAATGACTCTTCGCACAAGTAATTACACCTGCTGGCACAGCCAAATCTGCACCAATACTCAGAGCATCTTGTTTGAGTATATTTGTAGCTGGAGTAGGAAGTGCCTTGATATAAAAGCTAAAGAGTTCCATCTTTTTGGACATAATAGAAACGCCTCCACTCTCTACACCCAAACGCTTTAAAAGCTCTTTGTTATTGGCTACTGCTCCTAGTTGATAAACTTCCATATTTATAAGATTTCTACTTGCCAAGGAAGCCCTTGTTGATTGAGTTCTTCCATAAATGGATCAGGATCAAACTCTTCTATATTAAAGACTCCCTGCCCTTGCCATTTGCCCTCTAACATAAGTTTCGCTCCTATCATGGCAGGGACTCCTGTGGTATAACTTACTGCTTGACTCATCACCTCATCATAACACTTCTCATGATCACTTATTTGATAGATATAAACTGTTTTTTCTTTGCCATCTTTGATACCTTTAGCATAAATACCAATATTCGTTTTACCCACAGTTCTCTCTCCAAGACTAGCAGGATCAGGCAAGAGTGTAGCCAAAAACTCCATAGGTGCTATTTTCATTCCCTTATGCTCTATCTCTTTGATACCTAACATGCCTACATTTTCCAAACATTTTAGATGTGTAAGATAACTCTCTCCAAAGGTCATAAAAAATCTAATTCTTTTTAAGCCTTTAATATGTTTGATAAGACTTTCCATCTCTTCATGGTAGAGCAGATAACTATCTTTTTTACCAATTTCAGGATAATCCCATACTTGCATAATCTCCATAGGCTCTGTTTCTATCCATTTGCCCTCTTCCCAATATCGCCCTTTGGCACTTACCTCTCGCAGATTTATTTCTGGGTTAAAGTTTGTAGCAAAAGGGTATCCATGATCACCTGCATTGCAATCTAAAATATCTATGGTATGAATCTCATCAAAATAGTGTTTCCCCGCATACGCACAAAATAGATTTGTAACCCCTGGGTCAAAACCACTTCCCAAAAGCCCCATAATTCCTGCTTTTTTAAAGGCATCATCTTTTGCCCACTGCTCTTTGTACTCAAATTTTGCAGTATCAGGGTGTTCATAATTTGCTGTATCCAAATAATCTACACCTGTAGCAATACACGCTTCCATAATGGTTAAATCTTGATATGGTAGTGCTACATTAATAACAATATCTGCCTTACGCTCTTGTATAAGTTCTATTAACTCAGGTACACTGTCTGCGTCCACTATAGTAGTAGCAATAGTAACTCCCGTGCGTTGCTTAATATTAGAAGCAATCACTTCACACTTACTTACAGTACGACTAGCCAAAGTAATAGCCCCAAATGTTGCCTCATTCATAGCACACTTAAAAGCAACCACATTACCAACACCACCAGCACCGATAATCAAA
>JADGER010000226.1 GCA_016744315.1 Sulfurovaceae bacterium
AGCCACACAAGTCTCTACACAAGCAGGTTGCATACCCACTTCAAGTCTATGAGAACAGAGGTTACACTTTTCAGCACTATTTGAAAAAGGATTCACATATATAGCACCAATAGAACACGCACTTACACAGTCTCCACAGCCATCACACTTACTCTCATCTACTTCGACAATACCATTGATCCTAGACAATGCTCCCTTTGTACAAGCACTTATACACTCAGCACTTTCACATTGGCGACACATAAGAGGAAGAAACTCTCTTTTAACCTTAGGATATGTTCCTGTATCTAAGTACAAAGTCATAGTTCTAAAGTACCCAAGTGGAGCCCCAAACTCTTGTTTACAAGCCACTTCACAAGCATGGCATCCAACACATTGTTCTGCATCTATAATCATTCTATAATCATTCATAATCTCTTCCTTTTTTATTATTTTTATACTCTGCATGGTGAAATCTCCTTGTCAGCTTTTAGATACTCTCTTGTCTTTTTTGAAATCACATCTACGAAGATATTCAAAAATGCAGTGACCAAAAGAAGTAAAAACATCTTGTCTAGTCTAAAGTCTTCTATCGCAGAGTCTATGTAAAAACCCAAAGTCGTAATACCAAGCACTCCAAGAATGGCACTTTCTCTCATAATGATTTCCCACCTATAAAATAAAAATGCCAAAAATTGTCCATAAACTCTTGGCAAAACTTCATAAAAATAGAGTTCTCCTTTTTTCTTTGTAGTATCAATACCTAGCTTCATTACATCTGTATTATGTCCTATCAAATGAGAGATGATAGAGCCATTATGAAGCATTAGAGCTAGAACAGCAGGGAGCATCGATGGACCAAAGAGTTGCAAAAATATATATGCCAAAATATACTCAGGAGTAGAACGAAGAATAACCAAAAATATATGTGCAGATATTCTTGTAGGTTTATTTGTAAACTTAGAACTCACTAACGGAAAAAGCATCAGAGTCAAAAGAGCTGTAAGCAGAAGAGAAAGCTGTGTAAGTACTAGAGTATTTGTAGCTCCTACTAAAACCTCATTTGTAAATATAGTATCAAACCAAGACAAAGTACTTTCTAATCCCAAATCATTTTTGATAGGATAAGGGATAATATCTTCTGTAAAAAACCTTTTGAGATTGGCGAGGTTAAAACCACTAAAATCATCTAAATAGAAAAATGAAGCAATAACCAAAGGGATAAAAGTATACTTATTAAACCAGAACTTGATAGTTGCGATAAGGATATAAAACAAAATTAAAATAAGCCAAACTTCATGGTACAAGCCTTGCATAAAAGAAGATGATAAATAATATCCTAAAGTTGTAATACCCACAAATCCAAGTATAGCAGTAGAACGCAAAGCACACTCAAAACGGTATCTTGTATAAGAGATAAGTTGAGGCAAGGCATCTGGGATCTTAGTGTAGATGAAATATGATACTCTATCTCTTCCTCTTAGTAAATCTCCAAAACTATCATGTTCTTCTAGTATCTCTGCATAGACTTTTGCTAGAGTCGCAGAGTATGGGATGACTATCGCCAAAAGAGCTGTAAGTGTGTTGAGACCAAATATCTGTAGAAATATCAAAGCCCAAAAAAGTTCATGAATGGCTCTTGTAAATGCCAAAGATATTCTTACTAAAAGTGAGCCAAAAAAGAGTGAAAGAATAGCTCCAAATATAATAGAGAAAAATATAGCCAAAACAGCTATAGTAATAGTGGTCAAAAAAGCCTCTAAGAGTAGAGAGTAATCGTGAAATTCTAAAGAAAATATAGAGAAAAAGAAATCTTGACTAAGAGTAGTAGCATCTATGGTCGTGACTCCTAAATCTGCAAAATAAAAAGATATTAATCCAATAACAATAAATGTAAATGATACTCTAAAATTTTTACTCGCAAACATAGTATAACTTCTGTATATCATCTTCACTAAGTTCACTACACTTTTTGTCTATGATTATTTGAGCATTTTTCAAACCTATAACTCTCTCAAAGTTTTGCGTTGCTAACTCTACATTGTGTATAGCACAGACTATAGTCTTGAAGCTCTCTTTTAGCACAGTGATAACTTTGGAACTAAGATACTCATCAAGAGCAGAGATAGGCTCATCGGCGAGCAGTATATTTTTGTGAGTGTAAATAGCTCTACCTACAGCTACCCTCTGTTTTTGACCCCCTGAAAGAGTATGAACCTTTTCAAAGAGTTTCTGCTCCAACTCAAGTGTATTTATAATCTCTTTGACATTAGCTAAATCATGTTGTGCAGGTTTTATGAGGTTGATGAGATTATGAATAGTTGAGAATTCATCAAGTTTTGCAATATATATATTATTATAGACAGATAAGTTCTCAACTAAACCAAGTTCTTGAGGGATATACGCAGACTCCTCTTTTTTCAATTCATAAAGCTTTTTGATAAGGGTTGATTTGCCACTTCCACTTTTGCCCAAAAGAGCAACACTCTCACCTCTTTGTATATCAAGAGACAGAGAGTGCAAGATGACTTGCTCATTGTATGATATGGATTCGTTTTTTAGTGAAAATGCCATAATAAGCCTTAGTCAATCAAACCTGTTTTTCTACCAACACTAAGGATGGGATCAAAGTCTGAGTTTTTTGCTTCTATAAAACCACTTCTATCAAATGAATCCAAAATATCTTTATCTTTTAAATTGAGCAGTGTCGCTTTTAACTTCGCTGTAAAACCCTCTCCATAAGTAGTATCTAAGTCTCCATGGACGGTAAACTGGTAGTCAGGAAAAGTCGGTGTTTTCCAAATGATTTTTACTTTTGAAGTATCTATTTTCCCAGCTTTGAGAGCTGTATCCCATACTTTGAAGTTCACTGCACCTACTTGATACGCTCCGCTTTGGACTAAGGCTATAGTCTTAGTATGGTTTCCAGAGTATCCTACTTTTGAAAAGATTTTAGAGGGAGCTTTTTTGAGATGTTCACGGATGAAATACTCAGGCATAAGTCTCCCACTTGTA
>JADGER010000054.1 GCA_016744315.1 Sulfurovaceae bacterium
TTTTATAACTCATTAATAATAAAAGGAGAACTCGATGGCTCAAAAGGCGATTAGAGAATATGACGCAAAGTCGATTTTAGCTAAACATTGGGATAAATACTTCCCAAATTTTACTTATGCTTATGAAACTGTAATGGTTCAAAATGGAGCAGAATTAACAGAAGCTGCAAAAGCAAATGCTTGGTTAAATGATAAAATGTTGGTTGCAAAACCAGACATGCTTTTTGGAAAAAGAGGTAAAAATGATCTAGTACTCTTTAGAGATGCTAAACCTGGTGATGTAACACTAGCAAAAGCTACAAGTTGGATCAATGAAAAATCAAGTCAAAAGCAAGAAGTTTTCTTCTCATTTGATGGTGACACACCTACAGGTGATGCATCTGTAGATATGTTGACTCACTTCCTAGTAGAGCCATTTATGCCTCATTCTCAAGAAGAAGAGTATTATATCTCTGCAACTTGTGTAGGTGATAATGATATGCTTTATCTATCTGCTGAAGGTGGAATGGAAGTTGAAGAGGGTTGGGATGACAAAGTTACAGAACTAGCATTTCCTATCACTGCAACAGAAGAAGAGATAGCATTTAAAATCAGAACGAATGTACCTGCTGATGTTGCAGAAAAAGATAAAGCACAATTTGCTGAATTTGCTGTTGGTTTTTTCAAAGCATACCGCGAACTAAACTTTGCATATCTTGAAATCAATCCATTTGTAATGCAAGGGAACACTATTGAGCTTCTTGATATGGTTGCAAAACTTGATGATACTGCTGGATTTATGATGGTAGAGGAGTGGGGTGATGTTGATTATCCAACTGCATTTGGAATGGAAGAGAAATCTCCTGAAGTAATCGCAGTAGAGGAAGCAGATGCAAAAACAGGTGCGTCACTTAAATTAACACTCCTTAAACCAGAAGCTAGAATCTGGACTATGGTTGCTGGTGGTGGTGCTTCAGTTGTTTATGCTGATACTATTGCTGATATGGCAGGTATTGAAGACCTTGCTAACTATGGTGAATACTCAGGTGGACCAACAACTGGTGAGACTAAATTCTATGCTGAAACACTTTTTGATCTTATGACAAGAGAAAAAGATCCTAGTGGCAGAGGAAAAGTTCTTATTATTGGTGGCGCTATCGCTAACTTTACAGATGTTGCAAAAACATTTACAGGTATTATTCAAGCCTTTGAGAATTATCAAGATAAGCTCAAAGAGATTGATGTCAAAATATATGTTCGTCGTGGTGGACCAAACTACGAAAAAGGTCTCAAAGACATCAAAGAAGCAGCTGATGAAATGGGTCTTTATATTGAAGTTTATGGACCAGAGACTCATGTTACCGACATCGTTAGAATGGCATTAGAGGGAGATAAATAGATGAATCAATTATATACAAAAAACACACAAGCTATCTTTTGGAATAACAATAAAACAGCTATTCAAAGAATGCTAGACTATGATTATACAATCCAAAGAGAAAAGCCATCAGTAGCTGCTATTGTAGCACCTACAAGTAATAGTAAATTTGATAAATTTTTCTATGGTGCTGATGAAATAATGATTCCACTCTACAAAACTACAGCTCAAGCAAAAGCTGCACAGCCACAAGCTGATGTACTTTTGAACTTTGCATCATTTAGAACAGCGTATGATGTTACTATGGAAGCTTTAGAAATTGGTGGTTTTTCATCTATGATGATTACTGCTGAAGGTATTCCTGAGAGACTCGCAAGAGGCATGAATGAAAAAGCAAGATCTTTAGGTGTAACTGTAATTGGACCTGCAACTGTGGGTGCAATCACTCCAGGTGCATTTAAAGTTGCAAATATTGGTGGTACTATCACAAATATTATTAGTTCAAAACTTCATAGAGCAGGATCTTGTGGTCTTGTAACTCGTTCTGGTGGACTCTTTAACGAATTATCAAACATCATTTCTATCAATGCTGATGGTATTGCTGAAGGTGTTGCTATTGGTGGTGATAGATTTGTTGGATCTGTATTTATTGATAACCTCCTTAGAATGGAAGCTAATCCAGAAGTTAAATATATGATTCTTCTTGGTGAAGTTGGTGGTACAGAAGAGTACAAAGTTATCGAAGCTATCAAAGATGGTCGTATCACGAAACCAATTATTGCTTGGTGTATTGGTACAATCGCTAAATATTATGATTCTGGTGTTCAATTTGGTCATGCAGGAGCTTCTGCAAATGGCGAGAGAGAAACAGCTGAATATAAAAATAATGCAATGGCTGAAGCTGGTATTTTTGTACCTGCAACATTCAATGACCTCCCTGCTAAAATCAAAGAGGTTTTTGAATCTCTTGACCTAGCAGAAATTCCAGAACCTGATATGAGTACTGTACCTGCGGTAAGAAGATCTAAACAGTTTATATGTACTATTTCTGATGATAGAGGCGAAGAGTGTACTTATGCTGGTTTCCCTATCTCATCTGTAGCTACACCTGATACTGGTAAAGGTATTGGTGATGTTATTTCACTTCTATGGTTCAAAAAACAGTATCCAAAATGGGCAACAGACTTTATCGAAACAGTTCTAAAAACAGTTGCAGACCATGGTCCAGCAGTTTCTGGAGCACACAATGCTAAGGTTACAACAAGAGCTGGTAAATCAGTTGTAGAATCACTTGTTACTGGTCTTCTTACAATTGGTCCTAGATTTGGTGGAGCTATTGATGGTGCTGCAGAGCATTTTAAATATGCTAACGACAATGGTCTTACTCCAAAAGAATTCCTAGGTCATATGAAAAAACAAGGTATTCCAATTCCTGGTATTGGTCACCGTATTAAGTCACTCAAAAATCCTGACCTTAGAGTTACAGGTTTGATGAACTTCGCAGCAGAGAACTTCCCTGCTACACCTCTTTTAGACTATGCTAAAACAGTAGAAGCATTGACTACAAGTAAAAAAGAGAACCTTATCCTTAATGTTGATGGAACAATAGGTATCTTAATGGTAGATATGTGGAGAGCATTAGGATATTCAGAAGAAGAAATCAATGATTTCATCGCTTCTGGTACACTTAACGCATTCTTTATTGTTGGTAGAAGTATTGGTTTCATCGGTCATATCCTTGATGAAAAAAGACTTGCTATGCCAATGTACCGTCACCCAATGGATGATGTACTTTATCAAGTTGATCAAGCAGAAGAAATTTAATCCCTCTTTTCTACTTATACCTTCCAAGCCTTCTGGCTTGGGAGTTCTTCTTTTCTATATTCCTCTACTACAAAAAATATGCTTTTATAGCATAATTGATAATATAAAGATATTCTCTCCTAACTATTCTTACTTTTAATACAAAAATTACCATAATAAGCAACTAGTTTTACTTATCATCTTCTCCTCTATAATAATTAAGATATAATTTATGATTACTTATATAAAATTTATGTTCGGAGGTTGTGAGTGCTTGAACATGTGCAGAATAAAAAAGAAATAAAGATTCTTATACTAGTTTTTTTTATAATTGGAATATTTGGAATTGCCGTAAAATATTTTGAATTTTACAATATTAAAATTATTAGTGCCATGACTACAAATATATATGAACATCCTCTTCAAGTTTCTAATGCCTCATTGAGTATTCAATCAGATATATATAAGATAGATAGACATATGGAAGATATTATTCTATCCTTATCAGATAAAGAAATTTTATCCCTTATTCAAGAGATACACGCTCATGAACTTTCTATATATAAAAACTTTGCTATTATTGAAGATAATATTATTGATAATAATAGTTTAAAACTTGAAATAGAAATCAGAAAACTTTTTGCTGAATGGAAGCCTATACGCAATGAAACTCTTTTACTTGTCAAAAATGATAGAAAAGATAACTTAATAGCTATTAGTAGAGATAAAGAAAGTAAACATATTCTTAAGCTAGAAGATTCTACTTTAAAACTTTATGCCTATGCACATGATAAAGCTATCTCTTTTAAAAATAAATCCGATTCAAGCTTTGAAATCTTAAAAATAATTAATATCTTAATAAGTCTCACATTCTTATCCTTATTTATACTCCTTGGTTATTATATTATTCATCGTATTTCAAATTATATTTTCAAAAATGAGCATCTAAACAATGTCTTATCAGTTATACGCAATGTCAACCAACTCATTGTCCGAGAAAAAGATCCACAAGTTCTACTCCAAGAGAGTTGTAATATCTTGACATTGGCAAATGTTTACTCTAATGCATGGATTATAACTTATGATAAAGATATGAATATAGAGTATATTGCTGGTACTGATACAACAACAAAATTTATGGTATTAAAAGAAAAACTAGAGCAAGGGTGGATACCTCATTGTATGGATCAAACAATCAATAGTAATAATCCATACTCTTTTGTAGAAAATATGAAAAAGGACTGCTATGAATGCCCTTTACATAATGAATATGAAAATAAAAGTGCTTTTAATATTACTTTAAAATATAACAAAAGAGTCTATGGGTATCTAACACTTGTAATTAATACAAAGTATATGAATGACAAAGAAGAGTTAGTACTTTTAGATGAAGTTACAAACGATATTGCTTATGCTCTTTATAACATAGAAATGGATCAAAAATTAATAGATAGTGAAAAGCGTTATCATGAACTCTTTAGGAGTAGTGGTGCCATTGAACTACTTATAGACCATGAAAATGGTCTAATTATTGATTCCAATCAAAGTGCCTTAGATTTTTATGGATATTCTCATAAAGAATTACTCTCTATGAACATAACAGATATAAATATTTTGAATAAAAATGAAATTATAAAAGAGATGTCATTAGCAAAAGAAAAACAGCGAAATGAATTTATTTTTAAACATAAACTAAAAAATGGAGAGATTCGTGATGTAAAAGTTTATTCTGGTCTATTTAAAATAGAAAATGATAAAACTGTTTTACATTCGGTTATATATGATATTACTAAGCAACTAGAAATAGAAGAAAAACTAATCAAACAAGAAAAGCGTTATCGTTATGTTATAGAAGCAACTAATGTTGGCTTATGGGATTGGGATTTAGTTACAAATGCTATGTATTACTCACCTAGGTGGAAAAGTATGTTAGGCTACAGTGATGATGAATTAGAGAACACTCTTGATACTTGGACAGAACTTATACATCCAAAGGATAAAGAACAGGCACTATTAGATATAAAATTATCACATGAAAATAAAACAAAACACTATAATAATATTCATAGGCTCAAACATAAAGATGGGCATTGGGTATGGATAGAAACTCGTGGTCAAACTATATTTAATACAAATAATAAGCCTATCAGAATGATGGGTACACATATAGATATTAGTGATAAAAGAGAAGCTGAAAACAAAATGATACATCTTAAAGAGCTTTATGATAATATTATTGATAGTGTAGATAATCTTATTTTTGCTAAAGATATTAATTTTATTTATATTAAATGTAATAAAGCTTTTGAAAAATTTGTGGGAAAGTCAAAAGATCAAATAATTGGTAAAACTGATTATGAGATTTTTGATAAAAAAGTATCTAAATATTTTTGTGAAAATGATAAATATATACTTTCATTTAATAAACCAAAATCAAATTATGAGTGGATTACATATCCTAATGGAGAAAAATTTTATCTATTAACTGTTAAATCACCTTTGATAGATACACAAGGGAACTTATATGGTTTAGTTGGTAACTCAGTTGATATTACAAAAGAAGAAAATCTTCACAAATTATTGCAAGATGCTCAATCCCTAGCAAAGTTAGGAAGTTGGGAATATAATATTGTTCAAGACAAACTTAAGTGTTCTAATGAAATATATAAATTTTATGGTTTTACTGATTTTAGTATGGAGTTACAAAAAGATAGCCTTTATAATTTCTTTCATCCTGAAGATGTCCAAATAGCTGAACAGGCTTTCCTAGATTCGATGAATAGTAAAGAATTAACAATTTCACAAAATAGAATAATAAGACAAGATAATGGTTCTATTAGATATTTAGAGCATCGATGGAAAACAGAATATGATAATGATATAGCAATTAGAACGGTAGGTACAAGTCAAGATATAACCGAACAAAAAGAGGCAGAAATTTTACTAAGTAAAAATGAAAATATTTTAAATCTTATAATAGACAACTCTCCTGTAGGAATTTGTACAGTAGATTTACTTGGAAACTTTGTATCAACAAATCCCTCTTATGAGAAAATGCTAGGGTATTCCAAAGAAGAGCTGAGTAAACTTTCCTTTTTTGATATAACACACCCAGATTATCGTCCCGAAAATAGAGAACTTTTTCAAAAAATGTTTTCAGTAAAACCATCTGGCTTTATTTTAGAAAAAGTCTATATTCGCAAAGATGGTAAAGAGATTAATGTTAGTGTCCATGCTACAGGAGTAAGTGATGAGAATGGGAATATACAATTTGGAACTGCATTTGTAAAAGATATTACAGAAGAGAAATATTCTCTTCAACTATTACAACAGAAGAAAAAAGAGCTAGAGACCATATTTAATGAAGCACCAATGCCCATGGCTATTCATAATGAGGATGGTACTATGATAATGATTAATAAGGTGTGGAAAGAGCTAACAGGATATTCTCATAGCGAAATGAACACAACTTCAAAGTGGAGTGAGAAAGTTTCTTCAATAGAATCATCTCCTATAATGGCATCTTCTATAAAAAAACATATTACAAGTTTATATAAAATTACAGAAAGAGTTGATGAAGGTGAATTTGAAATAAAAACTAAAAGTGGTAAAAAAATTATTTGGACATTTAGCTCTGCTCCTTTGGGAATAATAGATGGTAAACGGGTGTTAATCTCATCAGCTACAGATATTACAGAACTAAAGAAAAAAGATGAACTGATGATTATTCAATCGCGTCATGCTGCAATGGGAGAGATGATAGGAATGATTGCACATCAATGGCGACAACCACTAACAACTATATCTATGAATGCTAATAATATGCTTCTTGATATTGCCCTAGATGAATTAGATTCATCACAAGCTCAAAAGTATTCAGATGCTATTTTACTTCAGACAGAGAACCTTTCTAAGACAATAGATGATTTTAGAAACTTTTTTAAACCTGATAAAGCTATCTTACAAGTAAAACTCTCTGATATACTTATAGAAACTTATTCTATAGTTAAAGATAGTCTGAAAAACCATAATATTAGATTACGAACATCATCTAGCTCAGAGTCAACAGTTGATGTCTATCCAAGAGAATTAATGCAAGTATTTGTGAATATAATTACTAATGCCAAAGATGCATTATTACAAAAAAAATCTAAAAATGCCTATATAGAGATTAAAGTCTTTGAAGATAAAGAGTATGTTATAACCCAAATATGTGATAATGGTATAGGTATTGATGAAGCTATTTTAACCAAAATATTTAATCCTTATTTTACTACAAAAGATGAAAAAACAGGTACAGGATTGGGACTATATATGAGTAAAATGATTATAGAAGATCATCTTCATGGTAAAATTGAGGCATATAATTATAAAGAAGGTGCTTGTTTTAAAGTAAAATTACATAAATCAAGGAAAGTATAATGAATATAGATATTAAATCTCTTAGAAAAAAAGTGAAAAACTTTTCTATTTTATATGTTGAAGATGAGAAAAATATACAAAAGAGTGTTGCAAAATTTTTGCATAAAATATTTTCCCATGTTGATGTTGCAGATAATGGGAAAGAAGGTCTAAAAAAATATATTAAAAAATCTTATGATATTGTTATCACAGATATTTTAATGCCAAAAATGAATGGTTTAGAATTAATCAGTCATATTCGTAAAAAAAATAAAAAACAAGAAATTATTGTTATCTCCGCAAATACAGACTCAGAAAATTTCATAAAAGCAATCCAGCTCGAAGTCACAGGTTATATTATAAAACCCATGAATTTTGATCAAACACTTAGTGTACTTGAACAATCTATAGATAAATTAGTTATACTTCGTGAAAATGAGATGTATAAAACACAATTAGAATCTATGGTAGAAGATAGAACAAGAACTGTACTAAAACTACAAAATCAGTTAGTTGAAAATTATGAACATGCTATACACTCTTTGGTTAATATGATAGAAGACCGTGATACCTATACAGGTGGACATAGTGAACGAGTGGCTACTTATTCAAAAGATATTGCAAAAGAACTAGGGATGTCTTCGAAAGAGTGTGAACTCATCTATCAAGCAGGGATTTTACATGATGTTGGGAAAATTATCACTCCTGATAGTATTTTATTAAAACCTGGAAAACTAACAGAACAAGAATATTTATTGATTAAAGAGCATGTCAATGCTGGGTATAAAATTTTATCCCAAGTTCCTATGTATAATGAACTTGCAAAAATTGTTCATGCACATCATGAACACTATGATGGGAGTGGATACCCCAAAGGACTCAAAGGTGAAGAGATCCCTATATATTCACGAATAATGATGATTGCTGATACATTTGATGCTATGACAACAAGTAGAATATACAAAACAAAAAAAAGTGCTTCTATTGCTATTGAGGAATTAAATAAGCTCAGTGGTACATGGTATGACCCACATATTGTCAAAAGTGCTATTAAGGTTTTAGAACAAGTTAATCTTGATGAAATTCTTAAACAAGAACCACATTCGTATATTGATGAGGAACGCTTTGCATATTTTTATAAAGATACATTATCTGGTGTATATAATCAAGATTATCTTGATTTTTTCTTACAAAAGTATGCTGATGAAAAAACTTCTCCATGTTTAAATATCCTTTATCTAAGAAATTTCACATCCTACAATCATAAATATGGCTGGAGTACTGGTGATAAGTTTTTATATACTTTCTCAAACTATCTTCAAGAAGAATTTCCAAACCTCCGAATCTTTCGGATTTTTGGTGATGATTTTGTCCTTTTAGCTCAAACACATCAAGCCATTGATATAGAAAAAATAAATGATTTTTACTTACTTAAAGAAGCCCAAGTATATTGTGAATTTAAACATTATGATTTAAGAATAGAGAATATACAGTCATATAAAGAATTACAAGAGAGAGCTTAGAATAAAAGCTCTCAACTAAATCTCTTTTAATCCTACCAAAAGTTCAGAAAATACCTGAGCTCTTTTTATTTTCTCTTGGTGTGTCATATTATATATGATCTCACTAAGCTTATGAGGTACTTTTGGATTTATTTTTGATACTTCATCTCTGCTAATACTCCGTGGCTGTTTTAAGAGTGGTTCAAAGTTTTCTATAGCAACATATCTCTTTTCATTAGTTAATAGCATAAAAAGTTTATTACCAAAATCAAAAAGTTCCCAATCCTCTCTCTTTGCTGTTTTAGGGTTGGAATGTAATGGTAAGTAACAATCTAGTTGTAATTTTTCATTGAGGATATAATTTATTTTTGTATAAAAACTTATTGCTTGCATAGAATAATTACTACTCAAATAGCGACTATCATAAGCCTCATAACTCTCTCCTCTTTGTCTTAATACTTTATATGCTTGTAGCAGATATTTTGCATGATATTTTGCTTCTACTACAGGTATTGCTTTGTGTAAGGTTTTGGCTTCAACAGCTTTTCTTGTGATTTTTCCACCCATAAATATATGCACACCATCTACACGATTACCATTCTCATCTTTGGCTTTACACCCTTCAAAACCTATATCAGCTACTCCATGGACTCCACAACCTTTGGGACATGCTGACCAATTCATCCGTACAGAAGCATTTTCTATGGGAATTTCTCTATTAAGAAACTCTGCCATCTCAATAGCATCAGGTTTATTTGGTATTACACCAAAACTACAAGTCTTTGTTCCTGCACACGCTATCATATCATTAAAATAAAGGTTATTATAATGAGCATAATTACTAATGACCTCTGTAGCTTCAAATACTTCTATTGACTCTTTGGGTAAGTTAAGTATATATACATTTTGATCATATGAAAGTCGTATATCACCCGAACCAAACTCTTTGGCTACCTTGGCAACAGCTATCATATCTTTTCCTGTAAAAATACCTGAAGGAACAATAAGCTTATATGCAAATTTACCATTTTTCCCCAAAACTTTATTTGAGCCAAGAGCAATAGATTGAGACTGCACCATAGTAACGCCTGCTAGTGCAAATTTCTTTCCAGCTTCTTCTTCTATAGCTTTTACAAAAGTACCCATACCCACATCATTAATAAGAAAAACTAAACGATTTTTATTACGATTATCACGGTATCCATAATTTTTGAATACAGTTATAAGTGATTTAAAAAACAGTGGTACTTCTTCTATCTCTACAAATAAGTTTGCATCTTGCGACTGCACACCCACCCTAGCCCCAAGAAAAATATTAAAACCAAAAATACCCTCTTTTTGTGCAAGAACAAAACAACAATCATGTCCAAAAATATTACAAGAGTTAGAAAGTGATCCAAGTATACCCGTATTAAATTTACGAGGTAATGCAGAAATCCATTCTGGATTTTGGACAAATATATCTTGAATCTTTTGTATAATAGGCATAGTTGCTATAATATTATCATAGGCTATACCATCCAAAGGATCTGTAACAATATTGCGTGGATTATCTGCTCCTGTCTGAAAAGTAGATACACCTACCTCTTCAAGCCTAGCCAAAACCTTTGATATATTAGCAATCTTGATATAACGCAGTTCTATTTGCATACGCGTTGTTATATCAATATAGTCATCACCATACTCATAAGCTACTTCACCAATACAAATAGCCTGTTCGTAAGTTAGCTGTCCTGCAGGAATACGCACTCTTAGCATAAAGTCTTCACCTTTATCAAAAAGTCCAAAACATTTGAGGAAATAACTACTATCTTCTTTACTTAATCCCTCATATCCTGCAGATGCTATAGCATCTAGCCTGTTATACACATCCATAGGATTTTTTAGAGCTTTAGTATTTTCTACTTTATTAACTTTCTTACTTCTAGCCTTTAATGCTTCATTAAGTGATTTCATACTATATATTTTCTCCTAAGATTTGGTATCTATTCAAACCATTATATCTCAATAGAAACTAATTATAAACAAACTATTGTATATTTTTTAATCATAAAAAGAGTCATAAAGTATCTTCACTCTGATATAATTCAAATAGGTAGCATAATCATAAAAGTCCATGTCTTTTCCCAAACGACATACTCTTCCTTTCAAGACTCAATATGCTACCTAATTCAAATTATATAATTAATAACTCAAAGGAAAATAATGAAAGAATTTATTGAAGTTTATGAAGAAAATAAAGATAATATAGAAAATTTTATACTAACAACTTTAAGAAATGGCGGTTCAATATTAGATGAAACAACTGATGATTACAAAAAAATATTTCAAGCATTTCCATCTATGGAACTTATCTATATTACAAGCATGCAATTTACTCAAATTTCAGCAAATATCTATAGAAATAAGATAGAAATCTCTGCCAAAGATAAAGATAGAGCCTATTTAACTACAAAAATGATACAAAAAGATGAGCTATTTTCTATAAGTAATCCCTATATTAGTTCTGCTACTAGTGATACTTGTATTACTATTATGATACAAGAAGATGATAAATATATATTTATAGATTTCAAGCTCTCTGCTCTGCTAGGAAGGCTAGGACTTGTAGAACTCCACCCCTCTTTTAATAAACTCACGAAGTTTTTCTATACATCTGTAGGATTTTCTTTGATTCTTTTTGCTTTTTTATCTATAGTCTATGCTCTCGTTTCTTATGTTTCGCATGTTTTTATTGATAATAATTTTACACTGGATAGTCTCTTTAAACCTATTGTAGCACTTACCTTGGGATTAGCTATTTTTGACCTTGCCAAAACTATCCTAGAAAGAGAAGTTTTCTTCAAAAATTATTCCAAAGAAAATGAAGATGCAACTATATTAACAAAATTCTCTATAGCTATTATTATCGCTCTTTCCATTGAAGCACTTATGGTTGTATTCAAAATAGCACTCCATGATTATACACAAATGATCCATGCCTTATACCTTATTATCGGTGTTGGTATTATCATCATCTCCTTAGCACTCTATACATACTTATCCAAGAAGTAAAGAGTACAAAATCTATAGCTATACTACGAACCCATCTTTGGAGCAAGCAACTCTTCACCTAATGATGCATAGCTTTTTCCTATTCTAGCAACTGGGTCAAAGTCTATAGATATTCTTTCTTTATCTACGATATGTTCATCTTTGATATAAATATTTCTTACATTTAGTACCAATGGAATAGTGACTCCTCCACCTAAGTCTATCTCTTGGTTAAAGTCACAAAAATAAGCACAAGGTACACTCTCTATCATTGGAGGAAATGTATCAAAAACTCTTTTGGTTTCTATATCATACTCAGAAGCTTCACTTGTACCATGGTCTAGTTCGTTGGAGCTAAAATGCATTTTGTCTAAGTTGGCTTTATCAACCATACAGATAGTACACTTCTTATTTTTTCTAATATTAGCTAGAGTATCTTTGGGTGTGCCATCTGATTTGTGTCCTACAGAAATAAGCACAGTTGCAGGGTTTGAAGATAATCCAATAAAATAGCTAAAAGGTGCAATATTGATAACCCCCTCATCTTCCGTCACCACCCAAGCAATAGGTCGAGGAATAATAGTTTGAGCCATAAGTTTGTATTTATCATTAAGTGTATTATCTTCTAAGTTAAAAATCATAATTTATTTCCTTTTTGGTTTTATCTTTTGATATTATCTAAAATAGCTTGTATTTATGGCTTGAAGTTAGTTTTATAGTTGTAGTACTTAAAAGTAGTCTATTCCTTTTAATTCATTCTCTCCCAAAAAACAATAGGTACTTTAACTATATTTTTGAATAAGTGCCAAAAAGTCACTATCATTAAAAAATAATTCAAAATCTTCATCTTCAGAAGCAAATAACGCTGTAATCTCTTTTTGTTCTAAACTCTTTTCCAAATAACGCAAAGCTTCTTTTTTATTATTTTCGATAGCATAAAGACAAGAGAGGTTATAACTAATTCCTCCTAAATCAACAGCTTTTTGAAGTTTTTCAAAACTCTCTTTAAAGAGTGCCTCATCTTTTTTGATTTTAGCTAAACATAAAAGAGCAGTTCCCCAATTATCAAAGATGCTATCCTTAGAAGGATTAATCTCACTTGCCTTAGCATACTTTTCAAAACTCTCTTTAAAGAGTGCCTCATCCTCTTTGATTTTAGCTAAATCTAAAAGAGCAGTTCCCCAATTATTAAAGATACTATAATCAGAAGGATTAATCTCACTTGCCTTAGCATACTTTTCAAAACTCTCTTTAAAGAGTGCCTCATTCTCTTTGATTTTAGCTAAATCTGAAAGAGCAGTTCCCCAATTATTAAAGATATTATCTTTAGAAGGATTAATCTCACTTGCCTTAGCATACTTTTCAAA
>JADGER010000227.1 GCA_016744315.1 Sulfurovaceae bacterium
AAAAAGACTCAAAACAGTATCTCCAATCCTTTCATTAGAAAAGCTTCAAATTTTAGAAGAGTTTGGTACTATAAAAGATCCTAAATATGATGCAAGTTACAAATCAAAAGTCTATGCCACTACATTTAATAGTGACCTAAAAAATTCTTTGGATATACTCGTAACACAGATTGCTAGAGAAGTTAAAGATGAAGGTATCCGTACTATTATACTAGATGATAGAGACTTAGATGCTGCTACAAAAATTATGCCAATGCTTATGGTTGTTGGTCGCCTTAATCAAACACTCCTTAAAGCTGGTGTGCGTCATCTAATAAGTATTATTGCTGTAACTGGTGAAATGCATGACTCTCATATGGCAGGATCTCTTGTTGCCTTTGGTGCAGCAGGAATCTATCCATATATGTTCTATCAAACAGTTGCTATAATGGAAAGAAGAAAAAATGCTGATGTGAATCTTGCCCCTATACTTAAAAAAGCAAGACAATCTATTAATAGTGGATTACTAAAAATTATGTCAAAAATGGGTATTGCTACTATATCTAGCTATCGTAATTCTAGTTTATTTGATGTAATTGGTTTGAGTGACGAAATTACAAGTGAATGTTTCCCTGATGCATATTCTCTCCTAAAAGGATTGACTTATGCTGATATAGAAGAGAGAATCACTAAAGCTCATAATGATGCCTATGACAAAAAGACTAAGAATAGAATTTTCCCACTTAATATTGGTGGCTATTATAAATATCTTGATGGTGCAGAGTTCCATGACTTCTCCCCAGCTACAGTTCATGCTATTCATAAATTATCTCTTACAGGAAAAACTGAAGACTTTAATAGACTTAAAACATTGGTTAATAAAAGAGATAAGAAATTTATTCGTGACTTCTTTGAGCTTACAAGTACAAGAACTCCTATATCTGTGGAAGAAGTAGAACCTCTCTCTGAAATATTTAAAAGATTTTCAACGGCTGCTATGAGTCTTGGATCTATCTCTCCTGAAGCCCATGAGTGTCTTGCCGAAGCTATGAATACTATAGGTGGTAAAAGTAACTCTGGTGAAGGTGGAGAAGATGAAGTTCGTTTTGATTCTATCAAAAACTCTAAAATCAAACAGGTAGCATCAGGAAGATTTGGTGTAACACCTGCGTATCTTCGTTCTGCTGAAGAGTTACAAATTAAAGTAGCACAAGGTGCAAAACCAGGAGAAGGTGGTCAGCTCCCAGGACATAAAGTAAGTCCTCTTATCGCAAGACTCAGACATACAACCCCAGGAGTAACGCTTATCTCCCCTCCTCCTCATCATGATATTTATTCTATTGAGGACTTGGCACAGCTTATTTTTGACCTTAAACAGATTAACCCTGAAGCTAGAATAGCTGTAAAACTTGTATCTACGGCTGGTGTAGGAACTATTGCTGCTGGTGTTGCAAAAGCGTATGCAGATAAAATTATTATCTCTGGTGCTGATGGTGGTACGGGTGCTGCACCTATTGGTTCTATTAAATTTACTGGTAATCCTTGGGAACTAGGTCTTATTGAAGCACATAATGCTCTTAAAGCCAATAACCTTAGAGGTCAAGTAGAATTAGAAACTGATGGTGGTCTAAAAACTGGTTTAGATGTAATTAAAGCAGCTATACTAGGTGCAGAATCGTATGCCTTTGGTACTGGTGCGTTAACAGTTATTGGATGTAAAATATTGCGTATATGTCACTTGAACCGCTGTAGTGTAGGTATTGCAACTCAAGAAGAAAAACTAAGAGAACATTATGAAGGTTCTGTAGAAAGAGTTATTAACTACTTTACACTTCTAGCAGAAGATGTTAGATCTATTCTTGCAGAACTTGGATATAGTTCAATTGAAGAAGTTGTTGGTAAAAGTGAACTCCTTAAAGTTATTGATGATGCGTTTGCAAAGAAATTCTCTTTTGATAAATTACTCTATAACTTAGATGGTGTTAATACAAGACAGGTGCCATTTAATGAACCTTATGATAAAAATGAGTTTGAAAAAGAGATTCTAAAAGAGTTGTTGCCAGCGATTAAAAATCCTAATAATCCTCTTATAATAGAGAAAAAAATAGATAACCTTAAGCGTAGTTTTGGTACTCGAATTTCGGGTGAAATTGCTAAATATTATGGTGATACAGGTTTGCCTGATGGAACAATAGATATTAAACTTACAGGTACAGCAGGACAATCATTAGGTGCATTCTTGATAAGTGGAGTAAGCTTACACCTCAATGGTGCAGGAAATGATTATATAGGAAAAGGTATGAGTGGTGGACGCATAGTTATCACTGCTAAGAAAAATGGAGAAAAATTCTCACTAGGTGGAAATACTTGTTTGTATGGAGCAACTGGTGGAAAACTCTATATCAATGGTCAAGTAGGCGAGAGATTTGCTGTAAGAAACTCTGGTGCTATTGCCATTGTGGAAGGTACAGGAGATCACCCTTGTGAATATATGACTGGTGGTGCTGTTGTTATTTTAGGTAAAACTGGTGTTAACTTTGGTGCTGGTATGACAGGTGGTGTTGGTTTTGTTTATGATATAGACCATGAATTTGTTGAAAATATCAATCAAGAGCTTGTTGAAGCACGCCGTGTAGATACAGAAGATACTGATATTGAACGATACTATCTCAAAAAATTACTTAAAGATTATTACTATGAAACTAAGAGTAAAAGAGCCAAAGAGATTTTGGATAACTTTAGAGTAGAGATACGAAACTTTTGGATCGTAAGACCCAAAGATATGAAAGGACCTCTTAAGATAGAGGAGGGAGAATAAGATGCTTAAGTTTTTTGATTTAGAGAGAATTGATGCGAAAAAAAGAGATGTTGTTGAGCGAACAAAAGATTTCGGTGAAATCTATGAGATATTTAAGCCAACCAAAGCAGGTGAACAATCTGATAGATGTATTCAGTGTGGTGACCCTTATTGTCATAATGG
>JADGER010000055.1:0-2902 GCA_016744315.1 Sulfurovaceae bacterium
TAATTATTTTGGTGGGATTCTCCCACCATTTTTATTTTTTGCTAAATAATTTAACAATACCTCTACCTATGGCTACAAGTAAATAAAGTGCTATAGTAAATACCAATGGATGAAAAGCTCCAATACCATACGCTCCTGCTGTAGGGAGTGCTATTATATGTTCTATTGGATGGCTAGTCCACTCTTTGAAGTGCATACCAATAGCCAAAAACAAAAATAACCCAATAAAGATAATTAACTCTTTTTTCATAATCTAAATCCTTGTAAAATGTAGCATAATCATATCTAAATAAATATAACTTATAGGAGTGTAGCGTATGCCTACAAAAGATGTAATATTAACCCAACTCTCAAAAATAATTTACCCAACTTTCAATAAAAGCATTATAGATTTTGATTTTTTGACATCTTTAGAGATTTCAGAAACAGAGATAAAAATAACCCTTACTATTCCTTCTTCTTCAGATGCTATAGCACAACAACTTTATACAGAAATAGAGTCTAGGATAAGTGTATTATCTATAATACCTTTAGAGATTAATATTATACAGCCAAAAGCACCCAAAGAGACAAGCTCACAAGGCAAAAATGTATTGCCTACTATACAACATTTTTTAATGGTAAGTAGTGGTAAAGGAGGGGTTGGTAAATCAACTACAGCAGTTAATTTAGCCATTTCCCTAGCACAACAAGGCAAAAGAGTAGGCTTATTAGATGTGGATATTTATGGTCCAAATATCCCTAGAATGATGGGTATACAAGAGAAACAGCCTCTATTTTTGGGTAAAAATATCAAACCTATTAAGGCTCATGGTGTGCAGGTAATGTCTATAGGCTTACTTGTAGCAAGAGGATCATCGTTGATTTGGAAAGGTGCTATGGTTACACAGGCAATTGAGCAGATGCTAGAAGATATTCTTTGGGACAAGCTAGATATTCTTCTTTTTGATATGCCCCCTGGTACAGGAGATGCACAACTCTCACTTGCCCAAAGTCTTCCTATGAGTGCAGGAATAGCAGTAACTACACCACAAAAAGTTGCCCTAGATGATACTATTAGGAGTATGGATATGTTTAAACAACTTCATATACCTATAGCAGGAATTATCGAAAACATGAGTGGGTTTATTTGTCCTGAAACTGGCAAAGAGTATGATATATTTGGCAAAAGTACCACAGCACCTTTAGCAGAGAATTATCAAACCCAACTCTTAGGAGAAATACCCATAGAACCAGCAATACGAGAAGGAGGAGATAGTGGGTTACCTATTACTATACTAGCCCCCAATTGTGAAACCTCTCTTCGCTATCAAAGTATTGCTACAAAAGTATGGAGTAAACTAGAAGAAATTAATGCCGAAGGTGGCGTAAATAACGAAAAGATACAGCCTACTATTTTTTAGCTTTGTAGATAATCTGCTTCTATTGATATATAATGGTAAAAATTTTAAAAGGGAATTTAATGGAATATTTAAAGAGCATAGGTTTAGTTTATTCTCTTGAATATAAGTCTCCAATTAATAGTATTATTTTCAAGGGTAATACATTTAGTTATTTCGCCCTTATTATTGGTACTATTGTACTGTTGACTATGAATATCGTACAAAATAGTCCTTTTGACTATAAAATTATACTATTTTTCGTAGTGCTAGTTATTATATTAATTGGTTTAGGTCAGATTATATATATACCATTATTTTTAAATATGTCGAAGTATAAAAAATTGGATATATACCATGATAAAATTTCCATAAATAATAGTAAATTTTATAATTTAGCTGATATTACTTTCCAATCAGAACTTAATGATTATGGTGAAGGACCGATATGGGAATCATTAATTTTTTATGATAATAAAAATAAAAAAATAGGGCAATTTTATTTTCTTCTTGATTTTTATTTATTTTATAAAATGGACATCAATGTGATTATAGAAGCCCTTAGTGATTTGAAAAATAATGTGAATAAAGATTACCAAAAATTAGTATTTGAAAATATTCAAAAAAATTGTATTGAAAAAAAAGAAAATAAAAAAAGTTTGAGCCTCTTATACATTCTTGTATCATTCCCACTTATTACAATAATTTTCTTTTTTTTATTCATAAAGTATTGAAATGAGGATTTTTTCAGACAATAAAGAAGCTCATATAAATAATCGCTTTCTATTTTTCATAGTAATTCTATTTTGGACAATGAGTTATGTGCTTCTCTCTCTTCATCAGTATATAAAGCTTTATTATGGTGTAATATTAATAGGAATTGTTATTTTTATTATAGCTTTTATTGTAATTGTTCTCTTTGGCAGAGAGAAATATACTTTTCATTTACTAAAAAGAAGTATCTTTTCAAAGCTAATATTATCTCTTATATTGATAGCCTATTTTATAAGTGCCAATTTGATATATTATCAAACAAATCAAAAAGTATCAGATATAAATCTCTATAAGAAGATCAGTAAAGACTTTAAAAATATCTCTTTCTCTTCAACATTAGAAAATGCAATATTACTAAAAAATACACTAATAGTAAATATACACGATAAAATAAGTATTGAGGAAGTAGAAGAAATCATTATAAAAAAGTACCAAAATAGAGATGATTTAGCTTTTGAGTTTAAACTCCAACATAAAGAGATACAAGAGAGAAGTTATATTATCTATCCGTCTCAATTTCTTGATATAACTATTAACTATATAGTATTATACTTACTACTTTTTCTATTTATATGGTCTTTGGATTGGACATATCAAACATACAAGAATAGCCAATCTAAATGGAGAAAAATTAAAGAGTTAATTGGTATTTTATTTGTTTCAACTTTTATATTGGCTATACCTTTACCAAAATTAAGTTATTTTTATTGGCGTGAGTGGAATCAAAGTTTCACATATGAACAATTTGC
>JADGER010000055.1:3002-13332 GCA_016744315.1 Sulfurovaceae bacterium
TTTATTTGTTTCAACTTTTATATTGGCTATACCTTTACCAAAATTAAGTTATTTTTATTGGCGTGAGTGGAATCAAAGTTTCACATATGAACAATTTGCTCCATATGTGTTTTCTATTAAATTATCAAAAGAACAAAAATATATAGTGATTTTAAAAAGAGAAAAATAGTAAGACATTTCTACTTTGATACGGATAGTGTTATAGATGAGGTATTAATTAGTGAGATGATAGAGGAGTCTTTTATATTGACCCTAGAAGCATATGAATTTAGAAAACTCAAATGCCAAAATGCTAGTAAAGAATAAAAAGGAGTTTATACTTTTTTAGCTTTGTATCTTTTCTATCTTTTTTTGTCCTCTTTCTCTTTGGCTAGAGGTTGAAAATCTTAAGAGTTCATCAGTGCTATGAACATAGTCTGGTATAGTCTCTAGGCTCTTTTTCATCACAAAAAAAGCACTTAAGGCATCGCTATAAGCTCTGTGGTGTGTGACAAGTTCTATATTAAGAGATTCATTAAGATAGGCTAATCCATACTTTGGACTTTTAAATGTCCGCTTGGCTAGATTGATAGTACATAGAGGCATATTTCCTATATCTCCTAGACCAAAGCGATTAAATGATGCGGTAAGAAATGGATAATCAAAATTCACATTATGGGCTACAAATATAGCATCTTGCATAAATTCTCTTAGCATGGTTAGAGCCTTAGCCCTAGAGGGAGCACCTATAAGATCAACTTCTTCTATACCTGTGATTTTACTAATATATGGAGGGATAAAAGTACATTCTACAAAAGTTTCAAAATGATCAATAATTTCACCATTTTGTACCATAACTGCACCAATTTCAATAACCTGAGAACTCACAGGTTTACTTCCATTAGTTTCTATATCAATAATACAGTATTTTTGTTCCTTATAAGGAGTAAAATAGCTATCTAATCTATAGCCATTTTCATATTCGCTAATAGGATAACCAGAGGCTTGAAGGAGTAAAAAGATGGTGTCACTATCTTCAAAAAGAGTGGTATTTTTGAGTGCTATTTCTTTGTATCTTTCACTTGATAAAAAACCGTTATTATGACGAAAAGCGGAGGTGAGTTGTTCAAATATTTTTTGCATTTTTTATAAACTGTTCCACTTTAATAGGGTCTTTTATTCCCTTGGATTGTTCTGTAGCAGAACTCACATCAACACCGTAAAAACCATATTCCTTTATTTCTGATAAATTATCAGGTGTAAGTCCACCAGCTAATATTATCTTAGAACAATCAATTCCATCAAACCATTCAAGATTTAATCGTTTTCCACTTCCACCGTATGCCTCACAATAGGCATCAACAAGTCTATAACTCTCTGCAAATTTTGAAACATCTTCTCTATTTTTAGCTCGTATTACTTGTAGCGTAGGCATTTTGACTTGTGCTAACTCTGTGCTATCTATATCAAAATGAATTTGTGCCAAGCTCATAGCACTTTTGTTGCATATAGCATCAATAGTAGCAGGAGTCTCATTGACAAAAAGTCCAACTTTTTCTACAAAAGGAGGAAGTTTTTTTGTAATCTCTTTGGCATCTTGCCATGATATATATCGAGGTGAAGGAGGATAAAATACAAACCCTAAAGCATCTGCTCCAGCCTCAATGGCTTGGAGTGCATCTTGAAGATTGGTAATACCACATATTTTTACTCTCATATTAGACTCTACTTTATTGAGGCAATAGCGTGGCTAATTCCCTCAGGATGTTTATATACATAAGATCCTGCAACTACTACATCTACACCAGCATTTTTGAGGCTTTGAATATTTTTATCATTCACCCCACCATCTACTTCGATTAGACAGTTAGGATTGTATTTATTAATAAGCTTTTTGAGTTCTTTGGCTCTTTGAAGTACAGATGGAATAAACTTTTGTCCACCAAACCCAGGGTTTACACTCATCAATAATACCATATCAAGATCTTGCAAAAGATACTCTACTGCTTGGGGTGGAGTATGAGGATTAAGTGTAATGGCAGGACGAATTCCTAAAGAACGAATCTTTTGGATAAGACGGTGAGGGTGTTTCTCTTCTTCTATATGAAAAGAGATAAACTCAGGTTTGAGTGGTGCAAAAAGATCTACAAAGAAGCTATTATTCTCTACCATCAAATGAATATCTAAAGGTTTTGTTGAGGCTTTGGCTACAGCATCTACAACAACAGGACCAATAGTAAGATTGGGAACAAAATGACCATCCATAACATCTACATGAACAAAATCACAATTTCCATCACAAATGGCTTGAACATCTCTTGCTAGATGACCAAAATCAGCAGAAAGTATACTAGGAGCTATTAACATAAGGTACGCCTCTTTTTTGGTCAAATTATAGCATAGTTAAATAATGATTATGGGATACAGAAGATTCTTTATGTAGAGAGTCTTTTATTTTATTGATATAGATAATAGTTTTGAAAAATAAAAATATTTAAGTAACGATTATTTATAGATAAGTCTACATTAACAAAAATCCCTCTACAATGACTCATAATAATTGCATAAAAGGTAAATAATCATGACCATATATGACCTCAAACCAAGATTTCAAGCTCTCTTGCGACCGATAGTGGATAGAGTGGCAAAGAGAGGTATCACACCCAACCAAGTGACACTCTTTGCTCTAGCTCTCTCTATCATAGTAGGTGTAGTTGTAACGATGACAGCTGGGGCTAGATGGGTTTTGCTCTTTGTTCCACTCTTTATGTTTCTACGGATGGCACTCAATGCTATTGATGGCATGTTGGCAAAAGAGCATGCTATGCAGACCCCAAAGGGAGCCATGCTCAATGAGATGAGTGATGTGATAGCAGATGTAGCACTCTATCTCCCTTTTGCTTTGGTAGTGGGAATCAATCCTATGGCTGTAGTGGGGTTTGTCATTGTAGGGATACTCAATGAGATGGCAGGTGTAGTGGCTCAAACTATCGGTGGTATACGCAGGTATGATGGTCCTATGGGTAAGAGTGATAGAGCCTTTGTCATAGGAGCTATCTCACTACTTTTAGGTTTGGGTGTGACTGCTGGCTTATGGGTGGATAGTCTGCTTATTTTGGCTAGCCTCTTGGGAGTACTCTCTACATACAAAAGAGCTATGGGAGGTGTAGAGTGATGGATATTGTGATAGAATTTTTCTTGACAAAGAGTGGTATAGTATTGGCTTTGATACTTGTTTTGTTGCTTATGAGTACCCTAGCGATATATCTCAGGTGGTCTACTCCCGAGCTCAAACAACGCATCATATCATGGTGGTATATCATCATACTCTTTATCTTGGGCATTATGCTCAACAGCACTGTTGCTATGATCTTTTTTGCTCTACTGAGCTATCTCGCTCTCAAAGAGTACTTTACCCTCATTCCCACTCGTAGAACCGATAGGAGGATTATCTTTTATGCTTACCTCTCTATCGTGGCTCAATACTTTTTCGCAGGGATTGGTTGGTATGAAATGTTTATCATTTGGATACCTGTCTATCTCTTTTTGCTTTTGCCATTTCGGCAGATTTTTATCGGTGAGACCAAAGGTTTTCTCGAAAATACTGCTCGTGTACAGTGGGGGCTGATGATGTTTGTTTTTAGTATCAGCCACTTAGCCTATATGCTTACTTTGCCTGCTCTCGAAGCAGGTGGGAGTTCAGGCAGAGAGTTTGTCCTCTATGTCGTACTGCTCACCGCTCTCAATGATATACTGCAATACATCTGGGGCAAATCTCTAGGCAAACACAAAATCATCCCAAAGGTAAGCCCCAACAAAACAGTAGAGGGATTTCTCGGAGCGTTTGTGACTATCATCTTTTTGGCTTGGGTCTTCTCATTTTTGACTCCATTTTTGTGGTATGAGGCACTCTTGGCTGGTGTGATCATCAGTGGTGGGGGATTTGTAGGGGATATCGTCATCTCTATGGTCAAGCGAGATATAGGAGTCAAAGACACAGGCAATCTCCTCCGAGGACACGGTGGTATCCTAGACCGTATTGATAGCTTGGTCTATACAGCTCCTTTATTTTTTCATTATTTATTTTATCTTTATTATTAGGAGGGAAGGATTAAGATAAAATTATTCGACCTCTATTTGAGTGATACTATTAATCTGCTATAATTAACCCAAAACCACCCATAAGGTTATCACTATGTGGCTCAAAAAACTCTTTTTTATACTTTTTATTCGTCCTTTGGTACTGTTGGTTACTGGTATTCATATCAAAGGAAGAGAGCATCTCCCACTTGATGGTTCTGCTATCTTGGTTGCCAACCACAATAGCCATCTCGATACACTTGTCATCATGAGTCTCTTCCCTCTCAAGACATTAAAAAAAGTCAGACCTATAGGAGCATATGATTACTTTTTCAAAAATAGCATAATGCGATGGATATCTACACACCTCATCGATGTCATAGCTCTGCGTAGAAAAGTGAGTAAAGATGATGGACATCCTTTTGAGGCAATATATAGTGCTATAGATGATGGAGATATACTGTTGCTGTTTCCAGAAGGAAGCAGGGGAGAACCTGAAGAGATACAACCTTTCAAGACAGGTATCGCTCATATCGCTCAGAAGTATCCAAATACTCCTATCATACCACTCTATATCCACGGTGCAGGCAAAGTACTGCCCAAAGGAGAAGCTCTTTTTGTGCCTTTTATCATCGATGTCAATATCGGCGAAGCTATACTCTATGATGGTAGTGAGAAGGAGGTTTATACAGAAAATCTTTATCAACGCATAGTAGCATTAGAGAAAGAAGTAAAAAATAGAGAGTAAATAGTGTAAAGTGTTACTTGACAATATCTATAAATTTTTGTATACTTCTAAGTATTGAAATTAAAGGATATGCTATGAATACAACACAAGGTACTTTCAGCAGTTTTGACAATAGTGAACTCTTCTATCGCTCTTGGGAGCATGATACTCCATCCAATGGCAAGATACTCCTCCTCCTGCATCGTGGACATGAACACTCCGAGCGATTAGAACATATCGCTTCTGACAAGGCATTGGCAGGGTATACCATCTACTCCTACGACAACCGAGGACATGGCTATACAGAGACTGAGCCAAGTTATGAGTTTATGAATCTTGTGCGAGATTTGGATGCTTTCGTCTCCTTTGTCTGTGATAGAGAGCAGAAGGGAGCTGAGGATATATTTGTCATAGCCAACTCTGTAGCAGGTGTGGTGGCATCTACTTGGGTACATGACTATGCTCCCTCTATCGCAGGACTAGCACTTGTGGCACCTGCCTTTAAAATCAAGCTCTACTTTCCTTTTGCCAAAGAGCTACTCAAACTAGCCACCAAGATCAAACCAAAACTCAATATCAAATCCTATGTCAAATCCAAATATCTCACACACAATGTAGCCAATCAAAAAAGCTACAACGAAGACCCACTCATCACCCCAAATATACCAGCCAAACAGCTCACCACACTGCTAGATACAGCCCAGCGAGTCGTAGCAGATGCGAGCCTCATATCTACCCCGACTATTATACTCTCTGCTATGCAAGATTATGTCGTGGACAACAGTATACAAGGGGATTTTTACGCCAATCTATCATCAAAGAAGAAACGACTAGTAGAGTTGGAGGGGTTTTATCATGGTGTACTCTATGAAGATGAGTATCACAAAGCACTCGATGAGATAACACTCTTTATGCGAGAGTGTTTCGTCGCAGAGAGTAGCAGTGATATAGAACAACACATTAGTATCACCCAACGAGAGAAAGATCGTATAGCGTATGGGTCACTTTCACTCACTAGAGAGCTACTCTATGGACTCCAGAGAGGAATGATGGGAGCATTGGGAGGTTTAAGCAGAGGTATGAGTATAGGTCAAAAGTATGGCTTTGACTCTGGTGTGACGCTCGACTATGTCTATGCCAACCAACCCCAAGGCAAATGGGGCATAGGCAAACTCATAGATGCTAACTATCTCAATAGCATAGGGTGGAGAGGCATCCGCCAACGCAAGATACATATGATACAGAGTATCCAAGAGAAGATAGAAACACTAGAAAAAGCGGGCAAAAAGGTCTCTATACTCGACATAGCTGGCGGTCCTGCTCGATATCTCGTAGAGATTGCCAAAAAAAATCCAGATATAGAAGTCAGAGTGAGGGATTATCAAGAGCAAAATGTCACACAAGGCAGAGAGTTAGCCAAAAGCATGAATGTAGACAATATCCATTACGAACAGTGTGATGCCTTTGACCCACAAAGTTACGACGATAGCACACTGCAACCAAATATTGTCATAGTCTCTGGTGTCTTTGAACTCTTTGATGATAATATGCTGATACGAAATGCCATAGAGGGTATCTGTAGAGTGATACAAAAAGATGGCTACCTCCTCTACACAGGACAACCATGGCACCCACAACTAGAACAGATAGCCAATGTACTGGGCAACCACCAAAAAAAGAGATGGATAATGCGTCGCAGAAGCCAGTATGAACTTGATAGACTCTTTGCTAACTATGGGTTCGAAAAAGAGAAGATGCGGATAGATGATTGGGGGATTTTTACTGTCTCTTCTGCACGGTATGGAGGGTAGCTACTATGTTCTCATTTGATATAACATACCACTCCACTAGCACTCTCAAAGAGCGTATCGTATGGATGCTTTATTTGGGTGTTATGTTTTTCTTGCTCTATGGCTCAGCCAATCAATTGGCTCTGCTCACTGCACCACACCCCTCTATAGTATTTGATTTTGAACATTCACTACCCTTTGTAGAAGTTTTTATCATCCCTTATATGTCATCTGACCTGCTTTTTGTGATAGCATTTTTGTTGCCTTATACACGCTTGGAGTTGAGGATATTGGCTGTGAGAGTCTTTTTGATTATTCTCTTTTCTGTAGCTATTTTTGTTCTCTTTCCTCTACAGTTTTCATTTGAAAAGCCAGCTATAGAGAGTTACATCTTTCTCTTCACTGCACTGCAAACAGATTTGCCATTCAACCAACTCCCTTCACTGCATGTGAGTTTTGCAATAGTACTTTGGTACTCTATGCGAGATAAAATCAACTCTATATTTATCAAGAGTACGCTGTTTGTATGGTTTGGATTGGTTATACTCTCTACACTCTTGGTCTATCAGCATCACTTTATTGATATACCTACGGGAGCTATTGTAGGATTAGCTGTGATATATCTCATCCCTAAAGAGAGTGAAGCCTCTTTGGTGCGATCATTTAGCACACCACGGAGTATCAAAATGGCATCCTACTATCTCGTAGGAGCTATCGTCTTTGTGATACTTGCATTTAGTATAGATATGTTTTGGATGCTGTTTTTATGGTTTTTTTTATCTTTGTTTGCTGTCAGTGTGGCATATTCTTTTGGTTGGAAATGGCTCATCGTCTCTTCAAATGCACAAGCCAATCTCATACAAAAAATATTTTTCTTACCCTATTTTGTAGGCAACTATCTATCGTGGCTCTACTATAGCCAAAAGATAGTAGCGTTTACAAAAGTCGAAGATGGCATCTACATAGGACGGACACTCAAATCACATGAATATACCAAACTTACAGATGATGGAATCAAACATTCACTGAACCTAGCACTCGAACAGCAATTTCACAAACCTATACTCAAACAGAAACGATTTGCATATTTAGATCAAACCATCCAAGACCCATACATACTACACGAAGCAGTGCTATATATCGATAAATATAAAAATCAAGGAGTTTATATACACTGTGCTTTAGGATTATCACGATCTATACTTTTGCTATCAGCTTGGTTACTCTACGAAGGAAAAAAACTAGAAGAGATACATCAACAGTTAGAAATCATTAGACCAGAGTATATTAAATCTCCATATATGAATATGACTTTGGAGATATATAGAAATTTTATTGAGATGGATGAGGTAGTGAAATAAGAATATTTTAGTGAGTTAGAATAAGCTTTATGGCAGAGAGGAAGGGATTCGAACCCTCGATGAGTTGCCCCATACACGAGTTCCAGTCGTGCGCCTTCGACCACTCGGCCACCTCTCTACTGATGAAGAAGTGGCATTATACAGAAAATTATCTAAAATTAAACATATTTAAGATTAAATTGGTTACAATACTGCTCTAATATAAAGAGGCACTGAGTATACACTGGTATATTGATTGCCTCTTTCTAGACCTGTGCGACGGTATTTAAGGACACTGGGTCAGGATGGGAACATAGCAGCCCACCCTTGCTTACCGAGCGCCGCAGGTATCTGGAGAGAGGTATTACACTTCTCTTTTACTCATCCATACAATCATCATTAAGTATACTCCATTCATAAAATGGCAATGCCTCAAATTCTATATCTTCAATTTTATATTCATATTGATTGGCGACTGTAACTATAATCACCTTTTGTATATTATATTTTTTATACAAAGAAAACTTCTTATAAGATCTCTTCCATATACTCTCTTCACTCTCAAATGGTGCAGATATAATCAACTCTTTATTTTCATTAAGATAGCCATTAATCCCAAGTGTTTTAAATTCGATATGATGCTTAAGAAGTGCAAGTGCTACCATAGTGTCAAATTGAACAATAAAAGCTTGATTAATAGAGAGGTATTTAGCAAAAGCAAAATCAAAAAGTATCATTTTCTTTCCGCCTTTTTGATATACATCGTCTATAAAATAGATAATACCTTCTTCTTTAAATTCTTTGATAGTTTTATAAAGCCAATCTTTTGAAATCTTAAATTTTTCCTTAGCATAAGTATAGATTTGATTAATTGTAAGGTGTTTACTTTGGTGATGTGCCAAAAGTATAAGTAGCGATTGTTCTTGAGAAGTGAATTTACTTTGCAAAAATAGCTTTAGTACCATAATACTATTTTTGGTTGATCGTGCCATCATAGGGAGTGTTCCTAGTTTTAAAAAATGATTAAAACTTATAGTTGGTGATACCCCTCGCTCAAAAACTAAAAACTCTTCATAATCAAGTGGAAAGAGTTCTATAGGTGAAAAATCACTTCTTTTAATATTTTTCCGAGAAACGATAATTACTTTATTCACTTTTGGTATTTCATCAAGTAAAATATTAGAATAATGATCAAGAATCAGAATATTTATAGCATTATTAGTAATAAAATTTTGTAAATTTAAATAATTCAGAGAACTAAAATAGAGGTTTGGATCTTCACAATCTATATAAAGAATTTCTTTATTATTATATTCTAAAAGATAATCTACTACAAGAGCAGTTTTCCCTGCACCTCGTACACCATATATATTTATTTTAGAACTTTCTCCTAGTTGTTTTTTTCTAGGAAGATAAAATTCATTATTTGGATGTTGATTTTGATAGTGTTGTAGAAGATTCATAGTCACTCTTTTAACTATAGAGATATTTAATGTAGTGTAGCAAGAAGTATGTTATAGATAGTTTTTTAGTTTTTAAATCCAGATAATTAATACCCCAAGTAACAATAGCATACTATTTTCTTATTTTTTCTATCGATTTTGCTAGAGATACTCATTGGTCTGATATTATCATAGATATAAAAATTTAAAAGGAAAATTAACATGAGTAGTTTTGATAATGCCAAAATAACAAAAGCAGTAAATAGTTATTTTGATGGGAAAGTAACAAGTAGGACAATAGAACTAGAAGATGGAGCTATAAAAACTCTAGGAGTAATGCTTCCTGGTGAATATGAGTTTGGTACTGCTGAGCCTGAGCTTATGGAAATCTATAGTGGAGAATTAGAGCTTAAATTACCAAATGCATCAGAATGGAAAACAATTAAAGGTGGAGAAGAGTTTAGCGTAGGGGGTAATGCTAAATTTAATGTACGAGTTAAAAAACTTACAGATTACTGCTGTAGTTTTATAAAGTAGGAGAAAATATGGAAAATATGAATATTGAAGAGATAGAACTTTATAAACAAAAACTTCTTAAAGCATATCATCTTAAAAAAGAAGATATAGATTTTGCAGGAGATGAGATGGAAGAGGCATGGATAGAAGAAGAATTAAATACATTTCGTGTAGAAATCAAATCTTGTTCAGCCAGAATTTTAGAACTCAAAGAAGAAAAAGAGTCAATTGTATAACATTTTAAGTAAGAAGTAATAAAAAAGTAAGTAATTATAATGTAAGCAAAAGTAGCAAATCAAAAGAAAAGCAAAAGAATTTAAAAGAATTTGCAAAAACCCTTGACAAAGAAAGATGAACGGGCTATAATACGCGTCCAACAACACAGAGACCTAGTCAGAGTTTGATTAGCGAGTTGAGTTGAATGATCTTTGACAACTAAATATAAGTAAACAATAA
>JADGER010000056.1 GCA_016744315.1 Sulfurovaceae bacterium
GAATGAAGAGCCTCGCCAAGTTGGAGGATTTTTTATTATAAATAGAGAAAAAATAAGTAAATTAGACGATGAAAAATTACTTACCATAAGCAAAAATGGTTGGATGGAGATGATAGAGTTACAAGCACTATCACTTAAGAATATTGCTCTTCTTGCCTAACTCTTCAATCATCTGTTGAGTGCGTATTTTTCTACCTTGGCTATTAAGGTGGAAATTGGTATTAAAATAGAGTGAAGGAGCATACATATAGCTATAAGGGTCGCCTACATAGATCCAACCCTGCTCTCTTACTCTATTGGCTATACTCTTATAATAGCTCTTCTCTTTGGGGTCATTATGATAAAATGGGTCATCCATTAGCGTACTAGGCATAAAAACTACTTGAACATCTCTAGCCCTACACCACTGTACAAACTGCTCCAAATATTCCCATCCTAACGCATCTTTTTTATATCCAATTCCATAAGTTTCAGGCTTTTGATTGGCTAATTCTCTTCTCATAGCATCTTGTTGCAATCTACTATCAATCAAAAGCTGATCACCTCTAAAATCTATATTATGTACTCCATAAACCCCTTTGCTAATAGGGGTATCTTTACCATCCATATATCCTGCATAGAGCCGTTTGATAGAAAGATGCCAAAGTATCCAAAACTGCTCTTGATAGCTTATTGTATCTAGCATTCTAGGCTCTCTTGCATAAAGGTAGTCTATCATCTGCACTATAGGCTCACCGTTATAACTATAAAGCGGATATTCCAAAGGTAAAAGTACCGTATCACCTTCTTTTATAACCCTTTTACCATGCTCTAATATAGGAGGTAAGTCAATCCCTGCATTTACACACATATTAACCACAGGCATATTAAATGCTTTGCCTAACATTCCACTATCTATCCCAAAAAGCCCATTAGACCCTGCTACTATAACTATCTTAGGAGTTTCAATACTCTTGGCATACTTCTCTTTGTGTTTATATGCTTCAGCTATCCATTGTGAACCTTTGGTAGGATTGCCTACTTGCCCCCAAACTACCAAACTCCAAAGCCCTAAACCCAAAAGCATAGATAAAAAATAAATCCGAATAAATGACATAAAGTTTCCTAAAAATTAAAATACACAAAGCTCATAGCAGGAGCTGTTGCCATCATCTTAAGTGCTATAAAACTCAAAATTCCAGCCCATAAAGCATGATAATATCTAAGAGGTTTACATTGAGGATAAGTCACAATTTCCATACTATTTGGCATAAACCACACAAGAGCTAACCCTATAGCAATTATTATAATATCCTTGTTATATTTAAAATCACCATCAAAAGAGAACAAAACCCCATAATAGTTCATAGCCTCATCAAAACTACTAGCCCTAAATAGTACCCAAAGCAGTGTTACAACAACAAAAGTAAAAAATATTTTAAAGTAGGGTGGGAGCATCCCACCGATATGCGTTTTATTATGGTGGGATGCTCCCACCCTACGATAGAAATGCACCACCACAAGCAACACTCCATGTGCCATTCCCCAAAGTAAAAATGTCCATCCTACCCCATGCCATACACCACCAATACTCATAGTAAGCACCAAACTAGCCACTTCACGAGAGCGTCCATGTCTGTTGCCACCTAATGGTATATAGATATAATACTTCAAAAATTCAGACAAAGTAATATGCCATCTCCGCCAAAAATCTACCAAATTTTTAGCCTTATATGGTGAATTAAAGTTAATAGGCAAGAGTATCCCAAAAAGCAATCCAAGCCCAATAGCCATATCACTATATGCACTAAAATCAAAATAGATCCCCAAAGAGTACGCCACAATCCCCACCCAAGCCTCTAGCGAGGAGAGTGTTTCTATATGCCCAAAAGCACTATTAGCAATCTCCATTACACTATCTGCCAATACTACCTTTTTAAATAGTCCAATAGCAAAAAGCATAATACCACTCCCCATCATAGCTCTATTACCCAATGCTCCACGCTCTACTTGCGTAAGTAAATCTTTGTAATGAACAATAGGTCCAGCGATAAGTTGAGGAAAGAACAGTACAAAAAAGAGGTATTTCTTGAAGCTCTCTAGCCTAACTTTTCCTTGATACACATCAACCAAAAATGCAATCTGCTGAAAGCTATAAAAACTAATAGCCAAAGGCAAAACAACACTACTATTAGCCACCAACGAATATTTAAAATAAACCAAAGGAAGTAAGTTAGCCATAATAGCCACACTCAACCAAAGTTTAGTTTTCATTTTTTTTGCAAAAAGATAATTAACTCCTATAGAAGCTAATAAAAGTCCCAAATGCTCCAATGACCAAACCCCATAGAAAACTACAGAAGCCAAGATTAAAAATCCTACTCTATACTGAGCTTTCAAAAGACTAAAGCCAATCAAAACAAGTGGTAAAAATATAAATATAAACGGATAACTATTAAATAACATTTGATTTAAACCCCTAAAAAAAGATAATAACATAGCTTTGCTTTCAGATAATACCTATAAAATTACCTTTACAGTTGACATTTAAATTTAATTAGACTATAATATCTCCAAGTGTTGTATGTGTACACTTATAAACACAATTATTTTAAGGAGGTTACTATGGCAGTAACAACAGAACAAGTAGCGGAATTATATGTATCATTTTTTGATAGAGCACCAGATGCAGATGGTCTTGCATATTGGGTAGAAACAGGAATGAGTATAGAAGATATTTCGGCTAGTTTTTATGAGCAAGAAGAGACTACTACAACTTATCCAGATTCAATGACAGATTCAGTATTTGTAAATACTATTTATAACAATATGTTTAATCATGATGCAGATCCTGATGGTCTAACTTACTGGGAAACAGAGTTGGCAAATGATAGCATAACTAGAGCAAATATGATTCTAGCTATTGCTAATGGTGCATTAGGTACAGACCAAACTGTTCTTGATAATAAAACAGAAGTAGGTCTATACTTTTCAGAAAAAGGTCTTAACAATGTAGAAGATGCTACTGCTGTTATGGAAGATGTAGATGCGACAGATGCTAGTGTAACTGCTGCAAAAGATGAGATTAACCAACTTGCACCACTTGATTTAACTGTAGGTAAAGATGATGTTTTAGGTACAAGTGAAGATGATACAATTAATGGACTAATGATAGCAGCAGGTTCTACTTATACAGCTGGTGATAAAATTGATGGTGCTGCTGGTGATGATACTCTCTTATTAGTTAGTGGTGGTGGTACTGATGTTTTCGCAGCAATGACTAATGTTGAAACAGTACAACTTGATGTTAGTGCTGCAACTACTATTAGTGCTGCAAACTGGACAGGTGTTGATAACTATGTTGTAAATAAACAAGCAGGAAATACTGCAGCATTTACAGCTATTTCTGAAGACATTGAAAAAGTTACTATTAAGGGCGCTACACTTGCTGGAGGAACTACACTAAAAGTAGCTGATGATATTTTAGATGAAAATAACGATATTGTAAATGTTGAACTTTCAGGATCATCAGCAACAGGTGTATCTACTATAGATGTAACTGGTACATTGGGTACAGAAGATATTGTAGAGGGATATAAAATTACTTCAACTGGAAATACAGCTGGTGCCCAGTTAACTATTGCTACAGCAAATGATTCTAAAGTTGAAACTGTTACTGTAGATGGTTCTAGTAGTTTACAACTTAATACATTTGCTACAGCTACAAAGTTAAGTGTAATTGATGCTTCAGAACTTAAAGCAGCATTGACTTATACAGTAACAACGACTACAGGTGCAACAGTTAGTGGTGGTACAGGTAACGATACATTGATTGGTGCAGCTGGTAATGATACCTTTATTGGTGGTGCAGGTGCAGATAATATTACTTTAACTGGTGCTGGATCTGATGTAGTTAAATTTAACTATGAAGGAGATACTGGTACTACAACAGCAACTGCTGATATCATTACTACTTTTGCAACAGGTGTAAGTAAATTATCATTTATTGGTGTTGATGCAGGTACTGCTGCAAATACTACTTCAAAGGTAGTAGCTGCAACGATTAGTACTGTTGAGTTAGCTGTTGCTGAAGCAAACAAAGGTGACTTAGCTGGTAAAACATATGTAATTTATGATAATGCTACTAAAAATTACCTTATATTTGATACAGATGGAGATGGTAAAGCTGATGGTGCTGTAGAGTTAGCTGCATTAACAGCTGCTACTTCTGCTGTTTATTCAGATATTGTTTAATATCTCAAGTAACTAATTTTCTCACGCTTTTGCGTGGGGAAATACTCTATCGGTCAGTCGGTCACGGTCAGGGGTCAGGTGATGCATTATGCGTTTAATAATTTTATGTTATAATGAATACTATTATCTTCTAGGAGTATTCCAATGACAGACCAAGAACTTAAAGCCCTCGTTAGCAAGAATAAACCTATAAAAACTTCTCTTATAATCTTTGTACTACTCTTTTTAAAAACTCATCTCTTAGCGCAACTAATTATTACTGGTGTTGTTGATGGTCCACAAGCAAGAGGAACACCAAAATGTATTGAACTCTATGCTCTAGAGGCTATTGAGAATTTGAGTATCTATGGTATTGGTTCGGTTAATAATGGCAAAGGGGTCTCCAAAAAAGAATTTACATTTCCTACAGGCTCTTTGGATAAAGGAGAGTTTATCTATGTTAGCTATGAGGCTACAGAATTTGCTCACTTTTTTGGCTTTGCTCCTGAGTATACTAGTGCAACTGCAAATATTAATGGGGATGATGCTATTGAGCTGTTTGAGGGTGATAGTGTGATAGATATTTTTGGAGATATTTATACCGATGGCACAGGAGAGCTTTGGGAGTATATGGATGGATGGGTTTATAGAAAAGAGCATGTTACTAGCCCCTCTGATACTTTTAGTATTGATGATTGGCATTTTAGTGGTGTAGATGCTTTGGATGATGAGAGTAATAACACTCTAGCGAGCATACCATTTCCTATTAAAAGTTTTCATTATACTTTTGCAAAAAGTGGTTTTACACTCTCTACAACCACTCTAGTAGTGAGCCAATATAGCCCTACGGATAGTTTTACTGTAGTATTAGACCTGCAACCTACAAGCGATGTAGTTTTGGATAGTACAAGTGAAAATAGTGCTAATATAACGCTCTCTCCTGAGACACTTATATTTTCGCAGACAACTTGGAATATACCCCAAACAGTTACTATCACAAGTATAGATGACAAGAGTATAAATACTAAACAGATTACTATAAGTGTGGATGCTATCAATAGTGATGATGCATTTGATGATTTAAGAGATAAGAGCATAGTAGTTACAACAAGAGACAATGATATTAGACCTCTATTAGCAGTAGTAGAACCGATAATAGAAGAAATCGAAGAACCAAAACCCATAGAAACCCCCATAAAAAATATAGATACAGATAGCCCATTAGCTACTATTAGCAAACTCTATATAGCTACATTTGCGAGAGCTCCAGAGGCAAGAGGGAGTAACTATTGGCTCTATAAATCTAAGCTAAACCTAGAAGATATGGCTAGAAGTTTTTTTGACCAAGAGGAGACTAAACAAAAATATCCTCAGGGGTTTAGTGATTATGACTTTATTGTCTCTATCTATAACCATGTATACAATAGAGACCCAGACCAAGCAGGTGGGGAGTATTGGCTCAAAGAGTTAGAAAGTGGGAAAATAGAGAGACCACTCCTGATATTGGCACTTATTACAGGAGCAAAGGGCGAGGATACCCTGATATTGGAAAAGCAGACAAAAGTGGGTATAGATTTTGCAAAGAGTGGCTCTCTTGATTTGGATTTGGCTAAAAAAATAATTGATGATATAAGATAGATTACTTCTTCTTAATAGCTCTCTGCACTGTAGATTGTGCTACTTTCAAAACTTTGGCTATGGCGTGTTGTGAGTATCCTATTTTATAGGCTTTACATATAATACTATTTCTCTCTTTTTTATTTTCAAAACTCTTGAGCATTTTTTGTAACTTTTCTATATCTAACTCTTTTGTATGTGGAGTACCCATAAGTGAAGAGGCTCGTTTGAGGTCTTGGAGTTGCTCTTGATCTACTGTTGTATTAAAAAAACTTCTTATAGCATCTTTGTCCTCTTTGTAGTTTTGTGCTATATAAGAGTTTTTAAGCCATTTGGCTAAAGAGTCATAGTTTAGAAACTGATACCCTGAGCTATAAGGGTACTCTTCTATTGTATGCGCTAATTTGGCTTTGATGGGATTTTGTTCTATATAGATTATAAGTGTATAAAGATAGGCTTCATCTGTAACAAACCATGAACCAAAACGCCCCTGCCATAGATGCCCTACTCTTTTGTATTTTTTGTTAAAGTAAATAGCATAATTGGCATTGATTTGACGCATAAACTTAGAGAGATTCTTTTGTTGTGTCTCTATGAGTAGATCGTAGTGATTGGGCATAAGTGCATAGCTGTGCATAATAATAGTAAACTCTTTTGTGTATCTCTCTAATAACTCTTCAAAATACTCATAATCATCTTTATCCAAAAATATAACTCTTTTTTCTACTCCTCTATTGATAACATGATAATATCCTGCCATATCCACTCGTGGTCTTCTTGCCATAGTGTATCCTTTTTGAGTTATTATATCATTTTTGCATATAGCATCACCTGACCCCATAAAGCTCTAAGCCAAAATAGGTTAAAACTACATATATAAATCAAGGGTAAAATAATGATAAAAAATGATGCTATTGAAGAGATAGAGAGTGTATGTACCTATTGTGGGGTGGGATGTGATATAACTGCGGTGGTAAGCAATAATAAAATAAACAAAATATATGCTCAAAAAGATGGGCTTGTTTCTCAGGGTAAGCTTTGTATCAAGGGAAAGTATGGGTATGATTTTGTAGATGCTCCTGATCGCATTAGAGAAGCACGAATCAAGAAAAGATTTTTAGATAAAAATCCTCATATACTCCAAAAAGTGCAAGAGAAATTAGTAGAATTTGATAGTGAGTATATGACTTGTGATTTGGATACTGCTACTACTATTGCTACAATGAAGCTCTCAGAGGTTAAAAAACAATATGGTAGAAAAAGCTTTTGTGCTATTGGTGGAGCAAGAACGAGTTGCGAGAGTGCCTACTCTTTTCAGAAATTTTGTAGAGAAACTATGGAGTCTCCACATGTAGACAACTGTGCTAGAGTCTGCCACTCTCCATCACTCAAAGGTATGCGTGCTACCATTGGAGAGGGTGCAGCAACAAACCCCTATAATGACATCTATGAGACAGAATATATGGTGGTTATTGGTTCTAATACTATGGAAGCACATCCTATTATAGCCAACCGTATGCTAGATATGGCAAAAAAACTGGGTAACCTAGCAGTGATTGATGTGCGAGAGACTAAGCTAGCAAAATATGCAAAACAAAACTGTATTATCCCCTATGAAGCTAATCTTTTGGTACTTAATATGATGGCGTATATTATTATTGATGAAGAGTTGTATGATGCAAGCTTTATACACACACGAACCAAAGATTTTGATGCCTTTAAAGAAAAAATCCTCAATGACCCTTATGCTAATCCAAACTTTTTTAAAGATATAGAGGGCTATGAGTATTTAGTAAAAATGATACCAAATATTGCTAGAGAGTATGCTGTGAAAAAATCTATGATATTTTGGGGTTTAGGCATTACAGAACATCTTGATGGATCGTATGCTGTAATGGCAATGACACACCTAGCTATGATGACAGGAAATATAGGAAAAACTGGTGCAGGACTAATGCCTCTACGAGGGCAAAACAATGTCCAAGGAGCTTGTGATATGGGTTGTCTCCCTTATTACCTCCCAGACTACCAAGAACCCAAAGAGATAGGCTTAATGACTCCTCAGCTTGTAGATGCAATGCTAGAGGGGAACATCAAAGCATTACTCAATATGGGTGAAGATATTATGCATATTCATCCTAATATTAACAAAATAGAAAAAGCCTTAGATAATTTGGAATTTATTATGGTGCAAGAGCTTTTTATGACAGATATAGCACAAAAAGCTGATATTGTTATTGGTGTAAAATCTGCCTATGAAAAAACGGGTGTCTATATAAATGCCATGCGTAGACTCCACCTTTCGCAACCTCTTGTCCAAAGTGATTTACCTGATGATTGGGAAGTACTCACTATGATGGATAGTAAACTAGGCGGTAACTTTAACTTTAAGACAAGCCAAGAGGTATGGGATGAAGTACGCAAAGTAGCTCCAAGTAGATTTAGTGGTGCTGACTATTATCGCTTGGAAAGACACCGCAAAAGAGGTATGCAGTGGCCCATATATCACGAAGATACACCTGTCCTGCATCTTTTGGATTTTAGAACAGAAGATGGTCTAGGAAACTTTGTGTATCATCAATACCAACCAAGAGGAATGATCCAAGAGATACTTGATAAAGAATTTTATAACGATAGCCTAGAGGGATATTATCTCACTACAGGACGAACCCTAGCACACTATAATAACTCTGCACAAACTTCCAGAAGTAAAAAACTCTTAAGTAGATATGATGAAGATGTTTTATTAGCACCTATAGAAGATGAGGGAAAATTTGGGGAGAGAGTAATACTAAAAACAGAATATGGAGAAACAAATCCTCTGCCTGTAAAATACACAGATAAAGTCAAAGCAAAAACACTTTTTAGTACTTTTCATCATAGTAGTTCACGAATAAATGCTATATTTGGAGATGAGTGTGATGAGTTAATCATGACAGCACGATTTAAGTCGCTAAGAGTAACAATACTCTTAGCGTAGAATAAAAATGGGTGTTTAACCCATTTGCTTTGCAACTTCTGCTGCAAAGTCTTCTTCGACTACTTCAATACCTTCACCAACTGCAAGTCTAGTAAATGCAGTAATTTCTGCTGTACCACCTGCTGATTTGGCTTTGTCTTCTATATATTCAGCTACAGTTTTACTGTCATCCATTACAAAGTTTTGATCCAAAAGACATTGCTCTTGGTCAAGTGTTGTATTGTCTGCAATAAATCTAGCTATTTTACCAGGTAAGATTCTATCCCAGATTTTTTCTGGTTTTCCTTCTGCTTTAAGCTCTTCTTTGAGTGCTGTTTCAGCTTGGGCTAATACTTCTTCTGTGAGTTGACTCATAGAGATATATTGTGGAATATTTTTGAGTGTTTTACCCAATCTTCCTAGTTCTTCATTTTCTTTTTCAATTGCTACAATACGACCTTTTGTCTCTTCTGCTACAAAGTTTGTATCAAAATCTTTGAAACTAAGAGTAGAAGGACTCATGGCCGCTGCATGCATAGCAACATCTCTAATAACTGAACGCATAGCTTCAGCTGTAGAGGCACTATCACATTTTGCTTCAATAATAACTGCTACTTGACCATTGGCATGAACATAACCGTTAACAGCTGTGTTCTCGTCTGCATCAATAAGAGCAGAACGACGCACTACAAGTTTTTCTCCAATAGTTGCAACTTGCTGAGAAAGATACTCAGAAAATGGCTCACCATTGATAGTAGAAGCATTTAAATCTTCTGCATTAGCAATACTATTATCAAATGCATGTGTTACAACATCTGCAAGGATTGCTTTAAATTTATCATTTTGAGCAACAAAGTCTGTTTGAGAATTAATCTCAATGATTGCAGCTTTGCTTCCTTCTACTTTGACAGTTACAGCACCTTCAGCAGCTACTTTTCCTGCTTTTTTAGCAGCAGCACCCATACCTTGGTCTCTAAGCCATTCAACAGCTTTATCCATATTTCCATCAGTCTCAGTTAATGCTTTTTTACAGTCCATCATTCCTGCATCAGTCATTTGTCTGAGTTTTTTGATATCTTTTGGTCCAAAGTTTGCCATGGTTATGCTTCCTCTGTTTTTGTTTCTACTGCTGGTGTTGTTTCTGCTACCGCTTCTACCACTGGTTCTGCTACAGGTGCTTTGACTTCCTCTTCTTTTGCTTCTGTAACCATTTTAGCAATATCTTCGTCACTTACTTGTGCAACTTGTTCTACTGCTTCGCCTTTAGCTTCTGCTGCTGCTGCTTGACCTTCGATAATTGCTTCTGCCATTTCTTTACAGAAAAGGTTAATAGAACGGATAGCATCATCATTTCCAGGAATTGGATAATCAATAACATCAGGATCACAGTTAGTATCAAGTGGAGCTACAACTTTCATTCCAAGTCTTCTTGCTTCTTTTACTGCAATATGTTCTTTTACTGCATCTACAACAAAAAGCATATCTGGCATTTTTTTCATATATCTATAACCCTCAAGATATGAACTCAATTTCTCTTTTTTACGAATAAGCATCAATGCTTCTTTTTTAGTTAAAAGGTCTATTTGTCCATTTTCTTGCATTTGCTCAATAATTTCGAGTTTACGGATAGATTTTTTAATTGTTGGGTAGTTTGTAAGCATTCCACCTAACCATCTATTAGCTACAAAAGGCATACCACATCTAAGAGCATGTTCTTTTACTGCTGATCTTGCTTGTTTTTTTGTTCCAACAAAAAGTACTGTTTGACCCTCTGCTGCAGCATCTCTTACTACATTATAAGTATATTTGAAATATCTCAAAGTTTTTTGAAGGTCAATAATATAAATATTTTTTCTTTCACCAAATATGAATTTTTTCATTTTCGGATTCCATCTTCTTGTTTGATGCCCAAAGTGTACACCACATTCGAGTAAGTCTTTCATTGTTACCATTTTATCTCCTTGATAAAGTAAATTTAATTTTTATAGACCGTAGTCTTTAGGTTTAATCCTCTGTAGTCCTTAACACCAAATACCTACTAATAGGCAGTGCAACCTGACAAGGAATAACTACATGAGTATTTCCAAATCCAAAGTTGAATAAGGAACGCGATTATATCTAAAAGTGTATTAATTCTTGATTTTTATTTAAGACTGTAGCTCTTGAAGTCTCTGTTTCACTGCTTCTACATGCCCTTTCACTCTGACTTTTTCCCATTTTTCAGCCACTTTTCCATCTGGGTCTATCAAAAAAGTCCCACGGACTATGCCCATGTATTCTTTACCAAAGTTCTTTTTTTGTTGCCATACACCAAAAGCTTTTGATAACTCTTTCTCTTCATCTGCCAAAAGTGTAATTTTAAGATCTTGTTTGGCTATAAAATTACGATGCTTTAATGGGCTATCAGGACTTACACCCAAAACAATAGCTTTCAATCCATCAAATGTAGGCAAAGCTTCTGTAAATTCACAAGCTTCAGTAGTACATCCAGGAGTATTATCTTTGGGATAAAAATAAAGTACTATCCAACGCCCTTTAATATCTCTCCAACAAATCTCCTCTTCATCTTGGTTTGCCAAACAAAAATCTGCTACTTTATCACCTATATTCATCATCTTTACTTCCTTTTATACTATTTTTTTGGTAGTATATCCAAATGAATTCAATCAAACAAACAAAAGAAGATTTACTCAAAGATATAAATCAACTTCTCTCTTATGGCAAAGAAGAACCTACAATCAATCCTAAACTTTTAGTGTATATGGATGAAGCATCGCTTATAAGTATCAAAAAAGGTTTACTAAGCAGAGTTGGAATATTGAGTGATGCAGATAGAATATGGTTAGAGCAGTTTAAAAAGTATGAGTAGTAAGTTTTGGATAGCGCCTATTAAAGGATACCAATATATCTCCAAAATGCTACCAGCAGGATGTAGATATTATCCTACATGCTCAGAGTATGCAAAATGGACATTTGAAACTTCACCTGCCTATTATGCCCTCTATTATGCTTCTTTGCGAATACTCTCATGTAATCCACTCTTTACAGGTGGCATAGATTATCCACTTATTAACTATAAAATTCCATCCAAAATAGTACCCTATACAAAAAATATAAAGTTAAAATATTGGTTTGTTCCCAAAATAGGTTCATCCACAAAATATTTTGTTATTGGTGTTTTTGATAGCTTATAAAGAGGAGAGAAACTCTACCTCCTAAATTTTCTTGATGTACCAGTAGGTATAGGTTTTTGCTTTGGTTGTGGTTTAGCTTGTACCACAGGTTCTTTTATTATAGGTTCTTCCACTATTGGTTCTATTACTTCTATAAGTTTCTCTTCAACTACAGGCTTAGATATAGGTGTAGATACAGTCGGTTTTTCTTTTTTGGGAGTTGTGGTATTTTCATCCATAGGCTGATAAGTCATGGCTCTTTGTGGCATAAGATAATACTCTTGACCCACTCTAATTTGATAATGATTACTTGCTAATTTTTGGGTACGAACAAGCTCTTTTTTCTTTTGAGTTCTAAATCTTCCCGCAGAAAAATAGAGAATACGATAAGATATAGTGTCATGAATAGACGCATTTTCGACTATTATTTTCATAACTTTATTTTCGTAATAGACTGCATAATCACAAACATCATGAAAAGTTGGATTATTCGCAGAACAGCGTAACATTCCTGCATTATAAAAATTGCTAGGTGATTGCTTGGAAGTATCTCGATAAGTTTTCTTAGAACTACTTGCACACCCACCTAAAAGTAATAAAAAAGTAAGTGAAGCTATAACTATTTGTTGCTTCACTATGCTTTCCTTATACGCATCTCTACCGATTTAGCATGAGCTGTAAGCCCTTCTGTATGTGCAATAAGAGCACATGCTTCTCCTAGTTCATCTATACCTGCTTTGGTCATAGATATAATCGAAGACTTTTTAAGATAATGCTCTACACTTAGAGGTGAATAAAATTTTGCTGTTCCACCTGTGGGGAGTGTATGATTTGGACCTGCGATATAATCACCAATAGGTTCTGGTGTATTCTCACCCAAAAATATTGCTCCAGCGTGTTTAATCTTTGGAAGAAGTTCTAAAGGGCTTTCTGTCATAATTTCTAAGTGTTCAGGAGCTATCTGATTCATTAGATCTATAGCTTCATCCATACTCTTAGTTACAATAATAGCCCCTCTCTCTTCTATGGATTTTCGAGCTATCTCTTCTCTGCTAAGTGTAGACAAAAACTCTTCTACTTTATCACTTACTCTCTTGGCTAACTGGTCATCTGTAGTAATAAGTATAGAACTAGCCATTTCATCATGCTCTGCCTGAGAAAGTAAATCCATAGCCAAATAATCTTCTCTCGCACTGCTATCAGCAAGTATTCCAATCTCACTAGGACCAGCTATCATATCTATGTTTACTTCACCATATACTAGCTTTTTAGCAGTTGCCACAAATATA
>JADGER010000057.1 GCA_016744315.1 Sulfurovaceae bacterium
TTTTAGAAAGTCAACTTAAATATGATTCCAATAAATTTGAGGCAGATAAAAAAATAGCTGAATTAAATAATTATTTAAGAAGTTTAAATATATCAGAAGTTGAACAATTAGAGAGTATGAAATTAAAATCATTACATGAATTAATTGGTAAATTTATTTTTTATTATGAAAACAATTAAATATTATAATCAAAATCATAAAGAGTTAATTAAAAGATATAATAGTGTAAATATGGAACAATTAAATAAGTTTTTTGATACCTATATTTTAAAAAATGCTAGTGTTTTAGATGTAGGTTTTGGTTCAGGTAGAGATTTGAGATATATAAAAAATATTACAAAAGAGATATATGGTATTGATGGAAGTGAAGCATTTATAAAAAATATAAAAAAAGATATTTTTTTTCAAGATAGAGTTTATTATTCTGTTTTACCTAATATAACAACATTTGATTTTAAGTTTGATGTAATAATTTCTATTGCTGTTTTTATGCACCTAAAAAAAGAAGACATCAAAAAAACTATTGAAAATATAATAAAGAACTTGAAAGGTGATGGAAAAGTAATTATTAGTTACTCAACAAAATCAAGAGTTGATGAGAGAGATTTTTTTGCTATTTCAAAACAAGAAATGAATACACTTTTTTTAGAATATGGATTAAAAAAAATAGATGAAGTAACAAATAAAGATAGTTTAAATAGAGATATTGAATGGGAAAGTGAAGTTTATGGATTTTAATTTAGAAGAAGCATTTATACATATCATTTCAAAAGGTAAAAAAGATAATACCTATAAATTTGCATTAGCAAAATTTTTATTAGATATATCAAAAAATACAAAAGATAAACAGAATATTACAATTTTATATGAAGATATTTCAGAAGCTTTTTTAAAATATTATTGGGTTCAAGAATGTAAGTATAAACTTAAACAAGATTTTAAACAAAATTCTCAACCTGTTGTTATTACAATAATTCAAAAGTATTGTGGGAAAGAGTATATTTCAGATAGTTATGATAAATATTTTAAAGATAAAAAATCAGTAAAAAAAGAGATTATTCAAGAGATAGAAAAAAAATGTTTGGGTGATGTTATTCCTAGATTTCAACCAAAAGAATCTAATAAGTTTTATTCCCATAATCATATTAAAAATGCTAGAAAATTTCATATATCCAAGGATAAAGATAGAAGTATTGTTCTAAATAGTGATACAATATTTTTTTTAAAAAAGAGTTATGAACTCTTACATAAAGCTTTAATTTTAGAATGGGCAAAATTTTTAGAAAAGACAAATTTCACACCTAAACTTATTTCAAAAATTGAAAACCTTGGAGAAAATAAACGAAGTTCTTTAGGAAAATATAAAAAAATACTTCTTGAAATTGATACAAAATGTTTTTATTGTAATTGTAATTTACTAGATAATAAAATACATATAGACCACTTTATCCCATGGAGCTATATTTATGATGATGAAATTTGGAACTTGGTATTAAGTTGTTCTTCTTGTAATCTTAAAAAAAGTGACTATCTAGCAAATGAAGAATGCTTATCTAAAATTAAAAAACGAAATAGTGATTCTAATTTATCTATTCCAAATAAAGATATTAGTGATTATTATCTAAATTGTAAGAAATCGGGTTTTTTAGAATATTCTAATAGTCATAATAAACTAGAATGTATCAAGAGCTAAAATATCTTTTATAAATAACTCTGAATTTCCTCCACTATCTAATATTTTTTTTCCTCCATATTTATAACTTTTAAATTTTCCTAAAATTCTTTTTTCTTCCCTTAATGCGTCTGCTCCTAATGAATAAATAAAAGTTTGAAGAGTTGTTATTTTTTGTAAGTCATTACTAGAAAACCTCTTCTTTACTGTGTAATTAGTAACTCCAATTTTATACAAAGGATAGTTATCTGTATTTACTTTCAAATAATATAATAGAGCAGGTTTATTTGTATTAAAGCCAGTAAAAGCACAGTTTGTACAACCACTTCCATTTAAATGATGACTAGGGCTTTGCCAAAAAGTTCCATGTACTTTACAAATAATCTCCACTTTTATTTTATTGTTAATATATTTAACTTTTGAATAATCATAAGTATTTTTATGTAAGATTTTTGCTTCTTTTATAAAAACCTCTACACTTTTCCTTGTTGTATTTTTTTCTCTCAACTTTTCTATATAACATTCTCTACAACCTTTACCACTTAAATGATAACTTGGTTCTTGCCAAAATTCACCATGTCTGATACAAATTATTTCTATTTTTTTGAAACTACTCACATATTTAACTTTGGAATAATCATAAGTATTTTTATGTATTAGTCTTGCGTCTTCTATAAAGTTTTTTTGACTCTTTCTCACTTTATTCGTTCTCTTCTCTGTACCACATCTTGGACAACCAGCTTTTTTATAGATATGAGAACTTGGAATTTGTAGGAACTCTCCATGTTTAGCACAAATTATTGTGACTTTTGTTTGGTTATTAATATATTCTGTTTTAGAATAATCATAAGTATCTTGATGTATTTTTCTTGAATCTTCAATAAATTCTTCTGTTGTTTTTTTCTTACTGCCTTTACATAAAGCACAATTTTTTCCTAATAAATGATGGCTAGGTGCTTGTAAAAATTGACCGTGAATTTTACAAATGATTATAACTTTTGTTTGATTGTTAATATATTCAACTTTAGAATAATCATAAGTATCTTGATGTATTCTTTTAGCATCTTTAATAAATTCATCTGTTGTTTTTCTCTTCATAAATTAATTATATCATATCTTCTACAGTTAAAAGCATAGAAAAGATTGAATATATCCAATATAAAATTTTATTCTTATTTCTAGTATTTTAGAGTTTAAAGATTCTATATTTATTGATACACCCTTTGGAAGACTTTCTAATAAAAATAGAGATTTTATTTTTAATACCTATTATTTAAAATTCTCAGAATTAACACTATTAGTAACAAGCAGTGAATATGATTATCTTCGTGATAAGGATATAGCTTTTAAAGAATATAGTATTTCTAAAAATAATTTTGGTTCAAGCATAGGAGTAATAACAAATGATTAAAACATCTAAAGAAATAGAAGATTATATTAACCCTCTTTTAAAATTACTGCATTATCCTAGTCATACAGCAAAATGGATGGGATTACGATTTATGATAAATATTTCGTTATCGTTAAAAGATAGAGAATATTTTATAGAAATGGAGAGTTTAGATGGTAAAGAATATCATTTAGCTCAAATTACAGGAGAAGACAAAGAAGATGGAGATTTTACAAATATATATTATCAAATGATTGAAGCCTATGAAAATATAACTTTGAGAAATAAAAAAGACTTTGAAAAAAGATTAGAATATCATATTTATAGAGGATATTCTATCTTAAATAAGTCACTAAAGACCAAGAGTAATATTTATGAATTTTTACTTCAAGAATTTCTCTAAATATTATACTTATATATTCGCGTAATAAACACTACCATCTGAATAGGTATTCACGGTAAGCTTAGAAAAATTATCTAGGTAGCTCCAAAAATCTTCCAAGATGGCTTCGTCAACACCTTTGACTTCTCTAAGGGCTTCTGCCATTGTACCTAGCCACTCTACACGAGACTTTTCGGTGATAGAGAACTCATCATGGAGACGAACCATATACTCATTGAGTTCTACGCCTTTGGTGTCATTGTCATAAATTTTTGGACCACCACAAATTTGGACAAAAAACTTTGTATTTTGGACTTTGATAGCTTCAAACTCTTCTTCATCTTGTGGAAAGAAGTGGGCAATATCACCCTCATAAATCTTATCATAAAAACTATACATAAGTTTTTTGATTCCCTCTTCACCACCAACAGCATCATAAAATGCATGAGCAGGGTTTTTAAATGCAACTTTTTCACCTTTAACAACGGGTGTAATTTTGTAATCCATATATCTTCCTTCTAAATTATTTGTATTATTTTATCAAATTATTATAAATATAATTAGTCACAGTAGCGTTTCATCAAATCATTATAGCTTTCTATGCGTCTATCACGCAAAAATGGCCATATATCACGCACTTCTTTTGTGCGAGTATGTTCTATATCTGCATAAAGTGTCTCTTCATCTTCTGAGCTTGCTTGGGTCAACATCTCTCCTTGTGTACCGCAAATAAAACTATTTCCCCAAAATCGTATTCCATCCATCACCCCTGCACTATCAGCCTCAAATCCTACACGATTGCAAGAGATGACTGGTATGGCATTGGCTATAGCGTGAGAGCATTGAATAGTTATCCAACTTTCTACCTGTCTTTGTTTCTCCTCCTCACTATCATTATCAAACCATCCAATAGCAGTAGGATAAATAAGTATTTCTGCTCCTTTGAGTGTCATAATCCGTGATGCTTCAGGATACCACTGATCCCAACAGATTAAAACACCTAGTTTTCCTAGGCTCGTTTGTATAGGCTCAAAACCCAAATCCCCTGGAGTAAAATAAAACTTCTCATAAAAGCCAGGATCATCAGGAATATGCATCTTACGATATTTTCCTGCCACAGTTCCATCTTTTTCAAATACAACTGCTGTATTATGATAGAGTCCAGCAGTCCGCTTTTCAAAAAGAGAAGTAACTAATACTATATCATTAGCTTTTGCTACCTTGCTCCAGTATGCTATATCCTCTTCATACTCATTGGCATACTCAAAAAATTTCACATCTTCACTCTGACAAAAGTACTCATTTTGATGCAGTTCTTGCAATACAACCAAATCAGCTCCATTTTGAGATGCTTGGGCTATTTTGTGGCTTGTAACGGTTCGTGTAGCTTCTTTACTACTCATATATTTTTGTTGGATAAGGGCTGTTTTCATCTGTTTCCTTTAATATGCTACTTGCATTGTAGAGCAGTGGAGTGAACCACCCTCTTCTATAAGTTTATTACAACGAATGGGAATTAACTCTTTATCAGGAAAGAGTGACCGTAGTATAGTCTCCGCTTGATTATCTGTTTTGACACCATAGGTAGGATAAATTAATGCCTTATTTGTAATCAAAAAATTGGCATAAGTTGCAGGAAGACGGTAGCCTTTTCCATCATGCATCGCTTCACACATAGGCAAAGGAATTAGTTTATAAGGTTTGCCCTCTTTTGTTCGAAATCGTTTAAGCTGTAAATGCATCTTTTGTAACTCTTGATAATGTTCATCATAGCTATCTAAGCATTGAACAAAAGTAATAGTTCTCTCATCTACAAAACGCACTAGCATATCTATATGACTATCTGTATCATCACCAACCAAATATCCGTAGTCAAGCCAAAGTACGCGTGTAGCCCCCAAAGTCTTTGCTAAAAAAGCTTCTACCTCATCTTTACTTTTCCCACCATTACGGTTTGCATTACAAAGACAATTTACAGTTGTGAGAATAGTTCCTGCTCCATCACTCTCTATAGAACCTCCCTCTAATACATACTCCACAGATTCCAAAGGGCTTACACCTAAATAGCCTTTTTTATGTAAAATACTATTAACACTATTATCAAGATGGGCATCAAACTTTCCACCCCAACCATCAAAAGTAAAATCCAAAAGCTTCGTCTCTCCACCCTCTTCTATAGAAATATACCCATAATCTCGTATCCAAGTGTCATTAATAGGTATCTCAATAAAAGTAAGGTTATTCGTACTACAAAATCGTTCAGAGATAGCCTCTTTGTCATCACATAGTATATACACTGCTTGACTATACGCAATGGCTTGAGCAATACGGATAAACGGACTCAAAGCCCCCTCTATATCCTTTGACCAATCAGTTCCCTTATGAGGGAATGCCATTAAGACAGCTCTCTGTTTTTCCCACTCGGCTCTTAGTCGTCTCATTTGTATCCTTACTAGTTAAACTTATATGTGTATAATAGCATTTTATTAAAGGGATGTATATGATTCAAGATAATAGCATAGATATTACTATGCCTAGTTTTGTAAATTTCAAAAAAAGAATGAAAGAGTTAGTTTAGTTATGGCGTATATTACAATCAATAAACAAAATTTTTATTATAATCTTAAACAAATTGCCCTAAAGGTTGGGTCGGTTGATAAGATTGCTATTGTGCTTAAAGATAATGCTTATGGGCATGGATTAGAACTTATGGCAGAGTTGGCGAGTGAATTTGGTATTAAACATGCCATTGTTCGTAATGATAGCGAGGCAGAGAAGATATATTCACTTTTTGAAACTATACTTGTATTAGATGGTAAGTGTAAAAAACTCCAAAAATATCATTATGCTATTAACTCTATAGAACAGATTGATTCTATCCCCCAAGGCACAAAAGTAGAACTCAAAATAGATACAGGAATGCGTCGCAGTGGTATTGAGATGGAGCAACTCGAAGAGGCTTTGCAAAAGATAGAAAATCAAGGTCTAGAACTGGTAGGATTAATGACACATTTTCGTTCTGCTGATGCATTAAGTTCAGAACTCTTTTGGCAAATGAAGCAATTTGACGCAGTAAAAAAGCGTTTAAAAGTGTTGGGAATAGATGGCTTTCGAGTACACTCTTGTAACTCTTCTGCTACGCTTCGTCAAAAAATTATGCAAGAGGATATTGTGCGTGTAGGTATATCAGCCTATGGATATAATGAATTACCTTATCCTTTTGATCTTATAAAGCTTAAACCTGTTCTCTCTTTGTATGCTCAAAAAATATCTGCACGGGTACTCAAAGCTGGAGAGAGTCTAGGATATGGTGCTGTGTTTACTGCACCCAAAGAGATGCAAGTTTCTAGCTATGATTTGGGCTATGGAGATGGATGGTGTAGAGGCAATGCCAAAGAGCCATTTATCACAAGTGATGGGTTCAAGATATTAGGTCGTGTCTCTATGGATATGATTTCGCTAGAATCTACACTAGAGAGCGTATGTATAATGAATGATGCCCAAGAGACAGCCAAGTATTTTGGGACAATTAGTTATGAAGTAATAACCGCTCTTTCGTCTGATATAAAGAGACAAGTTATATAAAATTTAGAGTATTTAGAAAGAGAGAAAGATGAAATATATTATTGATTTAATAGAAGATATTCGTACAGAGATTAAAAATAATGCAGAGTATACTATCACAGCTATGCTTCTAAAAGATGATCTGGAAAATGCAGAAAAGCTTATTTATTCAGGTGAGACAGCTCTCGCTAATTTTGACCTTGACCATAAAGAGAAAAAACTTTCGTTTACAATAAAACAAGAGAGTAAAGCACTTTTGGTAGGTGATTTGGTAAAACATCTTTTGATACTTGATATGGATGCGATGATGTACCCTATAGAAGTTGCTGTCAATCAGCAATATCAAGATGTAGCAGTTATTGGTTTTGGAAAGTCTATAGAAGATAATAAATATATTTTATTTATTAAAATATAAAGTACTTTTACTAGATGAATATTCCTAAAATACTTTTTAGTTTTGCTATTGTTATTATTGTTGCTATTTCAAGTGCTGTTTTTACGATTATTCAGATGAAAGAGTTGAGTACAAATACACAAAAAATGTATACACACCCCTTTCAGGTAAGTAATGCTGTATCAAATATTCAAACATCTATTGTAGCCATGCATAGAAATATGAAAGATATTATTTTGACAAAACATAGTTTTGAGATGATTAAAATCATAGAGTCTATCCAAACACAAGAAGAAAATGTTTATGTAGACTTTAAACTTATTTATAAAAACTATTTGGGTAATAAACAAGATATTGATGCTTCATTTAAAGCCTTTAAGGACTGGAAAGGAATTCGAGAAGAGGTTATCTCTTTAATACATGAGGGAAAAGTAGATGAAGCAACAACTATTACAAAAGGCAAAGGTGCAAACCATATACAAAAACTCTATGAACAGATTAATGTCTTAAAGAAGTATGCGTTTAACAAAGCTGATGAATTTTATACCTCTTCTATCAAGGACAATGGTGTGGAGAAGGTGATTATAATATTTGTCTTAACACTTATTTTTTCTGGACTTGTTGTTATCTATATCATTTTTAACTTATTAAAAATTGCAAAAGTCAATAAAAAACAGCTTCATCTTATTGACCAAAATATCTTGATGGCAACATTTAATCTAGATAAAAAGGTTATAGATATTAGTAGTGCTTTGTGCCGTGTACTCAATCAGCCAAAAAAATATATGATAAACAGTACAAATAATTATTTTTTTACTACAAAAGCCCAATATGAACTTTTTGAAAACAAAATATACTCATCCCAAGAACATAAAGGTGAACTTTCTATTAATATTAATGATGAAGATACTTGGTTTTCTATAGAAATATTTCCTGAGTTAGATCACGATTTTCAACTCTCTGCTTTTACAGTTTTTTTAACAAATATCAGTGATAAGAAAAAAATAGAAGAGGTCTCTATTACAGATACACTAACAGGACTCTACAATAGAAACTACTTTGAAATGATTTTTGAAAAAGAGGTGAAGCGTTCTAAAAGAGACAACAAACCACTGAGTATGTTGATGCTAGATATTGATTACTTTAAACAGTTTAATGATACTTATGGGCATCAAGAAGGGGATAATGCACTCAAAGCTGTATCACATATACTTTCAGCTCATACAAATCGTTCGTATGATTATGCATTTCGTGTAGGGGGTGAAGAGTTTGTGATACTCTCTTACCAAAAAGATTATGAGATGCTAGAAGAGTTTGCTATCACTCTAATCCAAGAGATAGAATCCCTCAAAATATCTCATAAACTCAATACAACATCCAACTACCTTACTGCATCAGCAGGTGTGATGATGTTTGGAGAAAAGCATCTCCTTAATACTGATGATATGTATAAAGTAGTAGATGGACTACTGTATGATGCCAAAGCAGATGGACGCAATACTTTTAAAGGCAGTTATATGGATTAATCTTACTTATCTCTTTAGCATCATTCCTCTAATTTCATCTTCATCAAGTAACTCTTTATCGTACTTGATGACCATAACTCCCTCGGATTCATTAACATAAATATCATTTATCCCTTTGTTATCATTTTTGAGAACTTCTAGTTTGGCTCGGTCAAAAAGGTCTGTACCTAAATAGATAGTACCTCGCAAACCTGGGTTACGCATACCATAAATCCAAAATGCCCAAAAAATAGAAACAATAAGTACAAGAATAGCTACAGCTCGTACATCTCCTACTTCAAAAAGCTTTCCTGCTACTGTAGCACCTACACCCATACCAATATATGCAAAAGTATTAGCTACACCTAACGCAGCTCCTTTTTGGTGTGCTTTGGCAAATTTACTTACAAAACTTTGAAGCAATGGTTCAAACATATTAAAACCAATAAAGAAAAACACAACACCTGTAGCAAAAAGTATCAATGACTCACTAAAGCCCATAAGCAAAAATGCTACAGCAATAAAGGCTATAGAGAGTAAAAATATCTCTTTTCCTTTATTATACTTTTCTCCAAATACCGCAGCTGGTCCCATAGCTACAATACCAAATATAACAGCAGGCAAATAGACTTTCCAAAACTCTGATAAAGGCAAACCAAACTTGCTTGTAAGTACAAGTGGAATAAGGAAAAAGGCTATAGCCATAGTCGAAGAGTGAAACAAAAATGTAACATACATTCGTACTAAGTCTTTGTCTTTAAATACATCTTTTACTTGTGCTTCATCTTCTGAAAAAGAGTGTGTAATTTGAGGAGCTGGAGGCACAACCGTAAAGAGAAGCAATATAGAAAAAAGAGCCATACCTGTAGTAAGATAAAAGAGTGTTGCAACACCGCCTGAGAGTCCACCAATGATTGGTCCAAATATCATAGCCATAGTGAAAGCAAGTGCAATAACCATTCCCATAGATGCCATAGCATGCGCTCTTTCATCTTCGCGGACATGGTCACTAATCATAGCAATAATAACAGAACCAATTGCTCCTGCTCCTTGTAAGAATCGTCCAAGTAGAAGCATATAAATATCGTCTGCCATACCTGCAATAAGTGAACCTATAGCAAATATTAAGAGTCCAATTAAGATAGTTTTTTTGCGTCCTATACGGTCACTTAAGACTCCAAATGGTACTTGAAGTGCTGCTTGTGTAAATGCATACCCTCCTACTGCTAATCCAACAAGAGTTGCAGAAGCCCCTTCTAGTTCGGTTGCATACGCTGATAAAACAGCCATAACAACAAAAAGTCCAAAGAATCTAAGCCCAATAATCAAGCTTAGATGCCAAGTTTTTGCGATAATATCTTTCACGATATAATCCTTTTGATAATTTTTTTTGATAGAATAAGGGGATTATAGTCCACTTGGATTAAAAAAAGGTTAATAAAATGCAATTAGTATTAGCAAGCTCTAACAAAGGCAAGGTAAGAGAGTTTAATGAACTCTGCAAGGAAAAGATAGTTCCGTTTAGTGATCTTATGGAATCATTTGAGATTATTGAAGATGGGGATACTTTTGCTGAAAATGCTCTTATTAAAGCACGCACAATTTATGAAAAGCTAGGAAAAGATTTTCTTGTTATTTCTGATGATAGTGGTATTACTGTCCCTATATTAGGAGATGCTCCTGGGATATATAGTGCTAGATATGCTGGTGAGGGTGCAAGTGACAAAGATAACCTGCATAAGCTTATTGCTGATGTAAAAGCTATGAATGTAGAAAAAACGAATGCCTATTATACAGCTTCTATAGCAATAGTGAGTCATTTAGGTGAGTTTGTGGTGCATGGATGGATGTATGGTGATGTGATAGTTACAACGCATGGAGAGGGTGGATTTGGATATGATCCTATTTTTATTCCTAAAGGACATACACAAACGCTAGGAGAATTAGACAGTAGTATTAAATCAGATATTTCTCACCGATCCAAAGCGCTGAAACTTGCAGAACCTATTATTAAAATGATACAAAAAAAGGGGAATTCGTATGAGTAGTAAAAATTATAATGAATTTATGGATGATTTACAAAAAATATATGATGAACTTCAAGTAAGACAAAATCATCTAAATGGATATTATGCTCTTATAGATGGTGATCATAAGGAAGCAGACAAAATTGTTTCTGAGTTTTTAAAAACACTAGAGCTACGAAGCAATAGTGAAAATATTATGGCAGCACTTATTCGTATTGTTAATCTACGAGAAGATGCTCTTGAACAGGTGTTACAAAAAGCTGATTTTAGTGAAGATGAAATTATTCTCAAAAAAGAGAGTGCTTATCTTTTTGTAAGCCATCTTCACCTAGAAAGACACTCTTCACTTGTCTCTTGGATCAACGAATATAAACTCCTCAATCCATTTTATCGTACACTAATTTATGGAGTCAATGCTGTAGGACAAGCTATGAGTGGATGGCAAAGTGTATGGACATCATATATTATCCATGGTGTTAATCGTCAACTCTATAGACTCTTTAATGGTGATGAGCAGAAAATATATGAAAAACTAGAAAGAGAAGGACTGTATGACCTTGATGAAACAGGATGTGTAGGTGACCGTTGTTACTCCGTATTACATGAAGATAAAGATGGTACATACCAAGTAGTATCTTATGCCAAAGCTTTTAGTGAAGAGGTCAAACAGGTTGTATTAGCACTCAATAGTTTTATTCATTCTTTAGAAGAAGAAGATGATGATGTATTTGATCAAAAAGAGAATTGGATAGCCTATCTTCTTGCTATGAAAGTAGCATTTAAGCATACAAATCCAAATGAACTTATTCACCGTTGGGCAAATGTGGATAGAGCATGGATGGCAATTAAAACACCTTTACAAATAGGTCATCCTTTGGAATATTACGAAGACCATTACCGCAAAGCTGTAGCACTAGAGTGGGATTTACGAATTATCAACCCTGCTCTCCAAAGAAGCTCTCATACGCGTGAAAATATTATCTCATTTTCTTGGGATTTAGCAGAAAAAATTGGTGGTACTGCTACCAAAGTAATTCACAATAATATTGACCAAGTCAAAAATACTCAACTCTATATAGGGCAACCTGTCTTATATTATGGAGCACAATTTAACGGACTTTTTTCTGCCCAAGTTGTCCCTAATGATGAACAAGTCTCTACAGAACTAGGGAAAAAGATTTTTGCTTATGCAGATTTTGTTATGGCATCAAAAAAAGCAAAACCTGTTATGAGATTAAGCGTAGAGACTCTGGGAGAAGCATTTATAAGTAAACAACAAAAACTTATTAATGAAGAGCCTCAACTCTGGCATAAAATTTATGATATATCCACTATTGGTCATGAATTTGGACATATTTTATGGATTAGTCGAGATACAGAATTACGAATGAATTCCACTGGACAATTTAAAAATATAGAAGAGTTCAAAGCTACAGCTGGTGGGCTTATGGCATTTTTCCATAATGAAGATGAAGAACTCAAAAAACACCTTGTAGATGATTTAGTCTCTCGTGCTGTAGGACTTATGGCATGGCGTGAAGTAGGAGAAGTATTACCTTATTATTGCGAAGGATTAATACATTTAGAGCTTCTTTTCAAAAGTGCGATTATTAGCTTTAATGAACAAATTATTATTGATTATAGTCGTTATGATGTTATGAAGTCTTTGTATCAAGAAGCATACAAAGACCTAGCCTCTCACTACCTAAGAAAAGCTGATGCCTCTAGCTACCTCTACCGTTTTGTAGAGAAAAAAGAGGGTAAATATCTACCAAAAGATAGCCTAGTCAAAGAATTTGTAAATCGCTATTACAAAAGATACAAAGAGATTGGGCAAGAGAGTGTTACACTAACTATAAGTTCTTAATACTATTAGTCCAAAAAAGATATAAGGATAAAACAAATGGATAAATATACAAAAATAAGTAAATTCCTAAGTTTTATACTTAGACATAATCCACAAAGTATTCAATTAAAACTAGATACTAATGGCTGGGCTAAAATAGATGAATTGATAGCCAAAAGTAAAGATGTAAAGTTAACAAAAAAGCTTATATCTGAGACTGTAAAACAAGACTCTAAACAGAGATTTATAATAGATGAAAATAAAATTCGAGCCAACCAAGGACATTCTATAAAAATAAATTTAGGTTTAGAGGCTGTAGTTCCACCAAAAATTCTCTATCATGGTACAGCTACAAGATTTTTACTGTCAATTATGGAAACAGGACTTACAAAACAAG
>JADGER010000058.1 GCA_016744315.1 Sulfurovaceae bacterium
TTTGCCATTGGAAATTTCTCGAAAGTAAATCGTGGTACTTTGGTAACAATATAATCAATAACTGGTTCAAAAGAAGCAGGTGTTCCTGTAATATCATTAGTAATTTCATCAAGTGTAAAACCAACTGCTAGGAGTGTAGCTACTTTGGCAATAGGGTATCCTGTGGCTTTTGAGGCAAGTGCAGAACTTCGGCTTACTCTTGGATTCATTTCAATAACTATCATTCTTCCTGTATCTGGATCGATAGAAAATTGTACATTTGATCCACCAGTATCTACACCAACTTCACGCAATATCTTAAATGATGCATCACGCATTCTTTGGTATTCTTTATCTGTAAGTGTAAGAGCAGGAGCAATAGTAATACTATCTCCTGTATGTACACCCATAGGATCAAAGTTTTCGATAGAACATACAATAATGCAGTTATCTTCTTTATCTCTGATAACTTCCATTTCGTACTCTTTCCATCCAAGGAGAGACTCTTCTATAAGAATTTCAGAGATAGGACTAGCTTCTAATCCACCTCGAACTATATCTTTGTACTCATCCATATTATAGGCTACACCAGATCCACCACCTGCCATAGTAAATGAGGCACGAATAATAAGTGGAAAGCCAATATTTTTAGCAGCATCAAGAGCTTCTTCCATATTGTAAGCATATTGAGAGATAGGAAGATCCATTCCTATTTTTATCATAGCTTCTTTAAATTCTTGGCGGTCTTCACCTTTTTTGATAGCAGCAGGAGTTGCCCCAAGAAATTCTATACCTTCAAGCATACCTTTTTCATACATAGTAGTAGCAACATTAAGAGCAGTTTGTCCACCCATAGTAGGTAATACTGCGTCTACACCTTCGATTTCAATAATCTTAGCAATAACATCCTCAGTAATAGGTTCGATATAAGTACGATGTGCAAACTCTGGGTCTGTCATAATAGTAGCAGGGTTTGAGTTGATAAGTACAACACGATACCCTAGCTCTTTGAGTGTCTTGGCCGCTTGCGTACCTGAATAGTCAAATTCACAAGCTTGACCGATAACGATAGGACCTGATCCGATAAGTAAAATTGTTTTAATGTCTGTGCGTTTTGGCATGGAGAGTTACCCTTAATTTTAGTTCGGTATTATACTATTTCAATGTTCAAAAGGCTCTTAAAGAGCCTTGGAGGATTTAGAACATTCCCAAATCTTCAACCTTTGGTTGCACTTTATATACTCTCTTTTTAATTTTAGGTTTACTTTTTGGTTTTGGTTTCGCTTTTGGTCTTGGTCTCGGTTTTGTTTTTTTGGCTCTATGCACAACTGCCTCAGAAGGGACTTCTAATTGTGTAAGATTTACTTCATCATCTTGCGTCTGCATAATTTTTTGTGGTTCATCTATAAGAAGTGATGGAATACTAGAAATCATATCTCTCTCTAGTAACTCTTTGGATAGATTTGCATCTTTTGTACTATTAATATCTATAACTATATTGTTTATTGCTTGTTTATTATTATGGATACTTGTTTGATTACTATCATAGTTTGAGACAAATGTTGCAGATGCATCTGTAATTAAATAGAAGTAGTCAGGGTGTAAAATATCTGCATAGCTTGTAATATATGCTACTTTATAACTACTTAATATATCAATTTTTTTGACTACACCTACAGGAATATTAGCAAAGAATATATTGTCTATACCACTTGTAATGACTTCATCGCCAACTTTTATATCTGACCATTTAGGAATAAATTTGACAACCATAGTTTGTGTATTTACACCAATAGCTACTCCTGGAGCTCTATCTTTACCTACAAAAACAGAAAATCTACATTTGGAGTTAGAGGTAAAAGAGCCATAAAGATTGTTATTATGTATTTGTGCTACACCTGCAACAACATCTTCTTGAATAAGACCAAAAAGTATACCCTCTTGGGATTCTAGGTTTTTTGGTTTTGTCAAAATAATTTGGCTAAAGCTATTGAGTTTAACATAAGAGATTGTTTGCACAAGTTCTACACTTTGGGGTGGAGTTCTCTCTAGGGATGGAATTTTTTTGTAGAGATCTTTTACTTGTTGTATATAATGTTTTTGTTCTAAAAGATGTTTTCGTAGGAGTTTATTCTCTTGATTGAGTTGTTGTATATGCTCTTTTTGATAGAGGTAGCTTTGACTTTTATCTTCTACTTCTTGGGTAATATTACTATAAATTTGTTTAATAGGGTTGACAATAGAGAGCAGTGAATCACTTACTCTATCATCTTTTTTAGTGAATAAAATAGTGAGAAAAAGTAGAACTAGTATAACAATAAGAATTCTACTCTTCATCTAGATTAGTCTTCGTAAGCAGTTTGTTGTAAGAGATCAATTTCATCCAAAGCTTTTCCTGTACCTTTTGCAACAGCAAGGAGAGGATCTTCTGCAACATATACAGGAAGTTTTACTAAAGCTGAAAGATATTTATCAATACCTTTAATCAATGCACCACCACCAGTAAGTACAATACCATTTTCCACAATATCTCCAGCAAGTTCAGGAGGTGTTTGTTCTAGTACAGATTTGAGGGCTTCACCTATTTCACGAAGAGGCTCTTTCATAGCTTCTCTCATATCTTCACTTGTAATCTCTACAGAGTTAAGTGTACCTTCTACTTGGTCACGACCTCTTACTGTAGCTACTAACTCTTTGTCTAGTTTAATCGCTGTACCTATAGAGATTTTCAAGTCTTCAGAAACACGATCACCAACCAAAAGGTTAAATCGTTTTTTAATATAATCTGTAATAGTTGCGTCAAAACGGTCACCAGCTACACGAATTGATTTACTAAGTACAAGACCACCAAGAGAGATAACACCAATCTCGGTTGTACCACCACCAATATCAACAACTAAGTTACCATTTGGTTCACGAATAGGTAATCCAGCACCAATAGCTGCTGCCATAGGCTCTTCAATAAGATATACATATCTAGCACCTGCGTTCATAGCAGACTCTTTTACAGCTTTTCTCTCTACTTGCGTCAAACCATATGGAACACAAATAATAACTCTTGGACTAAAGAAGCTTTTACGATTATGTGCTTTTTCTATAAAATAACGAATCATCATCTCTGTAACATTAAAGTCAGCAATAACGCCATCTTTCATAGGACGAATTGCTTTGATATTACCAGGAGTTTTTCCTACCATATCTTTAGCTTCTTGACCTACTGCTAATATATGTTCTTGACCATGTTTATCATACTGTATAGCAACAACGGAGGGTTCATTAATACTTATGCCTTGCCCTTTAATAAGGACAAGAGTATTTGCTGTTCCTAAGTCAATAGCAAGGTCACTAGAGAAAGCTCCCAATAAATTTTTAAACATTTTTATCCTTTTCTAGGCAATTTTTTTATTTTTAATATAGAGTGGTTTTGCAGAGTCTTTAATAACATCAGCAGTAATAACAACTTCATATCCATCAAGCTCAGGGAGTTCATACATAATATCAAGAAGTATATCTTCCATAATAGAACGAAGTCCTCTAGCACCAGTTTTTTTATCAATGGCTCTTTGTGCTATTAATAGAAGTGATTCTTCTTCAAATGAAAGTGTAACATTATCAATCTCAAAAAGTTTTTGATACTGTTTGATAAGAGAATTTTTTGGCTCTACTAAAATCTTAACCATATCTTCAAGAGAAATTTCACGAAGTGTAGCATGGACATGCAATCTTCCTATAAGTTCTGGAATAAGACCAAAAGAGACTAAGTCTCCTGATTCAACAAGATGAATTAAATTCTCTTCTTCTTTTTTGGTTCTTTTTTCTTGACCAAAGCCCATCATGTTGCTTCCAAGTCGTCTGTTTATTATATCATTAAGCCCATCAAAAGCTCCCCCACAGATAAATAATATATTAGATGTATCTATCTGTAAAAAGTCTTGATTTGGATGTTTTCTTCCGCCTTTTGGTGGAATATTAACAATTGAACCTTCAATAATTTTCAAAAGAGCTTGCTGTACACCTTCTCCTGAAACATCTCGTGTAATCGAACGATTTTCACCCATTCTTGCAACTTTATCTACTTCATCTATAAAGACTATACCTTGTTCGGCTTTTTGAATATCTCCATCAGAAGCTTGCAGAAGTTTTGTAAGAATATTTTCAACATCTTCACCTACATACCCAGCTTCTGTAAGATTTGTTGCATCTGCAATAGCAATAGGTACATTTAAAAATTTTGCAATAGTTTGAGCTAAAAGAGTTTTACCACTTCCTGTTGGACCAATAAGGAGTATATTTGATTTGGCAATTTGCGTTTCATCTTCTGGAATATCTTTGAATATTCTTTTATAATGATTATACACAGCAACACTGAGTGTTTTTTTTGCTTGGTCTTGACCAATAACATACTCATCAAGAATACTTTTAATCTCTTTTGGTATAAGAAGCTCTTGAGTAAGCTCTTCAGTTTGAGGTATCTCCTCATCTCCAAAAAGTATTTTATATGCAGAGATTACACAGTTAGAGCATATATAAGCATCTGATCCTGCTATCAGTGGATTATCTTGACTTTCAGAGGCATGACAAAAACCACATATTTTTTTAGACATCTATTTTCCTTTTAAATGCGATACCCCGTTTGGAGTTTTGTATAAATTTACTCATCTGAATTATAGCTTTGGAGCTACTATTTGTACTATAATCTAGGGCTACCTCTTGAAGGGCTTTTCCCTCTTCAAAAAGAGTTCTATAGGCTTTTTTAAGTTCATTAATAGTATCTCTATCTAGGTTTCTTCTTAATCCTGTGATATTAAGTCCACGAAGATGTGCATGATTTCCCTGAGCCATACAAAATGGTGGTAAATCTTGGGTTAAGGCACTCGCTCCTGCTAACATAGCATAATCTCCGAGTTTAACAAATTGGTGTACAGCACTCATAGCACCAATAACAACCCTATTCCCTATCTCTACATGACCGCCTAAGTTTGTGGCATTTGCAATTATACAGTTATTTCCAATAATAATATCATGACCTACATGAACATAGCCCATAAGAAGATTATTATCTCCAATACTTGTAAGAGATCCACCACTAATTGTACCAGGATTAATAAATGCGAATTCTCGAATAGTATTTCCATCACCTATAACAAGTTTTACATCTTCATTATTAAACTTTAGGTCTTGTGGAATGGAACCTAATACTCCATGAGAGAAAATACGGTTATTTTTCCCTATAGTTGTATCACCTTCAATCACTACATGTGATGCAATGGTTGTATTATCTCCTATTGTAACATTAGATGTTATATAAGAGAATGGACCAATAGTTACATTAGCACCTAGGATTGCACCGTCTTCTATTATTGCTGTTGGGTGTATAGTTTGCATTCTAAGTATTTATCTCTTATTTATCAACAATCATAGCTTTGAGTTCTGCTTGAGCAACTACTTTACCATCTACTAATGCTTTCGCATCAAATTGCCAAACAGCACCTCTTTGTTTTGAAACAGTAATATTATATACTAATTGATCTCCTGGGGTTACAGGTGATCTAAATTTAGCTTTGTCTATACTCATAAAATAGACAACTTTATTGGCACTCTTGTCTTGTTCTTCTGGTGGAAGACTTTTAAATGCTAGTACTCCACCAGCTTGAGCCATTCCTTCTATAATCATAACACCTGGATAGATAGGATGATCAGGAAAATGACCTTGGAAAACAGGTTCTGAAATAGATACATTCTTATAACCACTAATTGATTTACCTTCTTCAAGGTCAGTAATTCTATCAACTAATAAAAATGGATAACGGTGTGGCAAGATCTTTTGTATATCAACAACATTATAAAGCAAGCGAAGCCCTTTGTGAGAAAATTTTGATATTTTATCTAAATTATGGTTAAAATGCAATTATGAGTATTTTTAGTATTAATTTTTTTCAAACAGATTCTTGCTATAATAAATTAAATTTTACATTAAATATAAAGGAGTCTTATGCCTAATAAAGATAGCACATCAGACCTAATAAATACTCTTACAAAGGCTATGGATAGTGTTTCCTCCGCCAAAAGTAATGGAGAAATAAATACTATTATAGAGAAATTATTACGAGATTTTACCAATTCTGAATTTTCAAATTTTCTTATATATAACAAAGATACACAGCTATTAAACAGGCATGAAAATGATAATAATAGAATATCTATGGTTAATCCACAAGGGCTTCTTGGAGATGCTTATTTGGCTAAAAAATCAGCAATTTATAACCATATAGCAAGTGAAAAATATTATATGATAGAGATAGATAACCCTGAAAATAGTCGTATCAAATCACAAATAATTGTGCCTATTGTTAAGGATGATACCCTTATTGCTATTGTGCGTGTTTCTCGTTCTATACGCTACATAAAGAATTATACAGAACATGACTTAGACCTTATCAAATCATTAACACCTTTTCTTATCAAAGTATCATTAGTACTTTCGTCTCAAACAAAAGTATCAGATATGACACTGCAATCTACACAGATAAATCAAGAGATTGTAGATATAGAACAAAAAAGTCATACGAGCCAATCACAAGAAGATGTAATGCTTTTTATCTCTAATACAGTGCATGATATTAGAACACCAGCAAATACACTTTATGGTTTTTTAGAATTAATTGAAAGTCAGGTCAAAGATGTACGCTTGCGAGGCTATATCGAAAACGCCAAAGAGAGTGCATCTTTTATCAATCAGCTCACAGACTCTATACTGCAAAAAGCAAAGCATGAATATGAGGCAGATAAACCTTTATTTATAGAGGTAAATAGTATAAAGTTCTTTTCGCAAATTGCAAATAGTTTTTCTGCAAATATGTTGAATAAAAATATAGATTATACTATTTTTATTGATCCCTCTATTCCTAAAAAGATAAAAATAAATTCTCTTATATTAAAAAGAATTCTAATTAATCTCTTGGGAAATGCCTATAAATTTACTCCCAAAGATAAAACTATAGCATTTAATATACTTTTTAATGCAGAAACTGATAGTCTTAAGATTTCGATTAAAGATGGTGGTATTGGTATTGATAAGAGTAGACAAGATGCAATATTTGAAGCATTTAAACAAGCAGAAGATACTACAAGTGAAAAATTTGGAGGTACAGGTTTAGGTTTATCTATTTCTGCTCAATATGTTAAAGATTTGGGTGGTTTGCTCTCTTTGGATAGTGAAATAGATAAAGGAAGTGATTTTTATTTTGAGATACCTGTTATAAGTATAGATGCTACGCCTTCTCAAAAACCTCTTCTTTTGAAGAACAAAACAATTACAATACTAACCGATGATCAGGAAAATAGTAATGTAAATCTTATTATTAATTATATTCTTTCTCTTGGAATGCCTAGAGAAAAAATTAGTATTAGTAATACAATGTGCATAGATACGACACATCTTTTTTGTTTTGAACATAAATTTGATAAAGAGATAAAACAGATTACTACAGAGAAAAAAATAGAACTTGTTGTAATAGAAGAGTCTCTATTTGCCCTCAAAAATAATGCTCTTTTTGATGCTATAACAATTATTTCTAAAAATACATATTATGGCGATACAATTCACTCCACACTCTTAACCGAAAATATAAGTAGAGTTTTGATTGTGGATGATAATAGAATTAATATAGAAGTTATTAAAGCCATACTAGAAGATGAATATTGTGAACTAAGTACAGCAAATAATGGAGCAAAAGCAATTATGTTATTTAAAGATGCTTATCTCAAAGGAGAATCTTATGATATGATTTTCTTAGATAAATATCTTCCTGTACTTTCTGGTTTAGAAGTTATAAAAAGCATTAGAAATATAGAAAAAAATAAAAATATTAATCCAATTTATGCTATTTCTACCACAGGCGATCCTTTACAAACTGCTGAAGAAAAAGAGCTTTTTGATAGGTTAGTGACAAAACCATTGAGTAATACTAAACTCAAAGAGTCATTTTATAAAGCTTTAGAATCAAAAGGAATGGAGAATATTTAAGTATCTATCTATCAATTAAGTAACAAAGGGGTTACTTAATCAAAAAAACTTATCTTTTATCTTCAAAATAATTATTTTTTAATCCAAAGTTTACTAGAATCATAGCTAGGCGAACGCTCTTACTGTAATACTTTAAGGGGTGCTTATATTTATTATAAGTCAAGCTAAAATTTAAGGAGGAAGCATGAAACTTGGTTTCTTGGTTGACCTAAACCTTTGTATGGGTTGTAAAGGTTGTGAGGTTGCCTGTAAGGTGGAGAATGAAGTACCACTAAGCTCTTGGCGACTACGCGTTAAATATATTGATATGGGGACATTCCCTGATGCATCGAGACATTTTACACCATTGCGTTGTAATCACTGTGAAAATGCACCGTGTGAAAGAATTTGTCCAGTATCGGCACTACATTATTTAGAAAATGGTATTGTAAATATTGATAGTGAGCGTTGTATTGGATGTGCTGGATGTATGATGGCTTGTCCGTATGGAGCAATCTATATGGATCCAGAGACAAACACAGCAGATAAGTGTACTTATTGTGCACACCGTATCGAGAGTGGTATGATGCCAGCTTGTGTGGTTGCTTGTCCTGTTGAAGCAAATATATTTGGGGATATAGAAGATGACAATAGTCATATTTCTCGATATATTATGGAGCATCAAGGTGGCGTTCAAGTGCGTAAACCTGAAAAACATACTGATCCTAAACACTTTTATGTAGGTGGTGGTAATCAGACACTTAATCCTCTTGCTCATAAACGAATAGAAGGATATGGTCTGTTTAATAATATTACACATTTAGACCATGTTGGTGATCCTCATCATAGTATTCTTGATAGATTTTTAGCTCCATTTGTAAGCCATAGTGCAGCTGATAACAAAAGTTTTATGGATTTCAAGCAAACTACAGATGATAATTCTACTGATGATGAATCACATGAAGATAAAGGAGGTCACTAGATGGTAGAACATACTATTAATGCAACAAATGCTATTGTAACAATGGATGTTGCCCTTCCTGGAATTATCTGGGGATGGATGATTACACTTAATATGTGGGCAAAGAGTATTGGAACAGGTGTCATCTTAATTGGTGCATTCTTACTCTATAGACACAAAAAAGAGGATATGCCAAGCCTTAGATGGACAATGCCACTAATCTCTTTTATTGCATTGAATGTTTTCTTGTTATTTACACTTGTAGATTTACATCAACCGTTAAGAATGATTAATATCTTCTTGCACCCACACTGGACTTCAGCAATTACTGTTGGTGCTTGGATGGCTTCACTCTTTACTGGATTAATTACAGTAATGATGGTTATTAGTGGATTTGATGCATTTCCTGACTTTAGAAGACATTGTGAAGTAGCAAAAACTGTAAGAGGTAATAGTGATCTTTATGAAAAAATATTCCCATTTACTGTTTTCCTTGCAATTCCTGTAACACTTTATACTGCTGTTATTATGGCAGAATCAAGTGCAAGAGAGTTATGGCAAGCACCAACAGAGTTAATGCAAATGCTTTTAGCTGCTTTTATGGCAGGTTCAGCAGTACTTATCTTTATTTCTGATAGCTGGGGTAAAGAAGTTCGCAAAGATTTGGCTCTTGTTTTGGCTATGTCTGTATTCTTTAGTTTTATGATGTATATGGGAGAGTATTTCTTCTCATTTAAAGCAGCAGAAGCAGAAGCAACTTTAGCTTTCGTTCATTCTGGTGGTGAATATAATATTCAATTTTGGATAGCAATGTCATTAGGTTATATTGTTCCTTTCTTTTTGGCTACAGCAAATATCAAGAATGACAATAAAACACTTCTAAGATTTGCAGCTATTTTGGCATTGATTGGGCTGTATCTTGCAAAAGATGTATGGCTTAAGATTCCACAACTATTACCGTTAAGTTAAGAAGGATATATCAATGACAAAAACTATGAACAGTAACAAGCCTTCGTTTATCGAAGGTAGACGAAGCTTCCTCAAAGGCAGTGCTTACACTGTCGCTGGTGCAGCAATTGCGAAAGGTGTATTCGAGACTATTGCCTCTACTCCTGCTATGGCAGAAGATAGCAAATTTACTCCAACACCAAAAACACTCTCTTTTTATCCACCTCTTAATGAGTGGGATAGCTTTACAGAGCTTGATGGCCACGATTGGAAACGCGGTGGTACAGGAAGACATGGTGTAGAGAGTGAAAAAAATCCTGATGGTATCAAAGCCACAGAATATATGCTTGTTCCTACAGCATGTTCTAACTGTGAAGCATCATGTGGACTTACTGCATGGGTAGATATTGGAACATATAAAAAGGGTGGTCAATTAGCCGTCCGTAAATATATGGGTAATCCATTACACGCAGGTAGCCGTGGTAGAAACTGTGCCAAAGGGTATGCAACACAATCACAAATGTATGATCCAGATCGTATTCCTTTTCCTCTTAAAAGAGCTCCTGGTAGCAAAAGAGGCGAGGGTAAATGGGTAAGAACTACTTGGGATACTGCTATGGCAGAGATTGGTAAAAAGATGCATGATACACTCAAAGTGGGTGATGAAATCTCTAAAAAATCAATTATGTACCATGTTGGACGACCAAACGAAAATGGATTTGGACACCGTGTTCCTCATTCTATGGGTTGTGATGGTTATGATTCTCATACAAACATCTGTTCAGCAGGTGCAAGAGAAGGTACTATTCAATGGGCAAATGATGATAGAAATTCACCTGACTGGGTAAATGCAAAACTTATATTCTTGCAATCATCTCACGCAGCTGACGCAGGTCACTACTTTCAACAAGCAGCTGGTCTTATAGCTGATGCTCGTAAAAATGGTGCAAAACTAGTAGTTATGGATCCAAGAATGTCAAACTCTGCTGGTATGGCTGACTTATGGGTTCCATGCTGGCCTGGTACTGAAACAGCTTTATATCTCTATCTTGCAAACCGTATTCTTAATGAAAAAGGTGTGAATGGCGAAGATTTAGTCAACCATGCATTCGTTAAAAACTGGGTAAACTGGGATAGATTGATGGCAGATAAAAAGTATCTTGGCTATCTTGTAGAAAGAGGTTATATCTCTTCTGTACCAGAGGGTGATAAATACGAAGACTTTATTACTATGATTCAAGAGATGTATAGTGGATATACGCTTGATTTTGTAGTTGAAGAGTGTCGTATAGAAGCTAGAATCGTAGAAAAACTTTATGATATGTTTATTGACGCAGGTGCAAGAGTAGCTACATATATTTGGAGAGCAGGACCAATTGCTCACCGTGGTGGTTGGATGATAGCTAGAGCTGGATTCTTGCCATTTGTATTGCGTGGTGCTATGGCTGGTGACAAAGGTGGCGTAGGTTTACACCACTGGCATGTTATTTCTGTCAACGGTAAAGGTGACGCAGCCTCACAAGCAGGAGAGAGACCTCCTAAAGTAGATGTATGGAATGAAATTGCTTGGCCTCCTGAATATCCATTGAGTACTTATGAGATGAGTCATATTATGCCTCACCTTCTTATGGATGAAGAGTGGCAAGAAAAATGGACAAAAAAAGGTCTAAATGTACCTAAGAAATTAGCTGTTTGGATTCCTAGAATGTATAACCCTGTTTGGATTAATCCAGATGGATTTAGATGGATAGAAGCACTCAAAAGAGAAGATAAGATTGAAATGAGTTTTAACCTTTCTCCAACTTGGTCAGAAACAAACTGGTATTGTGATTATGTATTACCTGTTGGTTTGGCTGGTGAGAGACATGATCAGCATTCAGAAGCTACAAAACCTGCAAGATGGTTAAGTTTCCGTAATCCTGCTCTAAGAGTTGCACTTGAAAAAATGGGTTGGAAGCCAGAAGATCCAACAAGAGCCACACTCGAAGCACATATTAAAGCGGGTCTTGGTGAAGTTTGGGAAGAAGTAGAATTTTGGGCAAATATTATGGTACACCATGTAGATCCAGATGGTTCTTTGGGTGTAAGAAAATATTGGGCTTCAAAAGAAGATCCTAGTCGTGCTGTAACAATTGCAGAGTGGTATCAAGCAGCCTTTGATAAACTCCCTAATCTCAAAAAAGCAGCTTCAGCAGCATATCCTGACTCTAAGTATCCTAACTATGAGATGATGAGAGATAGAGGTACTTGGTTGGAAGAAGATAATATCTTTAAACCTCAAGAAAGAGACCTCAAAAAAGTGGGAGATAAGTATATCGCTCATGGGCATGAGTATAGTGCTAGTGATGTAACAAAAGATGAGTTTGGTGCATTACTTGTAGATGACCATACACATGGTGGTAAAAAAGCTATTGGTGTTGAAATTGATGGAGAGATCAAACAAGGGTTCCATACACTTAGCCGTAAACTAGAGTTTTATTCTGAGTGGTTTGCTGAATGGAAATGGCCTGAGTATGCTATACCTATCTACCCTAAAACAAAAGAAGAACGAAAGAAAATGGTACATGTCGTAAGTCATGTTCACCATGATTATATGGAAAAAGATAATGAGTTTGCTCTAAATACTGTATTTAGACTCTCATATAATATCCATACTCGTTCTGTAAACTCTAAGCACTTAATGGAGATTTCACAAAACCATAATCCTGTATGGATTAACACTGATGATGCTAAAAGACTTGGTATCAAAAGAGGTGACGCTATTAAGGTTACAATATCTGATACTGTATCAGATCTTGAATCAGGATACTTTATTGCAATGGCAGTGCCTACAGAGGGTACTATGCCAGGTGTTACAGCTTGTTCACACCACGCAGGAAGATGGAAACTCAAAAATGCTGTAGAGATTCCTGGTTTTGAACAAAAACTAGGTGTTATGGGTGTAGGTGCACCTCTGTATGATATGACTATGGATGGCAAAATTGGTACACTCAAACCTGTTCAAGGTATTGACAAAGCTATGATGGACAGAAGAGAAACATGGCAGTTTAAAGAGTACAATAAAGACCTCGACAATATTTGGTGGGATGGACTTAGTGGTTCTTGGCAAAATGCTGTAGCCCCAAGTCACCCAGATCCTATTGCAGGTAACCATGCTTGGCATCAAAAAGTTCGTATAGAACTTGCAGGAAAAGATGATAAAATTGGTGATATTTATGTAAACTATGAAAACAACATGAAAGTCTACAAAGCGTGGAGAGATAAATTAACTCG
>JADGER010000059.1 GCA_016744315.1 Sulfurovaceae bacterium
ATTTACACACTTCAGTCCACTGAGGATATTGTATCGCTAGCTCTTTGCTTAACTTTATATCTTTCGTAAGTCTAGCTATCTGAAATTGAATAAAAAGAGACATTCTTTGATTGTGTTCTTTTAAACCTTGAGGAAAGAGTCTTTTATTTTTTTTAGGAGCTGGGATAATTTTAAATAGTATATCAGGATAAGGATAAGTACCATGTAAAAACCTACCGTTTAGCTTTTCCATTGCATACCAAAAAAATTTATTATCCCATACATTTTGAGGCATATAAAACCAATCAGATGATTGTATTTCTATCTCTCCAACCATTGTACTCATAAGCTCCCACTCTTTAATCACCTCATCTTTCTTATCCAATCCCCCATAGGCTCTTGCTCTCCTTTGTCTATCCTCTAGCGTATTTACTTTTTTGAGTTTACTAAGGACTTGTCTGAACTTCCCATTGGCAAGTAATTCATCTATCTCCCAACCTTTATCACCTTCTTTATAGAGTGGTTCTTCTTCCTCTCCTATATTATTCTTCCCAATTATTCTCCAATCTAATTGAGACATTTCATCATTTGGACATAGTTCTAATGCTTTACTTAAATAAGTTTTTGCTTCTTTATATTGTCCTATCTCATCAAATCTACAGCCAGCTTCTCTATAAGATGAACAGTTTTTAGGATCAACATTGATACTCATTTTAAAATACTTTAATGATAACAAAGGAGCATCTATAAAAAAGAATATATCACCTAATTTATAATAGATATCACTTATGAGGTAGAAGTCTTTTTCACTTTTGGCTACTAATTTGAAACGCTCCAATGCAGGCAAAAACTTTTTAGTGAGCCATACCCAATCACCAAATACAGCTGGACCTCTTTGTGCATACCATACGAGATATCTTCTATCTGGATTTATATTTTTCATGAATCTTCAAACCTTCTAGGTGGTAAAATATCATTAGAGTAGATCTTTACTATCTCTTTAGCAAAAGGATTGAATAGTAATAGACCCATTGTTGATTCTTGCTCCCACTCTCTACCATCAAAATATTCAACTATCCATTTTTTCGGTTTTCCACTTTTTGAGATAACCTTTATTCTCATATTTTTTGACAATAAATCCCTTGCCAATCCGAAAATTTGAGATAATGCTTCTTCTTCAGATTCAAAATCTTCTACATTTATATGCTCATGGTATCCATTATCTATCTCTAACAAAATGAAATTTCTATCACACTCAATTGAAATATCAAAACCATTATCATTCTTTTTTTTGAAAGTGACTCTTGAAGCATTCTCCCAATAATGATTTAATTCTGATATATTGGGTCGCTTTTTAATATACTCTTTTATTGTAGACATTTAAAATCTCACTTTTTATCATTCTGTATTTACAACTATATCAAAATAGACTTAACTCATTTAAAATATATTAAATTCCCCATCGGACAAAATACGACAAAAAACTCCACTACAATACTCCTAACAAAACAAAAAAGGAGTCAAAAATGGATTTACAATCATTTGGGTTTGCTGAGATAGATCATAAGCGATTGAGTAAAACTAAGACTCCGTATACTATCTATGCGGAGTTATTAGAAGAGACTGCTATTGGGCAGTTTGAGGATGTCTTGGCACAGCCTTATGTTACTTATGGGGCTTTGATGCCTGATGCTCATGTTGGGTATAGTATGCCTATTGGTGGTGTGTGTGCTACTCGTGATGTTGTTGTGCCACAGTTTGTGGGCTTTGATATTGGATGTGGCATGTGTGCGTATCGTACAGATTATACTAAAGAGCAGATAGAAGCTAATGCTGAGATTATTTATAACCATATTGTAGAAAAAATACCACTAGGGTTTAAAAGACACAAAAATCATCAACCTCTTTCTATAGAGCTACCACTCACATCTTACGCAGAGCATGTCCTCAATACTACAGGGCGTATGCAAGTAGGTACGCTTGGTGGTGGTAATCACTTCATCGAGATAGGATATGGTAGTGATGAAAAAGCATGGATAGTGATACACTCAGGGAGCCGTGGATTCGGGCATAAAATTGCCTCACACTATATGCTTCAAGCCTACCTAGAAAAGAATCCTTTAGAGGGAAGACTAGAGAGAATCTTAGATGATTTTATCCAGAGAAATAAAGGTTTTCAAGAGAACAATCCAGAGGGCTTTGTCAAAGCATTAGAGAAGTTCAAAAATAAACAGACTCTGGAACTCAATAAAAAAATTAAGCTAGATAATCTTAAAGGTATATGGGGACTTGATGTCAATTCTACCCTAGGTAAAGAGTATATCAAAGATCAAAATTATGCTCTAGCCTATGCCCTAGAAAACCGTAAACGGATGATATCTGTTATTCATACAATAATGAATGATGTTATAGATGGGGAGTATAGCGTAGAGTATGAAGATGAGAAACGATTTATCAACCGTAACCACAACCATGCAGAGTATGATGAGAAGCGAGGAGAATGGATACACCGCAAAGGAGCTACCCAAGCAGATAAAGGAATGCGCGGTGTTATCCCCGGGAATATGCGTGATGGTTCATTTGTCGTCATAGGCAAAGGAGCAGAGGCTTCTTTATGCTCATCTTCACATGGAGCAGGACGGGTAATGAGTCGTAAAAAAGCTAGATCTGTAGTTAATATAGAAGAATTTGAAAAATCTATGTTAGGAATCACAGGCACCGTAGACGAAAATACCCTCGATGAGTCACCATTTGTCTACAAAGATATATTCGAAGTGATGCGACTGCAAGAAGAACTTGTAGAAGTGGAAGAGCATATTAAGGTATTAATAAATGTAAAGGATAGTAGCAAGAGTTATTATTAGAAACTTTCAACTAATATGCACAGCTAACCAAATAGTACCTTTCTCTACTTCCAAGACACTATGAGGCGTATGAGCAGGGATAAAGAGAGATTCTCCCTTGCTTAGTTGCTGTTTTTGTTTGTTCATTTCTAATACTGCACTGCCTTCTATTAAGACAACCCATTCATCTTCACTCTGGCAGTATTCATTTGTTTCTATATTATGGGAGCTAACTATACGAATTATTTTTATATTTTTGTGTTCTAAAAGAGTATTAAATTGCTCGCCATTATTTGGAATATGGGTATCAAAGAGATTAAGCATTAGTAAAGAGCTTGTATCTTTTCTACCTCATCCCAACCCATAGATTTTTTGGCAGTGCGATGTTGGAGTATATGGTCAATATAGCGTGCAAAGAGGTCTGTTTCTATATTGATTTTTGTACCTATTTTGTAGTTACCGATAAGTGTCTCTCGCAAGGTATGAGGAATAATAGTGAGACGGAAGCTATCTTTGTGGACATCATTGATAGTAAGGCTTACTCCATCTATAGTGATAGAACCTTTGGGGACGATATGAATTATATATTCAGGCTCTACAGCTATAATAAAATCTGTACCATTGGTTCGGGAAGTGATAGATTTAACTACTCCTACACAATCTACATGCCCTTGGACTACATGCCCCTCAAAACGATCATTAAGTTCCATAGCAGGCTCTATATGTACCTTGCCACTAATTTTACTCTCATCTATAATAGAACGAGTCTCATCAGCCAATTCTAGGTCAAAACCATTGCTATGGACTTGAATAACTGTAAGACAGACACCATTGATGGCGATACTATCTCCTAGTTTTGCTTTATGTTTTGCATTGATAGTGAGTATATTATTTGTGTAGCTTTTGACTAGGGCAATTTCGCGTATAAGACCTGTAAACATAGAACCTCGTTATTTTTGATTAGTGTTATTATAGCAAAAGATATACATTATATCCCCTCCATTTTTCGTGCATCAAAGCGAATAACCCACTCTCCATCAAGTTCAAAATTTAACTCTATAGGACGACAACAAACTTCGCAATCTTCTATATAGCTTGTACGCCCTCCTTCTTCGTCACTTTCTAGTATCATAGATATTCGTTCCCAACAATAAGGACAGGTAAAAAAGTGTTCCATTAGGCATCCTTTTTTCTAAATAAATTAATTGTATCAGTAATTTTACATCCTGAGACCGTACATCCTTTGCGTTCTTTGCTCACTATGTAGATATTGCGAACCAAAAGAGCCAAAAAGAAGAGAGCGATAGATCCTTGAAGAAATCCTGCGGTAAGTTGACCAGCCAAAAAATTGCTAATAGCAAAATAAAACATTATAATAGTAATAATAAGACAGATAGTATCTCCTTAATAGAGCTTATGATAGAATCACATTAAGAAAATATATCATAATTTACTGAATAATAGGAATAATATGTCAATAATAGAACATTTTAAAACACTTACACAAATCCCACACTGTAGCTATAAAACAGAGAAACTACTAGAATTTTTAGTAGATTTTGCCACACAAAGAGACTATAAAGTAGAAGTAGACAAAACTAAAAATATCTTAATATCCAAAGGCACTCCAAAACTCTGTCTGCAAGCGCACTATGATATGGTATGTATAGGGAAAGCACCAAATATAGAAACTTATGAAGAAGATGGTTGGCTCAAAGCCAAAGATTCATCTTTGGGTGCTGATAATGGTATAGCTATTGCTATGATGATGGAACTTATGGAAAGCGGTACAGAAGTAGAGTTTCTTATTACTTCTGATGAAGAGGTCGGTCTCATTGGAGCAAATGCTTTGGCTTTTGACCTTAAATCAAAAGTAATGCTTAACCTTGATAGCGAAGATGAAGCAGAGGTTTATATAGGCTGTGCAGGAGGTATAGATATATCTGCTAGCAAACCTTATGCCAAGCTCAAAGATAGCCGAGATTGTTACTTAGTCACAGTAGAAGGTTTAGTCGGAGGTCATTCTGGTGTAGATATAGACAAGGATATACCTAACGCTATCAAACTTTTGGCATCGTATCTTAAAGACAAAGATATAGGTTTAGTCTCTATCAAAGGCGGAGAAAGACTCAACTCTATCCCTACTTTTGCTCAGGCTATTATCAAGAGTGATACTCCTCTTGTTTCACAAGGAAATGTTAGAGTAGAAACTATTAGCAATGACGAACCTATATTATATGGTGGCGATGAAATAATCTCTCTTCTTGCTAATATTAGCCATGGTGTGCGAGAACTCAACCAATCACTAGGTATTCCAGATAGAAGTATTAATCTTGCAAGAGTTGCCACAGAGGGAAGTATTTGTACTATAGAAACAAGTACTAGAGCTATGGATCCTAGAGGAATGACACAAAATAGCTATGATATGATTACACTATTTGATGGCTATAGTTATGATATAAAACAAACAGATAAATATCCTGCATGGAAACCAGAGGTAAATACATTTACTTCACTTGTGGGTGAATGTATGCAAGAGGTTTTTGGTGAGAGCCAAACAAAAGCTATCCATGCAGGACTCGAATGTGGTATCATATCTCAAAAATACCCTCAAATCCTTATCGCTTCTATTGGTCCAACCATCCGCTACCCTCACTCTTCACGAGAAATGGTCAAACTAGATTCTGTTGAAAAGAGTTTTGAAGTCTTAAAGAAAGTGATAGAGGTAGTTTAAATGATAAAAATAACAAATCTTAGTAAAAGTTTTAATGCCAAACCACTTTTTAGAAATCTTGATTTTACACTTTCTCCTTATAATCGTATTGGGCTAGTGGGTCGGAATGGATCAGGAAAATCAACACTATTCAAGATTATTTTGAATGAAGAACATTATGATGATGGCATCATTACTACGCCAAAAGGATATAGAGTAGGTGCATTGCGTCAGCATATACACTTTACACAGCCTACAGTTATAGAAGAGTGTGCTACGGCTTTGAGTGAAGATGAACAGTATAATATCTATAAAGTAGAAAAACTTCTTTTTGGACTTGGCTTTGATGCAGATGACCTCAACAAAGACCCTTTAAGCTTTTCTGGTGGGTATCAGATACGAATAAATCTTGTAAAGCTTCTTGCTACTGAACCAAATTTACTCCTTTTGGATGAGCCTACAAACTACTTGGATATTGTCTCAATGCGTTGGCTTGAAGGATTTTTGCAAAAATTTGAGGGTGAAGTAATACTTATTACGCATGATAGAACTTTTATGGATAGCGTTACTACGCATACTATGGGAATTCATCGTCGTGGATTAAAACTGATTAAAGGAAATTCCAAAAAATATTATACGCAACTTGTAGATGATGAAATACTCTATGAAAAAATGCGTCTGAACCAAGAAAAAAAGATAGCAGAATTAGAAGAGTTTATTGCACGAAACAAAGCCCGTGCATCTACAGCAGCTATGGCTCAAGGAAAGATGAAAGAGTTAGAAAAGATAGAGAGAATAGATAAGCTAGATTCAGAAGCACAGCTTAATTTTAACTTTACCTATAGTAATACGCCTGCAAAACTAATTTTTGAAGCAAAAGAGTTAGGGTTTGGCTATGACCCAGAGACTCCATTATTTGAAAATATCTCTTTTGCACTTGAAAAAGGCAAAAAGATAGCTATTATAGGAAAAAATGGAAAAGGAAAATCAACACTTCTTAATTATATAGCTGGAGAACTCTCAGAACAACAAGGAGAGATTTATTATCATCCTAGCACACAAATAGCCCACTTTGGACAAACCAATATAGAACGACTCAATCAAGACAATACTATTACACAAGAGATTCAAAGTGCTGATATGAAGATAGGATTTTCTACCGTCAAAAATATAGCAGGGACGATGATGTTTGGTGGTGAAGATTCAGACAAAAAAGTATCTGTACTCTCTGGTGGAGAAAGAAGCCGTGTAATGCTAGGTAAGATTATAGCAACTCCTGCAAATCTCCTCTTTTTGGATGAGCCTACCAATCACTTGGATATGGATTCTATAGAATCATTATGCTCTGCTATAGAGACTTTTGAGGGATCAACTATTATGGTTACTCACTCAGAAATGTTACTGCACCGTTTGGCAGACCAACTTATTATCTTTCACAAAGGTGGTGCAGAGTTTTTTGATGGAAATTATGCAGAGTTTTTGGAAAAAATAGGTTGGGAAGAAGAAGAACAAGAGACAAAGCCCAAGAAAAAAGCTAGTTCATCAAAACTTTCTCGTAATGAAATCAAAAAACTCCGCAAAGAGCTTACCGCAGAACGAGGAAAACTTATTAATCCTCTCAAAAAAGAGATACAAAGTGCTGAAGTAGAAATTATTCGCTTAGAAGAAAAAGTAGAAGAGACAAATAAAAATCTTATACTAGCTTCTAATAAAGCAGATATGGGAGAGATTCAATCTTTGTCTAAATCTATTGCTTTGGATAATGCTGAGATAGAAAATCTCTTTGAACGACTAGAAGTAGCTGGTGAAGAATTAGATAGTTATATGCTAGAGTATGCTGAAAAACTAGACAATCTATAGAAAAACTGTTACTTTTACTAACTTTTGATATAAATTGACTATTTTTTAGGCAATAATACAAGAGAGAATTACTTTCTATATGGATATAATATGGGGATTAAATTATTTTAACTAGGAGATTTCATGGGTAAATTTGTCAATAATGTAGAAGAGTTTTATAAGTATTGTGAAGAGAAAGAGGTTGAGTTTGTAGATTTTAGATTTACAGATATTAAAGGAACATGGCATCATATTTCTTACAGAATGAGTGCTGTTGAAGCTTCTATGCTAGAAGCTGGTCTTCCATTTGATGGTTCTTCTATCGAAAACTGGCAACCAATCGACAAGTCAGACATGCTTCTTAAGCCTGATGTTCCTACAGCATTTCTTGACCCATTTACAGCTGATAGCACTATTATCGTTATCTGTGATGTTTATGATATCTATAAAAAAGAACTTTATGAGAGATGTCCTCGATCTATCGCTAAGAAAACACTTAAATATATGGAAACAGAAGGCATCGGTGACGAAGCATACTTTGGTCCAGAAAATGAGTTCTTTATCTTTGAAAATGTTCAAATATGGTCAGGTGTTAACCAAACAGGTTATAGAGTAGATACTGAAGAAGGTGAGTGGAATTACTCAACTTCATATGGCGAAATGGGTAACATGGGTCATAGAGCAGGAACTAAAGGTGGTTACTTCCCTGTAATGCCTGTTGATACTATGGTAGATTTAAGAGCCGAAATGATGCTAATCATGGAAGAAGTTGGATTGACTGTAATGCTAGGTCACCACGAAGTTGCTCAAGGACAAGGTGAAATCGGTATCAAGTTTGGTGATATGATTGAAGCTGCTGATAATGTTCAAAAATATAAATATGTTGTTAAAATGGTAGCACACCTCAATGGTAAATCTGCTACATTTATGCCAAAACCTCTTTATGGTGATAATGGTAATGGTATGCATGTACACCAATCAATTTGGAGAGATGGCAAAAACCTTTTCTATAATGAAGGTCAATATGCAAACCTTTCTGATACAGCATTAAACTACCTAGGTGGTGTATTTGAACACTCTGCAGCAGTATCTGCATTTACAAACCCAAGTACAAACTCTTACAAAAGACTTGTTCCTGGATTTGAAGCACCATCTATCTTGACTTACTCTAGTCAAAACCGTTCTGCTGCTTGTCGTATCCCTTATGGTGCTGGCGAAATGGCTACTAGAATCGAAACTAGATTCCCAGATTCTACTGCTTGTCCTTACCTTTGTTTTGCAGTATTAATGCTTGCAGGTATTGATGGTATCAAAAGTAAAGCAGTTCCAATAGGACCTATGGATATTGACTTATTTGAACTTACTCTTGATGAGATCAAAGAGAAAAATATTCCTCAAATGCCTCGTACACTAAGAGAGTCACTTGAAGGTCTTAGAGGAGACTTTGAATTCCTTAGACCAGTTATGAGTGATGAGTTTATCACAACATATAGACAATATATGTTTGAAGCTCAAGTTCACCCAGACGAAGCTAGACCTACAGGATTTGAGTTCTATTCTACTTATTCTTGTTAGTTATGTAGTGTGTACCTTTTGGTACACACTCTACTATAACTTACATCTGCATCTCTTTCATTATCTTCTTTTTCAAAAGCTTATCATCAAATAAAACTGATGAGGAAAACAACACAACTATCACGATAATACCCATAGCCACAAAACCATAAGAGAGTTTATTTATCAAATACATGATTTTTAAGTGACGCAGTATAAAAAGTTGCTTTAAAGACTATCTTCTCTCCAACCCTTGCTTCCACAGCCACTTCACCCTTGAATCCATCACTAGCGATTAAATTTCCTTCAAACATAACTATATCTCCTAACTTCACAGGAGCTAAAAACTTGCATTCACTCTTAGCCAATACGACATTAGGATGATTGATAGTTGTCATAGCAGTAAAATCCCCTGCCCCAAAGATAAACCCTCCATGCACCAATTCATACGCGTCAGCTATCATCTCTTTGGTAGTTGTTAGCTGTACCTTTGCATAGTTCTCTTTGAGTTCAATAATCTCTCCATTGAGAGATGTGTTTATTTTTAGGTGTGTTTTTAGTTGCATTGTTTTTCCTTTTTTGAATTTAGACTAAATATCCTATAATCTACTCCACCCCCACAAGTTCCTCTTCCACATAAATTCCTAGCTCCTTGGCTTCTCTCACTATCAAATCATTTACCTTATATTTAGACTCCACTATCACATCAGCGAGTTTGCTTTTGATACGCAACTCCAATGGGCGTTTACCGGGGTATTTTTCTACGAGGCAGAAGAGTTCTTCGGCTATTTTGGCATCTGGCATTAGATTGAGGGCTAGAATGAGTGGGGGTTGTATTGGTTCTGGGGTGTGTTTTTCCTCTTTGATGGTCTTTATCTTTTCTTTTTTGGCATCTTTGAGAGACTCAATTTTTAGGATATTCATACGGGTGAAGTCACCATCTTTCGTTATCTTGACTTTAAACGCTATAGGCTTGGTAGTATCGAAGCCCTCTTCTAGCTCTTTGAGGCGGTTTTCAAAGAGCATGAGTTCTATATTGCCGTGGAGATCCATGATGTTGGCTATACCGAACTTGTTGCCTTTTTTGGATATTTTTTCTGTAATATCCTCTATTCGTCCGATGAAAAGAGCTTGTGAACCATCTGCTAAATCCTCTATTTCTGAACTAAGAGTATATTTAATCTCATCTAGGGTTTCGCGATATTTATCGAGGGGGTGTCCTGATACATAGAAGCCTAGAGAATCCTTTTCAAAATCCAGAATTTGCATAGGCTCGAACTCATCCATATCGTTCAATTCTATCTTGACAGTCGTCATCTCTGCTTCATCACCAAAGAGCGAGCCAACTGCCATCTTTTTGGCTTGGTCTGCTTTTTGTGACGCATCCATGATGTCTTCTAGCTGTGAGAGCATCGCGTGACGGCTATGTGGGAAGCAGTCCAAACCTCCTGATTTGATAAGTGATTCTATGACTCGCTTATTGACTTTGGAGGAGTCTATGCGTGAGACAAAATCACTCATATCCACAAACTCACCCTCTTGACGAGCTTTGAGGATGGAGTTGATAGCAATATCCCCTGACCCTCTGATAGCACCCATACCAAACATAATAACATCTTCTCCATCTATAGTGTTAGCAGAGAAAACTAAATCAGAGTGATTCACATCAGGTGGAAGAAGTTTAATACCCATTCGTTTAAGTTCATCTACATATTTGACCACTTTATCAGTGTTATTTTTCTCTAGGGTAAGGATAGCAGCCATAAAGTCTTGTGGGTAGTAGTGCTTTAAGAATGAAGTGTAAAAAGTAACCATCGCGTACGCTGCTGAGTGCGATTTGTTAAATCCATATCCAGCAAACTTCACAATCAAATCAAAAAGCTCTTCTGCCTTGATACGGTCAAAGCCTTTGGCGGATGCTCCATCAGCAAACTCCCCTTTGAGTTTGTCCATCTCCTCTTTGATCTTTTTACCCATTGCTCGACGCACAAGGTCAGCACCACCAAGGCTAAAGCCACCAATAGTCTGCACTATCTGCATAACTTGCTCTTGATAGACAATGACCCCATAGGTAGGTTTCAGTATCGGTTCTAGCTCAGGAAATGCATAGGTTATCTCTGCTCTACCATGTTTTCTCTCCACGAAATCATCGAGCATCCCTGACTCCATAGGTCCTGGACGGTAGAGTGCAAGCATCGCAATAACATCCTCAAAGCCATTTGGTTTGAGCTTTTTAGCAAGTTCTTGCATACCAGCAGATTCTATCTGGAATAATCCTAATGTATCACCTGAAGAGATGTAATCATAAACCCCTTTATCATTAATATTCTCTTTGACAAAGTCTATTCGTTTACCTGTTCGTTTCTCTACAAGTTTATTTGCTTCTTCTATCACAGTAAGCGTTTTCAGACCCAAAAAGTCAAACTTGATAAGGTCGACATCTTCTACATACTTTCCACTATACTGTGTCGCGAGTGTGTCCAATCCTGTAGGTTTAAAGAGTGGAGTTTTTTGCCAAAGTGGTTCATTGGAGATAACAACCCCTGCAGCATGTGTTCCTGCATTTCGGTTGAGTCCTTCGAGTGCTAGGGCATATTCCCATGTTCGTTTGGCTTGTGGATCTTTCTCTAGGAGTTCAGCTATTTTGGGTTCTTTTTCATAAGAACCTTTGAGGTCGATACCAAGTTCATCAGGGATAAGCTTTGCCATTGCATCTGCTTTGGAATATGGCATATCAAGGACTCTTGCAACATCACGGATAACCCCCTTGGCAAGCAATTTACCAAAGGTAATAATCTGAGCGACATTATGCCGTCCATATTTCTCTACCACATAATCAAGTATTTCTTGACGACGAGCTTGACAAAAGTCCATATCAATATCTGGCATACTAATTCTCTCAGGGTTTAGAAATCGTTCAAAAAGCAGTCCATATGGTATAGGATCTATATCGGTTATCTCCAGAGAGTATGCCACAAGCGATCCAGCCGCCGATCCCCTTCCAGGTCCCACAGGGATACTCATCTTTTTAGCAGCATCCACAAACTCCCAAACGATAAGCATATACCCCGGGAATTTCATACTATTGATAATATCTATCTCTACTTGCAACCTGTCTCTATACTCTTGGTGTTTCTCCGCAGGTACTAGCAAGAGTCGTTTATCTAATCCTAGTCGTGATTGTGCAATAAAAAGTTCTTTATCATTAGCAAGCGAATACTCCACATCAGGCTCAGGAAGTCTAAGACCTATTTCTACTGCTTTATCTCTTGCAAATTTAAAGTTAGGTGGTGTAGGGTTGCCTAGTTTTATCTCTAAGTTACATTTATCTGCTATCTCTTGGGTATTTTCCAATGCTTCAGGAATATCCGCAAAAAGCTTCGCCATCTGTTCAGGTGACTTAACATAGAATTCATGTACTGAGTGACGCAAACGATTTGGATCATCATAGAGTTTGTTCATTGCAATACACATAAATGCCTCATGAGCATCTGCATCTTTTTGTACGGTGTAGTGGGTGTCATTGGTCGCTATAATTTTGATGCCTGTTTCTTGGGAGATTTGGATAATCTGCTTATCTATACGGTGCTGATCACCAATACCATGACGCATTAACTCTAGGTAAAAGTCTTCACCAAATATATCTTGATACTCTCGTGCCACCTTAAGAGCTCCATCATATCCTTTCGCTCCAGCTTTTACATTTCTATCCGAAAGATTAAGTTGCCAGTTCACTTCCCCTTGCAAACAAGCAGACGAACAGATAATCCCCTCTGAGTTCTCACGCAAAAGCTGTTTATTAATCCGTGGATAGTAGTAAAATCCATCAATATAGGCTCGTGAGCTGAGATACATCAGGTTTTTATATCCTACTTCATTCTTGGCATAAAGACAAAGATGAAACCGCTGACGCACACTCTTGTCGCCTAAATCCTCTTGGTTATGCAGATAACACTCCATCCCAATGATAGGTTTAATACCCTCTTTTTTCATAGTATTATAGAAATCTATAGTCCCAAACATATTCCCATGGTCAGTCATAGCCACCGAGTCCAT
>JADGER010000060.1 GCA_016744315.1 Sulfurovaceae bacterium
TATTATCTCTGGTCATACGCACCATTTTAATGCGGAAAGTATAAATGGAAAGTTATTTTTGAACTCTGGAGAAATATGTGCAAGAGAAAAGAATGCTACTGAGTGTGTACTATTAAGCATAACACAAAAGCAATGGATTATTGATAGATTTTATCGTAAAGTAACTGCTCTAAAGTGGGAGAGTGAAAGAATAATCTTTGAAAGAAGTATATAGAGTGTGTTTATACTACACTCTATAACCTCTGTAATGTCCGTCGGTGGTATGTAATCCATGGTACATCAGCTATAGCACCACCTCCATCTAATACTGCCCCTATTACGCCAAAATCTCTATATCGTACGAATACATCTATCATTACATACATTTGGTCAGAAGGAATATCACTATGATTAATAATAGTTCCATCTGGTGAACAAGTAAGGGAACTTCCAATATAAGCAAGTCTTACATCTATACTATACCCTTCTCCCTTATTTGGATCATCTCCAACTGTACTTGAAACTGTCTCCAAACAATTTCCTTCGGTAGGGTCATTTGCTGTAGCACCCATAATAGCTAACTCTGTATAACTTTTGGCTAGAAGTGCTGATTGTTCTTTATAGTATTGAAGTGTTGTTGCTTTAATATTTTTACCTGCAATATTTACAACATACGCACCTACTGTAGATAACATTAGCATAACAAATATAGCCGTAATCATAGAGAATGCTTGACGCATTTTTGGTTTAAATTGTATCATTTTATTACCACCTTCTCTTTACAAATTCCTAAATTATCATTAGCATCTGCGTTACTTAAGCCAATCTCTTCTCTAATACATATCTTAAACCTAAGCGTTGACCCTTGACCAAAGAATTTAAATTGAGTTACATTAGTTGCTAAAAGATTTTTATCTCCATTTACATAACCTTCATTCTCCCATGGTTGATAGTTAGAGTAGAGTACTAAATCATAAGTTCCTCTATCAGCATTTAAATTTTCAGGAACAACAGCATAAGCACTCCATGCTAATTTATATCTATCTGTAAGGATTTTAGCATTATTATCTGCTATAGTAATACTAGTAGCACCAACGCTACTTATTCGTGATATACATGTACTGACACCTGTATATCCCATACAAGAGGGGTCATAAAGCTTTGTAGTACTATATTCACCACCAGAAAAGATTATTGCTCCAGTATTAATTGTAGATCCTTTAGCACCTACTGCTCCTAAATATCCTATAATACTAGTAGCACTACCTATAGTAGCACTTCCTGTAAGAATTGACCCTGGAGTTTGAATTAAAGTCTTAGTACTTCTATTTACATCACAATAACTGCTCCACCCAGGAGTAGTAGTGGCACTAAAGCTATCATTATCATAGCCTATCCACTCTAATGCAGAAAGTGCTGTTCCCCCTGGAAGATCTTGAATACTGTCAATATTATTAGTACCAGGTTCTCTAGCAATAATAGAACTACCAATAGCATAAGTTAAACGATTTACTAGTTGCGTAGCTACTAGTTCTGTAGAGACACTCGCCCTATACATAGCTCTTTGGATAATATAGCTCTCGTATACTTTGGCTATAAGTGTAGAAGAGATAGATGCTACAATACCCAATACTACCATAACTAATATAAGCTCTATCATACTAAATCCATTGCGTAATATTCTCATTGGAATACCTTTCGTTCTCTTTTGAATCCACCAATATTACATGAAAAAGCAAATAGAGTAATATCTTTGTTGAGTTCTGCCGCTCCTGTATTAGTTGTAAGCCTAGTTGTAATATTTTTAATATTAGTTGTTTTTGACATATCTGCATTATTATAATTAAATACTGCACTCTGTTGTGTCTTCCAATTCTTAGCACCCTCTTCATCATTGATATAGTTAACTAAAGTTGTAATTATAATATCTTGGTCTATACTTCCTGTTTTTGAGCTAACAGCTTGATTATCTGTTAAAGTAACTGTTACAGCATTTGCATCATCTATATCATCGCTATCTCCATCTTCTGATCCCAATGGATATGTAGCAAAAAGAGACCCTCCACCTGTTTTTAACTTAAATGTTCTACTAAATTTATCTGACCTGCTAAATAAATCATCAGCTCCAGCAGTTACCAATATTGGTTCTCCTATCTCCTGAAAGGTATTCATCTCATCCCACTCTCTACCCAATATTATACTAATATCTGAAGCAGCTGTAGCAATTGCCTCTTGTTGCAGGCTAGTATAACTACTACTAGCTGCCATTCCCAATAGATTAGGAATACTCAACATTACAATTCCCATAACAACAAGAGCAAATATAAGCTCTATCATAGCAATAGCTTTTCGTCTATAATTAAATATATATTTCATACTATCTCCTTACCAATCCATCCGTTTGGACTTGTAGCTACTTGCATCTCTATTTATTACATTCCCCTCAGCCCCTATACCAGTCCATGCAGAATCTCCAATAAATCTAACTTTATAAAAAGGATCTGGTTTCTCACTTATATGAGTTGGATTATATAGCAACCATTCATCCATTACACCAAAACTTTCATCTGCTAGCTCTATAACTGCTACCATTGGAAGAGTATTAGGATTATTGCTAAATACTCCTATAGTTTGATCAATGCCATCAGTAGCTATCTCTATCTTTGCCGTAGGATTTTTAGCTCCATTCATCATCATCAGTGGATTACCCTCAGAGGTAGAATGTTTTTGTATGGTTACGACTCCATCACCAAGAGTAGCATTATGTGTTTGAGAAATATACCAATTTCTTTCATCCGTTGAACCTAATACGGTATCAATAATATTTCTTCCTGTACAATTATCAGCATCTTTTAGTGGGTCACAATAGACTGCTATCATAATAGGTGTAAAGATATTATCTTCTACAACATCTTCATAGAAGTAGCTAGATGGTCTTGTTTTGGCATAGTAAAAGTGGGCTTTACCCGAAGCATTACTCTCTCCTGTCACACTATCTGCTCCATAAGTTGCCTTTACCTCAAATACTACCTCACCACCATCTACTACAAAAGGAATAACCTCTTGATTATTAAAGCGTTCATAATTTAAAAGAAGTCTATTTTCATCAGCTCCAATACTATACTCCCCAGCTACAAAATCTAAAATTTCTTCATCAGGTAAATCTACTTTTCGTATTTCATTGTCATTTGGATGCTCTGTAGCTACCGTAAATGTTACGGATACTTCCTTATCATAAAAATCATCAGCTTTATCAAAGTTTTTAGTAGTCTCTCCAGCTTCATTTTTGGCACTTATAGATAATCCCAAATGAGCTGCCATACTAAAATTATCATCAACTCCATCACCATCATCATCACTTCCATCACTAGATAAATAAGTAAAGCCAGCCTCTCCACCACGATGGTTTGTTATGGATGCACCTGTAATCTCAAAGTGGTCAGGGATAAAGGTTAATGATGCATTACTCTCTGTACATATCCAAGCACTAAATGGTTTTACTATACCAGAATCTTCATCAAATTTTGATTGAATGCTCTCTTGATCTGATTTTGTCATACACTCTTGAGGAGTAGAATCATTTTTATCTACTGCAGCCCAATATTTATCTATAACTCCAAATTCTACCTTTCCAACATCATCAAACGAGATTCCCAAAACATCGTTTGGTGATGTATTAGAGCCTACTATACTGATACCATCTTTCATCTTGGCCATAGTAGTATTATAAAATTCAAGAGTACCAAAGAGTAGTTCATTAGTATCTTCTCCACCACCACTTAGTAGTTTTTTATGATCTAATACAAGGCTACTAATACCTGTGTTATAGTTAAGTGTTCTCTTAGTATCAGTATCAAGGGCTTCTAATGATACATTATGTTCTGCACCTGAAGGAAGATCACTAATATTAACTTTATCTAATTCAAGATACGATGGTCTCACAGAAAAGTGGTCTCCTTTGTGGAGAGTATAGTGTTTGCCTGGAGATTTATCTCCTTCTAATAATTCCTCTGTACCTATACAGTCATCTAGTGTATAAAGGTTAATTCTCTTGTTCGTAGCATTAATCTCGGTGCAGTATTTTATCTCTAAGTACATATCTTTATAGGCTTCAGTAACCTCAAACTCTTTATTATCAAGAATTTTAATCTCTGAAACATTCCAATCACCCTCATACTCTTTGTACACATTAGCTTGACCATCATCATTCATATATTTTAGTGACCAGTGTACTTCAACTTCTGGGCGTTCAATCAAGTCTGTTTGGTCATCATTAATACTCATAATATCTAATTTAAAGGCTTCATTTACAAGTTTTGTAGAAATAACTTGATCTTTGTACCCTAAAGCAGAGCTTGTACGCCATACATCAGCTGTTCCAAATGCACCTACAGTAGGCACATTATTGGGTATAAAAGTTGAACATCTCCCTCTGACTATAATATTATCTATTTCATGGTTATTACACCCTGTACCAGTAGCAGCAGAGATAGCATATCTAACCATATCTGGAGTTGGTCCTTGATTGTAAGTACCATCTTTCGCATCAAAATTAGAGATAATAGTGTGATAATGATCTGTATTACCATCAGTACTTCGTTGTAAATTAATAAATAGATGTAGTGGGTCTCTAGAATCTACCTTTAGCTTATATCTACCAGAAAAGTATCCATCCGCAGTAGCGCTCTTTTTTGCTATAGATGGCTGAGTTGTTCCATCATAGTCCTTTATATCCTTTGAAGAATCATTATTTGCCATAAGTTGAACACCATTTAAAAATTCATATCCATTCATTCCATCACCATCACCACGAATAATAGCAGTATTTGTATGTTGAGAAATTTTACTAATAGGTGTATTATCAGCACAAGAAAGACCAAGTCCACCTATTCTACCCTCATTACAGTTACCATAATTTCCATATTCATCAAGCCCTAAACCAAGCCATCCACCCTCAAAACCATTATATGTACCAGCATCAATCTCATATTGAGCATATCCTAAAGACCCACCACTCCCACCAGGCATAGGAGAATCACCTACATTGGAGTCAAAGAGAATATTAGCAATACCATCTGCCCCATAGTCACCATCATTAGTCCCTTCACTACAGCCTCCATACGCATAATAGTCAAACTCTACAATAATAAGATTCTCAGCAGAGGGAAACTCCATATCTCTAGTAACCGCAGTTGCTAAGTCATGTTTTTTATCAGTAAGTCTAAATCGTTTATTACCATTTACATCTACAATATGTGGAATAAACCCACCTGCTGCTTTCAGAACACGCCAATCATCATTTAAATCATCATTAAAATTATCTTCAAAACAAACAGCTACATCATCTTGCTCTATAATAGTTATTTTAGTAGTTGAAAGTCCTAATTTCATCTCTGAAGGATTTGGATTTTCTATATGTACAAAAAAGTACTCTTGTAACTCAATAGGTGCATCATTTTTAATAATAATATCTAGTGGTATTGCTATCTTTCCTTTTGGAATTGTAATAGTTGTTTTAGGTACTGCTTGATAATCCCCATCAGCGACTCTTGCTGTACCATCGCTTGTATAATAAGTTACTGTTACATCTTCAGTATATGGTTGGGTAAGTACTATAATAGGATGTACCTCTTTTGTATCACTTCCTCCATCTATATCTTCAGATATTTCATATCCACTAAGTTCAAATTCTACCATTAATTCACATTTATTAGTTATTTTTCCAATAATTTCTTCACCATTTTTAGTATAAATTCCATATAAGTTATCACCTGTAAACATAGGTTCATTTATTGTAGATGTAGTATATATCCGTTGTTTATCATAAGAATCAAGTATTTTTGTCTGAAAAAATATATTTGTACCAATACCTGAGACATACGGACTTAAAGGTAAGGGACCACACCTTCCAGAAACCTCATTAATCCCACATTCAGAATAGAACTTAGGGGAAAAAGGTACTCCTGTTTTATCTAAAAAAACTATACTATCTTCTAATTTTTCAGTAGTTATATTTTTTATTAGAATAGTCTCCGTACAGCCTACTCCACCTTTAAAATCACCAAAACTAGAACATGTTCCCTCATAAATAGGTGAACTATAACAGAGGTCATCAGCATTTGAACATGCTCCCCATCCACTTGTAAGACCAGTAGTATCATATACATAATTTTGATTATTATTTACACTAATTTTTCCCACAGAGGTAACAGCACCTGTAAAAATATTATTACTTGTATTTTGATTTGCAGTAAATTTACCCTCTACATAGACATAAGCAGTCATATTTTGAATATCACCACCACCTTGAGAGGCAAAAATAAAATCTCCATAGATAAATACAAAAAGATTACTAGCTATACCAGCACCATCATCATAGTTAATATCAAGATGATTTCCCTCTAAATTCATATTATTACCAATAAAAAGCCTAACCTTCCCTAAAGTACGGATATTAATTGCAGCATCACTATCCCAACTGCCAATCCAATAATCACCAGCACTCAATATAAGTGTAGCACCATCTTCTACAGTAAGCTTTTTTATTAGCATTACAGGATTACCACTATCATCATAGTCCCCTGATGGCTTAAATATAACTGTTTGGTCACTAGGTACTGTTAGGTAACCATACTCTTCATCTGTTTCTGTATTAGATGCAGTATGGCTTGTACTCTTTGTGGAGTTAATAAAGTCTGGAAGTGTAGGTTGAGGAGTGGTAAGTTCTTCAACCACACAATCAACGCCTTTCTTATCATCTATATCAGCTTTACATTGAATTGCTTTACCACCCACAGTATTATCTGCATAGATAGTATCTGCATTAATTACGCTATCACCATTCCCTTGGTCTATCACATCCCAAGTATTCAAGGCACTAGGGAAAAGCCCACACTCTGTAAAACTAGGATCTGAGACAGTTGCTTGGGATAAGGTGGGGATTACTAAAAGCCAAAAAAGTAGTATTTGGGATATATATTTAATCTTTCTCATTGGTATAACTCCTTATTTAAAATCAAAAAGCCATACTATTGATATGACTCAACGCATTATCTATAGTATAGTACTATTATGATTTAAAATATCTTAAACTAATAATTTAGTACATTTTGGCTAAAATATCTCTTCTAAAAGATAAAAATAAAGAGATAAAAAATGAAAATAGACCTAGCACACTCCCCTGACGCAGATGATATATTTATGTATTTTGCCATAAAGTTTGGTTGGGTAAATACCAAAGATTATGAGTTTACAAATATAGGATTAGATATAGAAACCCTCAATGTAGAGGCAATGAAAGGTACTTATGATGTATCAGCGATTAGTTTTGGTATGTATCCACTTATCTGTGACAACTATGCACTGCTTCGTACAGCTGTAAGCTTTGGTGAAGGATATGGACCCAAGCTCATCCGTCGCAAAGAGAAAAAACTCAAACGAAATTTCAAAGTGGCACTCTCTGGAAAATATACCACAAATGCTATGCTCTTTCGTATCTACTATCCTGATGCACGCCCTATATATATGGACTTTTTAGAGATAGAAGAAGCTGTTGTATCTGGTAAAGTAGATGCAGGTGTACTCATCCATGAATCAATACTAGACTATGATGAGAGCCTAGAAGTAGAAAAAGAGTTATGGGATATTTGGGTAGAACTAGCAGGCAAAGGATTACCACTTCCATTAGGTGGTATGGCTGTGCGTCGTTCTTTACCTCTGAACCGTGCAATAGATATAGAGAATATTCTTATAGATGGTGTCAAAGTAGCTAATGATAGAAAAGAGGAGCTATGCACCAAACTAGAAGCAGATTCTCTTGTGCGTATCTCTGATGAATTACTCACAAAATACCTTGATATGTACGCATCTGATGAATCTGTAGAACTAAACCCTTTACAACTCAAAGCATTGGATAGACTCTACGAGATTGGTTTAGAGAATGGATTGTGGAATGAAGTGATAAAAACGGAGGATTATCTTTTGCCGAAGGAGTATGAGGGGTTGAGGAGGAGTTAAGAAGAGGAAAATCAATGATAAGTAATAAAACTACAATAGAAAATTCACTAAAGCGGTTGATATTAGAAGATGATAGAGAATTTGTTGCTATGCTCTCTGGAGAATGGGGTATTGGTAAAACTTATTTTTGGAAAAAGTTAAGTAAAGAACATTTGAAAAATAAAGATGTTATTTATATTTCACTCTTTGGTAAAAAATCTTTAGAAGATATAGAAACTGAAATCATTACAAAATTTTCTAAATATACTAAAAATGTAAAAAGGTATACAAAACATTTAGATACTATTAGTAATTTGGGTTCAAAAGCTTTGGGATTACCGTTTAATGTTTCTGTAGGTAGCATACTCTCTCTTTTTAATCCTAGCGATTTCAAAAATATAGTAATTTGCTTTGATGATTTTGAACGACTCTCTGAAAAAGTATCCCTTAAAGATGTGATGGGGCTTATATCACAATTTAAAGAGCAAAAAAAGTGCAAAATTATAATGATTCTCAATGAAAGAGAGCTGGATAAACTCTCAGATATTGACGGTAAAAAACACAATGAAATATTTGCACTCTACAAGGAAAAAATAGTTGATTATAGTTTCCACTATATGCCAAGTCAAGAGGAGTTATTTGAAGCTATTCAAGAGGATATAGAGAAGATAAAGTTTTGTGAAGATCAAGTTATTTATGATTTTTTAAAAAAAATAGATTTAAAAAATATTCGTATTATGAAGCAATCTCTCTATCAATTAAATCATTTTTCTTTTATTAAAGATAAAAATTTTAATAAACAAGTGCTGAACGAGTTTGTTGAGCTTGCTTTAAATCTTTTTATATTTAAATCAAAAAGTAACTACAATTATTTAAAGTTTCAAAATATGATTGAATATATTGATGAGCATAGTAATTTTACAAAACTTATGAAAAGGAAAAGTGCTACACAAAATAAAATAAGGGGAGACTATACAGCAAAAGACAATGAAGAATTAATAATAAATGTAGAACACGAAAGAAATAAAATTAACTATTATAAAGCACCTGATCGTGATACAAGTGATAATTTTGATGAAATGCTTTATAGAGTGTTTGATGATAACGAAAACTCTAATTTAGAAAAAGAGATTTACAGTTTCATTGATATTTATCATATCAATGAAAAAGCTATTATTGAACTATTGAAAAAAAACAATACACATTTAAAAAAAGAAAATATTCGCAAAAAAATTAAGAAACTAGTAAATTCGATTAAGCATAATTTTCAACCTAGTCTTGTTGATACTGTCACAGAATTATATAGTATATTAGAGGAAAATAAAATATTGATTCCTTATATAGTGCAGGTTGATGATTTGCATAAATACTTTGAGTACATAGAAGAATACAAGGATGAACTATTAACAGATAAGTTTAAAGATGACTATATTCTTTCTTATTACACTGATGGGGCAAAATTCAATAGACTTGATGAGACGATTGAGACTTATTATCCTCACCTAGTATCAAAATTAGAAAAGAACAAAGATAAATATTTTCAAAAGCAAATAACTATGAAAAATTTATCAACTAAATTATCAAAAAGTCATTCTAGTTGGAATCCAGACGACGAAGTTTTTTTAGCTAAAGTAAGTGCAGAAACCTATAAGAGATTTATTGTAGAATCTTCAGAATTTTACATTGAAGTAAACTCTTTTTTATCTGCACACTATAAGGGAGATAATTTTGTTGGTGCTATTAAAAATATCAAAAAAGCCTTATCAGAGATAAGAGATGAAAGTCCTGATAATAAGTGGAAAATTGACAATATGTTGTTGAACACAAGTATAACTCTTGAGGATAAAGAATAATGCACACTAAAACCATAAATTTCTCCCACTACTCCAGTATCAAAATCGGACAACCTACAGAAGTTCTCATCCTAGAAAAAGGGGATAGAATCCCTAGAGATAGATACCTTATAGGAGGAGCAAATAATTTACTCATCTCTCCTACTCCACCACCTCTTATGATGTTGGGTAAAGATTTTGCTACGATAGAATTAGATGGAGATATTTTGACTATTGGTGCGTCCATGCTTACAGGACGGATAGTCTCTTTTGCTCGCAAAAATAATTTGGCAGGGTTTGAATTTTTTGCTAAGCTCCCTGGGATGCTTGGGGGGATGTTGGCTATGAATGCTGGGGTGAAGTCTTATGAGATATTTAATATCTTGGAGAGTATAGAGATAGATGGCAAATGGATACCAAAAGAAGATATTGAGTATGGCTATCGTTTTGCTCATTTGGGTGGGATAGCTACAAGGGCTAGATTTAAAGTCAAAGAAGGCTTTAGTCAAGAACTCCTTGATGATTTAGTTGCGTTGCGTAGTAACCAACCAAAAGACCCTAGTGCAGGTTCAGCATTTAAAAATCCTATGGGTGATACAGCAGGACGGCTTATAGATGCTGTGGGACTGAAAGGAGAACGCAGAGGACATATGGCATTAAGTGAGATACATGCAAATTTTCTTGTGAACTTGGGAGATGGTTCTTTTGAAGATGCAAAATATTTGATAGAGCTAGCAAAAGAACGAGTTTATAAAGAGTTTGGTATTAAACTTCAAGAAGAGATAAAGATTTTATAAGTTTAACGCAAAATTAACAGTAGAAAGACGATAATATCTTATCAAAATCATAAGGAAAAAATATGAAAAAATTACTACTAGCACTTGTGGCTATGGGTACTATGTTGACAATGGCTCAGGCTGAGATGAAATGTGAAGCAGGTAAATGTGGATCAGGTATGAAAAAAGGTACTGTAGCACCTAAAAAGATGATGAAACCATTTCAGGCTGTTAACAAAAGTGAAGCAACTCTCCTCCAAGAGGGAAAAGCAAAAGCATTTTGTCCTGAATGTGGTATGACTCTCCCAATGTTCTACAAAACTAATCATGCTGCAACAGTAGATGGGAAAATTAAGCAGTATTGCTCTATTCACTGTGTTGTGGGAGATACAAAAAAAGGTTCTAAGCTTACAGATATAAAAGTAGTAGATGTAACTAGTTTAAAATTTATTGATGCATCTAAAGCATTTTATGTAGTGGGTAGTAGTAAAAAAGGTACTATGTCTATGGTAAGTAAGTATGCTTTTGCTTCAAAAGTAAATGCTGATGCCTTTGCCAAAGAAAATGCTGGTAAAGTAGTTGATTATGCTACTGCATATAAAACAGCTGAGGGTGACTTTGAAAAAGACACAACTATGATAAGTAAAAAACAAGAAATGATGGCAAAAAAAGGTGAAATGGTTTATAATAAAATGTGTCAAAAGACTGCAGAGAAATTCACTACAGTTGCAGATGCAAAATCTTTTATCGTTACAAATAAACTTTGTAAAGATATTCAAGGGAAAAAATTACAAGCTGTTGGACTCTATCTAAAAAATAGATAAATCGCGTTTATTTTATACCTTGAATCAGAAGTTTAGGTCTAAGAATATTTATCGTGGCTTGAAGTGATGCTAAATCATCTTTGAGCCTAAGTACTTTTTCTGTATCTTTAGCCTCTGTAACAATAAGTAACTCTTTATCTATCTCCATTTGCTCTTTTCGTAACTTATCAAAAACTTTTTGATTAGGATCAAGGGCTTTGATTGTGCTTATTCCTCCATTTAAAACATTTATATTCAAATGTCCCAAACTTATAAAAAAGCTATAAACACCTAAGGCATTATAGCCATGAAGATTATCATAGGCTATAATTAATTGATCATCGGTTATCCCTTTGTTCTTGATATAATCTTGTGCTTTATTAGGACAAGTAGAGAGTGGTCTACACTCCGTATCTAAGTAGTGTAGGTCGTAAGCATACATCTCTATAGAATTAAGAATATGCTGCTTAGTATACTCTTTAGCACTATCACCAGATATAAATATCACCTTTTTATTACCAATCATTCGAATAGCCTCTTTTGGGTCGATAAGCTTAATATCAACTCCAAAAAGTAACAACGAGAACATTATTTGTAGCACTATTATATTAACTATATTTTTCATATTTTTATTAAAACCTTCTATCTTATGATAGTAAATTATATCCTAAAGTATCTAATCATCTCTTAACTTCTATTTTGTTATTATCCTTATCTAAAATTATAAAAAAGTTGGAATATATGATATTTTTTAAAGATATACAATCAAATGAAAATATAAAAGAGGTTATACAATCAGCATTTTCAGTAGAACTTGCTATTAATGGTGGATGGGGATATTCCCAAAAACTTGCTACAAATATACTAAAAATAAACATGCCAATAGCACAACTGCAACATACTATAGCTTCTATGCGTTCACATATAGAAATGAATATGACACTACCCAAAGAAGAAAGATATGCAGGTATAAATTTAGCTGAAATATCAAGAGAAGAGTTTCACATAGATACCCTTCATTTTCAAAAAATTACTTACCAAATCAGTGCTATACAAGAAGAACTTTATACATTATTTATTGCTGAATATAAAGAAGGTTATGGAAAAAAAGAGTTTGACATAGCAGATCATTTTGATAGAAAAAAAGAGGCTACAATTAAAAGAGAAATTAGTTATTGGTTTGAGGTAAGTAAAGTTTTATAGACCCCATATTTTTTATGGAGTCTTAGAGAAATTATTTATAAGATTTTTTGAGTTCTTTTTCTATCTCATCAGGAGTAGATGCAATCTGCATAAAATCTTTCATACTCAAAAGAGGAAGAGATAAAGCCAAATAGAATTTAGGGTCTAACATATATGCTTTATTATCTGTAATCATTGATTGGTATGGAAGAAGCTGTGCATTTTTAGCTGCCTTTACTTTATTCAAAAATTTATTATTTCGTGAACGCATCTCGTGACCTACAAGAATAGAACCATTTGGAAGTTCAAGAGTATATGCAGGTTTTTTTGCTACTAATTTACTTCCTGTTGCTAACTCTATAGTATCATCAAAATGAGGCATACCAAACATAAA
>JADGER010000061.1 GCA_016744315.1 Sulfurovaceae bacterium
CAATAACAAATGCATAACAAATACGAGGAGAGCAATAATTAAACCTAGTGGGGAAATTATTGGTCACAACAACCGCTATACACCAAAGGAACATCATTGAAAAAAAATTTACTAAGAAGTTTTGGACTTGTTGGATTAGTACTTTTTTTACCTCTATTTTTATTTACTTTTTCAGACCCATCGTTCATTGAAAAATCTGGAAAAGAGTTTATTGAATGGAAACTTAAAAAAGAAACAAATAAAAAAATTGATTCAATTCAATTGCCATCATCAAAAAGTTTTGAAAAGCTATTTGGTAACAAAGTAAAAAAACTTCATCAAGTAACTGAAAATAAATTAGAAGACTTAAAAGAACAATTAAAAAATGATATGCCAAAAATAATTATGGCACAAATTGCGAAAATGAGTGACTTAAGTTGTGAGTGTAGAAATAAGTGGGAAGAAAGATTGCGTTCTTCTTTTAAGTTTAAAATTGCATCTCTTGAAAAATCAAAAGAAAAACTAGCTATTTTTGCACAAGCAAAATATATGGAAATTGTAGAGAAACTAACACTTGACATAAGAATATTTCTAGGAGCAAATTCTATAATATTTTTACTTTTACTTTTGGTATCTTTTTTAAAGCCAAAAGCTACAGAGCATCTATTTTTGCCAAGTATATTAATACTTATTTCAACACTAATTTGTTCTTATTTTTATATTTTTGAGCAAAATTGGTTTTACACTATTATATATAATAGTTATACAGGCTTTGGATATATAGCTTATTTAACAATAATTTTTGCAATATTGTGCGATATTATTTTTAATAAAGCTAAAATAACAACAGAGATTATAAACCAACTTTTAAATGCTATTGGTAGTGCATTTAGTGTGGCATCATGCTAAATCTTTAACAAATACGAGGAGACCAATAATTTATTCTAGTGGGAAGATTATTACTCAAGACAGTCGTTAGTCACATATGGGAGATATGATTGAAAAAATTAGAAAATTATATATGGTTATATCTAATTATTGCAAGTACATCTTTTTTTATATTTATAACTACTGATTTCATCAACCAAGTTTTTAAAAAAATATCGTTATAAGCTTTGGTTATAAAATAGTAATTTCTCAAAAGTAGTCTATTTAAATGATAATCAAATTTCAATAAAAGACTATAATAAGATTAATGTAAATAATATTATACTCTTAAATGTAGAAAAGTCTTTTTTTGGATACATTATAAATAAATTTGAATACACTACGAAAGACTAACAAAACATAGTAGCTAAGAAGTTACCCAACGCTCACAGATTAGCTCTATTTAGCTGTTGTTTTATAAACAAAACTCCCCACTACTCATCAGAGTTATCCCATCAGAAACAAATCCTTTATCATTTGATACAATCAAGTCACAAAATCAAAAGTGCATACTATTGATTAATTATCATACAATTTAAATACTATATTTTGACCAAATATCATTATAATAAACTGAATAATACTCAAAAGGCTAAACTGATGATAACAAAGTTAAAAGATTTTCTAGGTCTAGATATAAAAACAGATAAATATAAAAAGAGTGATGATGCACTCTTTGGGAAGGTCTCAAACTTTAAGAAGCCTGATGAGTGGGTTCGTAGTACTTGTGGGTATTGTGGGGTGGGGTGTGGACTTTATATCGGTGTCAAAGATGGGAGACCAGTTTATACCAAAGGTGATCCTACTCATCCAGTGAGTCAAGGTACACTTTGTCCAAAAGGCTTGACTGAACATGAGATGGTAGATTCTACTAATCGTATTACTACACCTATGATTCGCAAAGATGGTAAACTCCAAGCTACAGAGTGGGATGAGACATTTTCTACTGTGAGTCAGCAGTTCAAAGAGATACAAGCCAAACATGGCAAAGGTGCAGTAGCTTGTATCTCCACGGGACAACTACTAACAGAAGATTTTTATACCTTAGGGAAGTTTGTTCAGTTAGGGTTAGAGAGTAATAACTATGATGGCAATACCACTTTGTGTATGGCATCAGCAGTGATGGGGTATAAACAGACATTTGGTTCTGATGGTCCTCCTGCTAGTTATGAGGATTTCTCACATGCTGATGTTATTATGCTTATTGGAGCTAATATAGCCGATAATCATCCTATATTGAAGCTACATATAGCAAAAAACAAAAAGATAACAGGGAAGAAACCCACTATTATTGTTGTTGATCCTCGGCATTCAAAAACAGCAAATATGGCAGATATATTTGTCCCTTTGGCACCTCGTTCTGACCTAGCACTTATGAATGGTTTATGTTATATTATATTGGAACAGGGTTGGGAAGATGAGAAGTTTATCGCAGAGAGAACATCTGGTTATCTCGCTTTTAAGAAACATATTATGAGTAACTACCCACCACAAGAGGTTTCTCATATCACAGGGATTGAAGTCAAAGAACTTTATGAACTTGCAAAAGTCTATGCCAAAGCTGACAAGGCACTGAGTGCATGGACTATGGGTGTAAACCAAAGCTCTATAGGCACAGATACAGTAAGTGCTATCTGTAATCTCGCTTTGATTACAGGAAATCTAGGCAAAGAGGGAGCTGCACCCTTTTCTATTACGGGTCAATGTAATGCCATGGGAACACGAGAATTTGGCTTCACTTCTTCTATCCCTGGATATAGAAATTTTGCTTCAGGTACTGATAGAGCTATATTTGCTGATATTATCAATGTTCCTACAGAGCTTATCCCTACACAAAGAGGCTATGCCTATCCACAAATTATAGATGCTATTGATAGAGGAGAGATCAAAGCTTTATGGATTGTAGCGACAAATCCACTAGTAAGCTTTCCTGACCAAAATAAACTTAGACGAGCGTTGAAAAAGTTGGATATTTTGGTTGTTCAGGATGCTTTTATGTCTGAAACTGCAGAGCTAGCTGATGTGATATTTTCTGCTGCTACATGGAGTGAAAAAGAGGGAACATATACCAATTCTGAACGACGATGTAATTATGCAAAAAAAGCTGTAGAACCTTTGGGAAAAACCATGAGTGATGCAAATATTGTTATAGAATTTTCTAAATATTTTGAGGGTAAACATGAACTTCTTTTTAAGGATTTAAAATCAAGTCGTGATATTTTTGAAGAGATGAAGCGAGTAAGTGCAGAAAGACTTTGTGACTATAGTGGTATGAGCTATGAGCTAATAGAAGAACTAGGTGGCATACAGTGGCCTTGTAATACTGAGTATCCACAAGGCAAAAAGAGACTCTACACAGAAGGATTTAAATGTAATACCCAAGATGGGAGAGCAAAACTATTAGCTGTAGACTGGAAGCCACTCGCAGAAAGTTGCAATCCTAGTTTTCCTCTCACACTCAACACAGGGCGGACAGTAGAACAGTGGCATACACGAACAAAAACAAAAACCATATCCCTACTCAACGATTTAGCCCCTGAAGCTTGGGTCGAGATGAATCCAAAAGATGCAGATAAACTTGAAGTCAAAAGTGGAGATAGGATAACAATTGGTTCAAGTAGAGGTGAGGTAAAAAACATTATAGTTAAAGTGACTGAAGTAGTACGAGAAGGAGATGCTTTTGTACCATTTCACTTCTCTGAACAACTAATTAATAGCGTTATAATTGCTGATTTTGACCCTAAATCTTTTGAACCAAACTTCAAACAGTGTGCTATCAATATCTATAGCCAAGCACACCCAGAAGGGATAGAACAAAAAGTCAAAATCTCAGGAGAGTTATCATACCAAAGTATCCAGACAACAACAAAATATATTAAAGAGAAAGAAGAGAGCTAAAGAGTTACGCGAAGGATGGCTAGAACTCTCTAGCCATTTTACTTCAGAATATAGCCATGTTTTACCAATTTAAGTGTATAATTTTTGTTATGAAACTAAAAAAATTATCTATTACACTACTCTTAACATGCTCTGTACTTTTGGCACAAAGTACTCCTAATAGCGATAATCTTATTGACTTTGAAAAAAAAGGTGAATGGATTGTTTTACCTTATGCTTTCAGTTCTGATGCTACAGGATTTACAGGTGGTGTTGGGACAATTGCCCAAGGTCTCTTTCAACCACAAACTACTTTAATTGCTACAGCTTTTTTTGGTGCAGAACAAGATATTACTGTCAATGGAAATCCTGAAACTTCTAATTTCTCTGGTGGATTTTTATCTTTTTCTAATCTAAAAATACCTTATAGCAATAGACTCTTTTTCTCCTTTTGGGCTATGAATAAAGCAACTCCTAAAGGAGCATACTATCTTAATGGGTCTAATGATTCTACGAAAGAGAGTGTATTAACAAGTTCTGGCGAGACAAGCTATTTTTACTCTACTCTTAGGTATGTACTTCCTATTGGTGAAGGTATTGATAATCCAGAAGGTCTCTACAAACTCAAAAATGGTTTTGCTATGGGACGAGAAGGCTATGGAAATGGTGTACCCTTTGAAACAGGAAGAACTATTCTTGGAGTGCAAGGCTTCTATCAGACGCAAGATTTTGAAAACTGGAAAGCTCTTTCCCAATGGATAGATATTACATCTAAACCAGAATGGAATACTCAAGGATTCAAATTTTTCTTAGAACATGACAATACAGATTTTGATCTTAACCCTTCTAATGGATATAGTTTTAAACTCCAATATTCACAAGATTGGGGAGATAATCTACAAAGTTGGGATTTTATTGAATTTAAATATAGTAAATATTTCAACTTAGAACCTCTCCCTTTTACCCAACAAAGTGTTTTAGCATTAAACTTTTGGACTGGGTACTCATTTAGTTGGGACACAAGTGAAGATATAATCTCTGGAATAGCACTCAATCGTCCACCAATGGATGAGGGTGGAAGACTTGGTGGTATGTTTAGGATGAGAGGCTATGATAATAATAGATTTTCTGATAAAGCTGTAATATATGGAACAGCAGAGTATAGAACTATTATCAACTATAATCCTTTTAAAAATACTACCCTAGAAGAGTACTCTCCTGTTGCTATTGATTGGTTTCAACTCGTAGCCTTTGCAGAAGCTGGGCGTGTAAATGACAAATATGATATAGACCTTTTAAGTGACCTAAAATATGATGTAGGATTGAGTCTGCGTACTATGGCAGCAGAGCTTCCTCTTCGTTTTGATATTGCTTATAGTGATGAGGGAACTAATATGTGGGTCATGATTCAACACCCATTTGATTTTTAAAGGATAAATAATGTCAGTAGGATTTTTTGCAGTATTTGATGATATAGCTATGCTTCTTGATGATGCAGCAGCGATGAGTAAAGTTGCTACACAAAAAACAGCAGGTATATTAGGTGATGACCTTGCGGTCAATGCCCAAAAAGCTTCAGGATTTGCTGCGTCACGAGAACTTCCTGTCCTATGGGCTATTTCCAAGGGTTCATTTATAAATAAACTTATTATATTACCTTTTGCATTTTTGTTGAGTGCTTATGCTCCTTGGTCAATTACTCCTATATTGATGCTTGGAGGAATTTATCTTGCTTTTGAGGGTGCAGAGAAGATTTATGAATACTTTGTACCGCATACTAGCCAAGAGGTAGATATAGATTATATACCTCGATCAAAAGAAGAGATTTTAGAAATAGAAAAAGAGAAAATAAAATCAGCTATTGTTACTGATTTTATTCTTTCTATAGAGATTATTATTATTGCTTTAGGTACAGTCGTATCTCAAACACTTCCTATTCAAATTATAGTAGTCTCTTTTGTAGCACTTATAGCCACTATAGGTGTCTATGGAATTGTTGGTCTCATTATTAGAATGGATGATTTAGGCTTCAAAATAATAACTCTAGGTCAAGAACAAAACAAAAAGCTACTTATCAAAATGGGTCAAATACTAGTGGATGCTTTGCCAAAAGTAATCAAAACACTTACAGTTGTAGGAACTTTGGCTATGTTGCTTGTAGCAGGTGGAATATTTGTACATAATGTAGAGGCTATTCATCACGCCATTGATTTTATTCCTAGCATACTAGGCGAACTCTTAGTAGGTGCTATTATTGGGATAATTTCTCTTGCTTTAGAAAAAGGTTTTTTATGGGTCAAGGGTAATATGTGATGTATTATCCTAAACTTCTTAAATACTAATGGTATAATAGTCTTAGTATCAAAAAATTGAGTTTATAGAATCTCCTTAAGGTGTTTCTATTAAGTTCAAAAGATATTTTTTTGGACATTCACGGGTTTATATCCCGTTACCAAAGGTAAAAAATGACATTTGACGAATTTGATTTTCATTCTGATATTCGTAAAGGAGTGAAAATAGCAGGCTTTAGAGAGCCAAGTCCAATCCAAGAGATGGCTATACCTATTATAGAAGCTGGAAAGGATATGGTAGGTCAAGCACATACAGGGACAGGGAAAACAGCGGCATTTGGATTGCCAATGTTACATAAGATTGCTAATGGAGAGATTGAAAGAGCCTTAGTAATTACACCAACACGAGAACTTGCTACACAAGTAAGTGATGAACTCTATCATTTAGGACGCTTTGCAGGAATACGAACACTCACTGTTTATGGTGGTGTTGGATATGGAAGACAAATTGCTCTTATACATAAAGGTGTACAGATTGTTGTAGCCACACCTGGAAGACTTAAAGATCTCTATAAAAAAGGGAAAATTGATATTTTCAATCCTGAAATTGTAGTTTTGGATGAAGCGGATGAAATGCTCGATATGGGCTTCCTTGAAGAGATCAAAGAGATATTTGAATATATCCCACAAAATAGACAAACACTGCTTTTTTCTGCAACAATGCCAGAACCTATCAAAGAACTTGCTGATGATATTTTATATAACCCTGAGTTTATATCAGTAGTCAAGAAAGATGAAGCAACAACCAATAATATTATAGACCAACGCTATTATGTTATTCATGAGCATGAACGAGATGATGCTATAGTAAAACTCTTAGAAACAGAAAATACAGATAAATGTATTGTATTTTGTCGTATGAAAAGAGAAGTTGATAGATTGAGTGAACATTTATCAGCTATGGGCTTCAATGCAAAAGGTCTCCATGGAGATATGGAGCAGTATGAACGCGATGCTATGATCAAAGGCTATAGACGAGGTGAAATCAAAATTATGGTTGCTACAGATGTTGCATCCAGAGGTTTAGATGTCAAAAATGTTTCTCATGTCTTCAATTATCATATTCCTTTTGATCCACAAAGTTATGTACACAGAATAGGACGAACAGGAAGAGCAGGAAAAAGTGGTCAAGCCATTACTCTTGTATCAACAGAAGAATTTAGAGAACTCCAGCGGATACAAAAAGAAGTTGGTGCTGATATGCGATTAGCTACAATTACAAATAATACTAATAGTATTGATAACTCTTCTATTGAATATCTTGCAAATATGATACGAAATACTGAAATACATTCAGATGTTGATAGACTTTTGCATCATCTTCAAGGAATGGATCATCAATTATTTCTCAAAAAAATAGCTTCAATGATTATGAATGAACAAGATTACTCTTCAGAAAATCAAATAGGCTTAAATCAAGAGAAAGTTGATGAAATTATGGATAGTTATATTCATCAAAAAAGAGGAGCAAAAGGGAACAATCGTCGTAAAAAAAGATGATAAGTGGCATTTTATCAATTTTAGGTCATTCTTCAAGTTCTAGCAAGGAAAATTGTTTTAAAATTAGCGTATAAAACTCTTATAAGGTAGTCTGAATGGAAGAGATACATTTAGTAAGCGAAGCTCTAAAGTTTATGGTGTTGGGGATGATTGTTGTTTTCATCTTCTTGGTAGTATTGGTACAGTTGATGAAAGTGCAAGCGAAACTCGTAGGAAAATATTTTCCTGAGAAAAAACCTGTTACAAAACCAACTGTACAGGCAACAGATGAAAAAGCTCGTACAGCTGCTATTATTGCTGCTATTACAGAGTTTAACAAAAACAAATCATAATATAAGGTAGAAACATGGCTAAAAAATATATTGATGTGATGGATACAACTTTTAGAGATGGATTTCAATCTGTCTTTGGAGGACGCGTTCTTATGGATGACTTTTTTCCTGCAGTAAGTGCAGCCAAAGAAGCAGGTATCAAGCATTTTGAATTTGGTGGAGGTGCTAGATTTCAAAGTCTTTATTTTTATCTACAAGAAGATGCATTTGCAATGATGGATAAATTTCGTGAAATTGTTGGACCTGAAGCAAACCTTCAGACCCTATCACGAGGTATTAATACAGTAATGCTTGACACTGGTAGCCGTGAAATGATAGATTTGCATGCAAAACTATTCAAAAAACATGGAACAACAACAATCCGTAACTTTGATGCTCTTAATGATGTAGATAATCTAGCATATAGTGCAGAGTGTATCAAAAGACATGGTCTTAACCACGAAGTTGTTGTAACAATGATGGATCTTCCTCCTGGATGTGAGGGTGCACATGATGTAGCATTCTATGAGAAAACATTGAGAAATATTTTAGATAGTGGAGTTGCTTTTGATAGTGTATGTTTTAAAGATGCTAGTGGTACATCAAGTCCACACAAAGTCTACGAAACTATCGCTATGGCAAGAAAGCTTCTTGGCGAAAAAACACACCTTAGACTTCATACGCATGAAACTGCTGGTGTAAGTGTTGCAAGTTACCTTGCTGCTCTTGAAGCTGGAGCAGATGGTATTGATATGGCTGCAGCTCCTGTAAGTGGTGGTACAAGTCAACCAGATATTTTGACTATGCTACATGCTACAAAAGGTACTAACTATAATCTAGGTGATCTTGAACTTCCAAAAATACTCAAATATGAAGAAGAACTCAATAAATGTCTTAAAGATTATATGATTCCACCTGAAGCTACACAAGTTTCTCCACTTATTCCATTCTCACCTATGCCTGGTGGTGCTTTGACTGCCAATACGCAAATGATGAGAGATAGTGGTAACTTAGAGAGATTTGATGAAGTAATCCTAGCTATGAAAGAAGTTGTTGAAAGAGGTGGTTATGGTACTTCTGTAACACCTGTAAGTCAATTTTACTGGCAACAAGCTTATGCTAATGTTATGTTTGGTCCATGGAAACAAATAGCTCCAGGTTATGGTCGCATGGTACTTGGTTATTTTGGAAAAACACCTGTTGCACCAGATGCTAAATTAGTTAAATTAGCAAGTGAAAAACTAAAACTAGAGCCTACTACAGAAAACCCTCTTGATATTGCAGATAATGATTCTACAAAATCAATTGCTCATTGGACTAAAATCCTTGAGGAAGAGGGATTAGAAACAAGTGAAGAGAATATCTTTATTGCTGGTTCTTGTGATCAAAAAGGTATAGCGTTCCTCAAGGGTGAAGGTCCATTGATGGTAAGAAAGAATAGCACAGAAGCAGAAAATAATAGTGGAGAAGTAGATATGGCAGGAAATTATACAGTAGTAGTTGATGGTAAGAAGTTTAGCGTTCAAGTAGCAGAAGGTAATGCTGATATTCAAGTTTCAGAAGCTGTAGAGAGTTCTACACCAACTCCAACATCTACACTTGTTGAGGGTGGTACAGGAAGTATAACAATAGATTCACAAACACCAGGAAATGTATGGAAAATTTTACTTTCTCCAGGTGATAGTGTAAAAGAAGGTGATAAGATTATGATTCTTGAAGCTATGAAAATGGAGATTGATATTACAGCACCACAAGATGGTACTATTAAGTCAATCAATGTTAATGTTAATGATACAGTAAATGATGGACAGCTTCTCGCTACAATGGAGTAGAAATGAAAGTAAAAAAACTCTTTTTGATGCTAATGCTTGCTTTTGCAACATTAAGTATCACTGTTCAAGCAAGTGAGCATGCCCAATCTGAGGCAACGACAGAAGTTACTGAAGAAAAAGTGTATGAATCCCAAGGTATAGGTTCAATGCTTATAAACTTCTATGATACTACAGGACTCAAAGCCATTATACAACCTCAAGAGGGTGTAAAAAATGGTCAAGGTGAAGAGATGAGTATCTTTGCTCAAGGTTTTGGTAGAATTATGATGTTTATCATTATTGGTGTCCTTTTTTATCTAGCGATCTCCAAGAATTTTGAGCCACTTCTTCTACTTCCTATAGCTTTTGGAGGGTTACTCGCCAATATACCTATAGCTAATATGACAAGTGACCATGGTATGCTTGGAATTATCTATAATATGGGTATTGCAAACGAATTCTTTCCACTTCTAATTTTTATGGGTGTTGGAGCTATGACTGATTTTGGTCCTCTTCTCTCTCGTCCAAAAACAGCATTACTTGGTGGTGCTGCACAATTTGGTATCTTTGGTTCACTTGTAGGTGCCGCTGCTCTTTCTCAATATACTGGTATGGTAGACTTTACACTTAAACAGTGTTCTGCTATTAGTATTATTGGTGGTGCGGATGGTCCAACATCTATCTTTATTGCTTCAGCATTGGCTCCAGAACTTCTTGGTGCAATAGCAGTAGCAGCATACTCATATATGGCTCTTGTTCCTGTAATACAACCGCCAATAATGAGAGCATTGACTACCAAAGAAGAACGACAAATAGTTATGAAAAGTACTAGAAAAGTAAATAGAATTGAAAAACTTCTCTTTCCACTAGTAGTAATCGCTATGACTATATTAGTACTTCCTGATGCAACTCCATTAATTGGTTCATTTGCTTTTGGTAACTTTGCTAAAGAATCTGGTGTGGTAGATCGTCTCTCGAATGAGATGCAAAACTCACTTATAAATATTGTTACTATATTCTTAGGACTTGGAGTTGGTTCAACACTTGCTTCTGATAAGTTCTTAGTTGTAGAAACATTAGGTATTATGATTATTGGTCTTCTAGCTTTTTCAGCAGGAACAGCAGCAGGTGTTTTGATGGCTAAAGTTATGAATAAATACTCTGACGAGCCTATCAACCCACTTATTGGAGCAGCAGGTGTATCTGCTGTACCAATGGCAGCGAGGGTTGTAAGTAAAGTTGGTTCAGAAGAGAAACCAGGTAATATTTTGCTCATGCACGCTATGGGTCCAAATGTTGCTGGAGTAATTGGTTCAGCAGTAGCAGCAGGTGTGTTGCTCTCTATATTTAAGTAAAAGAGGAAAATATGACTACTAGAAAACCTAACGGACTTGATGATCTTGGATTGAAGAATATTGGTAGAATATACCACAATCCTAGCTATAATGAAGTGCAAGCACATGAAGTAAACAAGGGTGAAGCGAAACTTTCTACAAGTGGTGCTACTATGTGTGATACAGGTATATTTACAGGTAGAAGTCCCAAAGATAAATACTTTGTAGACCAAGAGCCTTCTAATAAGCATATAGCATGGGGTGATATTAATCAGCCTGTAAAAAAAGAGATATTTGATGAGCTACTTGATTTGGCAAAAGAGCAACTCTCTGGAAAAGATATTTATATCATTGATGTCTATGCAGGATCTAGTCTAGCGAGTCGCAAAAAAGTTAGATTTATTACAGAAATAGCATGGCAAGCACACTTTGTTAAAAATATGTTTATTCGTCCTCCTGCTGATGAAGTCAATGAATTTTTACCTGACTTCACAGTATATAATGCTTGTAAAGCTACCAACAAAAAATATAAAGAGCATGGTCTTAACTCTGATGTTTTTGTTATGTTTAATGTAGAAGAGAATATTTCTATTATTGGTGGAACTTGGTATGGTGGAGAGATGAAAAAAGGTATCTTCTCTATGATGAATTACTGGCTACCATTAGAAAATAAACTTCCTATGCATTGTTCTGCAAATGTTGGGAAAGATGGAGATGTTTGTCTCTTCTTTGGACTCTCAGGAACAGGGAAAACTACACTCTCAACAGATCCAAATCGTGCCTTAATTGGTGATGATGAACATGGATGGGATAATGATGGTGTCTTTAACTTTGAGGGTGGATGTTATGCAAAAGTTATTAACCTAGACCCAAAAGGTGAACCTGAAATATTTGGAGCTATTACACAAGATGCTCTTTTGGAAAATGTTGTTTATGATGCAAATGGTGAAGTTGATTATGATGATGGATCAAAAACAGAAAACACAAGAGTTTCTTATCCAATAGAACACATTATAAACCATAAAGAAGATCTTATGGCAGGTCATCCAAAAAATATTATCTTTCTAACAGCAGATGCTTTTGGTGTTTTACCTCCTGTAAGTAAACTTACTAAAGAGCAAGCTATGTATTACTTCTTATGTGGATATACTGCAAAAGTTGCAGGTACAGAAAGAGGTATTACAGAACCTGTTGCAGCATTTTCTGCTTGTTTTGGTGAAGCATTTTTACCACTACACCCAACAGAGTATGCAAAACTTCTCGGTGATAAGATAGATGAACATGGTGTTAATGTATATCTTCTAAATACTGGTTGGACAGGTGGTGCATATGGTGTTGGTAAGAGAATGAGTCTCAAAGACACAAGAGCCTGCATAGATGATATTCTAAGTGGATCTATCAACGATGCAGAGTTTGAGACTGTTGATGTATTCAACCTCCAAGTACCAACAATGCTTGATGGTGTATATAATAATGCTATCCTTAATCCTCGTAATACTTGGGAAGATAAAGATGCTTATGATGAGACACTTAGAAAGTTAGCCTCTATGTTTATAGACAACTATAGTAGATATGATGGTCATGGTGCAGAATTTGATTTTTCAGGTGCAGGTCCACAACTTTAATCTTTTTTTTCAGAGAGACTTTCTCTCTGAAATCTCTTCTAAACAAAATTTTACTCTCTTTATCATCTTTTCTTATAAATCATTTTTTTCTAATGTTACCGAATAATACACTTTTTAAAATTTATCATTTTTTTCTAATATAATGTAATATAT